>CAJUOE010000244.1 GCA_910587895.1 uncultured Lachnospiraceae bacterium
AAAACTAACAACAGGAATTTTAGCCCATGTAGATGCGGGAAAAACTACCTTGTCAGAAGGGATGCTCTACAAAAGTGGCAGACAGGCAGTATGACAAGAACAATTTCCTGATACACGATTACTTTTTTGCAAAGACCCTGGACAAAGTGCGTCCGGGCGGCGTGGTCGCTTTCGTGACCAGCAAAGGTACAATGGACAAGAAAAGCCCCGAAGTAAGGAAATACCTTGCACAGAGGGCGGAGCTTTTAGGGGCGGTCAGATTACCCAATACCGCTTTTAAGGAGAACGCAGGAACAGAAGTCACTTCCGACATTTTATTCTTAAAGAAGCGTGACAGGGTTATGGACTTGGAGCCGGATTGGGTACACCTTTCGGAAAATGCGGACGGTATTGCCATGAACAGCTATTTTGCCGAACATCCGGAGATGGTCGTGGGTAAGATGGAAATGGTTTCCGGCCCCTATGGAATGGAAAGCACCTGCCAGCCCGACAACACAAGACCATTTGCGGAGCAGTTAAGGGAAGCCATAAGCCGGATTGACGGTGAGATTGAGGAAGTGAAGCTTGATGAGCTTGACAGTGAAGCAGCAGACCAGACCATTCCGGCAGACCCGGATGTGAAGAATTACAGCTATACACTTGTGGACGATAAGGTTTATTACCGTGAAAATTCCATTATGAAGCCTGTGGATATGAAAGATTTCATGCTGGAACGTATTAAGGGCATGGTGGGTATCAGGGATTGTACGCAGGAGCTTATCAACGTGCAGTTAGAGGAATATCCAGATACTGTCATTAAAGAAAAGCAGGCAGAATTAAATTCGCTGTATGATGCTTTTTCTAAAAAGTATGGGCTTATCAATTCGCAGACCAACAAGCGGGCATTTAACCAGGACAGCAGCTATTGTCTGTTATGCTCCCTTGAAAAGACGGACGAGGAAGGGAAATTTGTCGGCAAGGCGGATATGTTCACAAAACGTACCATTAAGAAAGCGGAGGTTGTCACAAGCGTTGACACGGCAACCGAAGCCCTTGCGGTGTCGCTGTCAGAAAAGGCGAAGGTTGACCTTGACTATATGGCGGAGCTTTCCGGGAAAGATGCTGACACGATAAAAGAGGAACTGACAGGGGTTATCTTCCAGAATCCCGTAACGGACAAGTGGGAAACAGCAGATGAGTATTTAAGCGGCAACGTCCGTGACAAGCTGGAAACAGCGAAAACCTATGCGGAGAACCACCCGGAATATACCGTGAACGTGCAGGCACTCACGCAGGTACAGCCAAAAGAGCTTGACGCAAGCGAGATCGAGGTGCGTATCGGCGCAACATGGGTAAAACCGGAGTATCTGGAAGATTTTATGCGTGACACCTTTGAAACGCCGCAGCACCTGTTTGACAAAAATGTTATGGGCATACAGTTTTCGGATGTGACAGGGCAGTGGAATGTTAAGGGTAAAAATGCGGATTTTGGAAATTCCCTTGTGAACATGACCTATGGAACAAGCCGCAGGAACGCCTACCAGATTTTGGAGGATTCACTGAATTTAAAGGACAGCCGGGTATATGACACAATCATGGAGGACGGGAAGGAAAAAAGAGTATTAAACAAAAAGGAAACCACCCTTGCGGCACAGAAACAGGACACCATAAGGGAAGCCTTTAAGGACTGGGTTTTCCGTGACCCAGACAGGCGGCAGGACTTGGTGGCAAAATACAATAAGCTGTTCAATTCCACAAGACCGAGGGAATATGACGGGGCGCACTTAAAATTTCCCGGCATGACACCGGACATTGAGTTAAAGCCCCACCAGAAAAATGCAGTCGCACACGTTTTATACGGGGATAATACCCTGCTGGCGCACTGTGTCGGTGCGGGCAAGACCTTTGAAATGACAGCGGCGGCAATGGAGAGCAAACGGTTAGGATTGTGCCAGAAAAGCCTGTTTGTAGTGCCGAACCATTTGACGGAGCAGTGGGCGAGCGACTTCCTGCGGCTTTATCCCGGCGCAAATATATTAGCTGCAACGAAAAAGGATTTTGAGCCTGCCAACCGGAAGAAATTCTGTTCCCGGATAGCAACAGGTGACTATGATGCGGTGATTATCGGGCATTCTCAATTCGAGAAAATCCCGCTGTCAATTGAGCGTCAGGAAGCTATGATTGAGCGTCAGATCGGTGAAATTGAGCTTGCCATAGAGCAGGCAAAAGCCGACAACGGGGAGAGATATACCATTAAGCAGATGGAGAAAACAAGAAAATCCCTTTCAGCAAGGCTTGAAAAACTGAATGACACATCGAGGAAAGACAATGTAGTAACCTTTGAACAGCTTGGTGTTGACAGGCTTTTTGTGGATGAGAGTCATTTTTACAAAAACCTTTTCTTATACACAAAAATGCGGAATGTTGCAGGCATTGCACAGACTGAGGCGCAGAAGTCAAGTGATATGTTTGCAAAATGTCAGTACCTTGATGAACTGACAGGCGGCAAGGGCGTGACTTTCGCAACCGGAACGCCAATCAGCAACAGCATGACGGAGCTTTATACCAATATGCGTTATCTCCAGTACAGCACGTTACAGAAACTTGGGCTTGGGCATTTTGACAGTTGGGAAGATGCGCTTGGAAGTGGAGATGTGACGGCGATTTTCTCGCTG
>CAJUOE010000245.1 GCA_910587895.1 uncultured Lachnospiraceae bacterium
CTCATCACCGTCATTTTGTATGGGCGTATGATTGAAATATATCTTTATATTTCTGTGGCTCCGGTTCCGTTCGCCACTTTGAGCAACCGGGAGTGGGGCGGTATAGGGAATAATTATATTAAAGGGCTTTGTGCCTTGGCGTTTCAGGGGTTTTTTATCATGGTCTGTGTGGGTATCTATGCGGTGCTTGTTTCCAAAATTAAGGTGGCGGACAATCTTCATACGGCATTATGGTCGGTGGCTGCATATACCGTTATCCTCTGTTTCAGCTTATTCAAGACAGGCTCGCTTGCAAAATCAATCCTTAATGCCCATTAAAGGTATTTCAAATTTAGAATGGAAGGAGGGGCAGCCACAGAATTAGTGGTGGCTGTGTTTTTTATGGCGATATCAGTAGCAGTGCCAAAAGATTTAAGCAACATTAAGACAAAAGTAGCGATGAACCTGACGAAACGCCAGCTTATATGCTTTGGGTGCGCCGCAGCGGTGGGAGTGCCTTTTTACCTTGCCACCAAAGGTGCGTTAGGGACACAGGCATCGGCGTTTATCATGGTTGCGCTTATGCTGCCATTCTGCTTTTTGGCAATGTATGAAAAAAATGGTTTTCCGGCAGAAAAGGTTCTGTACTTTATGGTGCGGCAGAAGGTACTTGCGCCGGGCATCCGGCCGTATAAATCGGAAAACCTTTTCCGACAGTTGGAGGAAAGGGAAAAATTGAAGAAGGAGGTGCGTTATCTTGAAGAAAAGGCCGCAGGGCGGGCAGGGTAAGACTCCGGGACAGAAAGTGGGTCTTACCTTTGCGGAACGAAAAAGGCTCAGGGAACTTAGGCATACCCTCGCCGGGAACAGCAGGAATCAGGAGAAGCCGACCACAGCACAGAAAACAATTACATTTAAGAAGATGTACCGCGATGGAACCTGTCAGGTGACTTCTGATTATTATACAAGGATGGTTGAATTTTTTGATATCAACTATGAGCTTTTGGAAATTGAAGAACAGGGAGAGATTTTAGAGGAGTACAGCAAGCTCCTTAATTTTTTTGACCCGTCTGTACGGTTTGAACTGTTCCTGTTTAACAGACAGGTAAACGAACAGACCTTGATGGAGCAGTTTGACATACCGCTTCAAGGGGATTTGTTTGATGGAATCCGTGAGGAATATACGCATATGCTGAAAATGCAGGCGGCGAAAGGCAACAATGGAATCCATAAATCCAAGTATCTGATTTTTGGAGTTGAAGGCAGGAATCTGAAGGAGGCAAGGGCAAAGCTGGTAAGTATTCAGGCGGATGTGGTGAAAAATTTCCTTGCAATTGGCACACGCGCAAGGAGCCTTGACGGTAAGGAACGTCTGCGCATCCTGCATGAGTATTTTAATCAGGACACAATGGAACCATTCCGTTTTTCTTTTCAGGAAATGTCAGAATCCGGCAGCAGCGTCAAAGATTATATTGCGCCGCCGGGGTTTGATTTCCGCTATCCGAGCCGCTTTAAGTCGGGGCAGATGTATGGGAGCGTCCATTATCTGGATATTATTGCGCCAAGGTTCAGCGACGAGCTGTTAAAAAGGCTTCTGGATATTGATGATAACCTTACGGTAACTATGCATATGCAGACCATGGACCCGGTAAAGGCTATGAAGATGTTAAAGGGCGCGCTTACCAATATCCAGAAAATGAAAATAGAGGAGCAGGTGCGCCCAGCAAGGGCGTGAATAGAAGTAGATTTGGTACTACCCTGTAGGATAACGCAGGAAACAGCCTGTCTAACCGAAAGGCGAAAGCTGAACGGAACAATAGCATGGCAGGAAAGCGGTAAGTCACCTGAAGACACCTTGGTGCGACTGAACCGCAATGTTAAGCAGATATGAGGCTGAAAATGTATTTTTTTAAATGTGAGTTTCAAGTTCCCTTTTCGATAGGGCAGGGGTAACGTGTCTGTAACCCCTGGCATGGCGCAGTTATATATTTTGTTCGTATAACTGGTTATCCCAAATGCCATGAAACATGCTGGAGAACCAGTGGTAAAGAAACGAAAGCACACGTCCGACAATCTGCAACCAACTATTCACGCAAACTGGGGATTGCCTAAACAGGAACGTCCGAAAGGGCTATGTGTAATGCCGTAAGGTGAGAAATTTCAAGTCTTTGACAAGAAAGATGACACTGAATATCCTGCAAGGCAACGGAGCTTCCATAGTAGTCCGGGAACCCTGAATCGACAGGGAAGGCTGTAAAAACAGATGCGGGAAACCCGCTCACATGGCGAAGGGAAGCAGTTATTGTGTGCCAAAATGTAAAATTGATTAGGGAGGAAAACCTCAAATGAAACCAACGATTGAAATTTTGGAGAGAATGAAGGAAAACTCTGAAAAGAACAAAGAAGAAGTGTTTACAAGGCTCTACCGGTATTTACTCCGACCGGATTTATATTTTATCGCTTACCAGAAATTATATTCCAATAATGGTGCGGCAACCGAAGGAATTGACAGGGACACGGCAGACGGTTTCAGTGAAGCAAAAGTTGAAAAACTGATTGCTTCTCTGGCAGATGAAAGTTACTGCCCAAAACCGTCACGCAGAATTTACCTAAAAAAGCCGAATGGCAAACGCCGCCCATTGGGAATCCCTTCTTTTAGTGACAAGCTGGTACAGGAAGTATTGCGCATGGTGCTGGAAGCTGTTTATGAACCGATATTTTCGGAAACCTCACATGGATTCCGACCGGGAAAAAGCTGCCATACCGCACTCTGTTACGCACGGTATAACCTGAACGGCACAAGATGGTTTATTGAAGGGGACATAAGAGGCTGTTTTGACAACATCAACCATGAAGTCCTGATACGGTGCATCCAGAAGAAAATCAAAGATGCAAGGCTGATGAAACTGATACACAAGTTTCTGAAAGCAGGTTATCTGGAAGATTTTGTTTACCATAACACATACAGCGGCTGTCCGCAGGGCGGCATCATTTCACCGATTCTTGCAAATATCTACCTGCATGAGCTGGATTTATATGTGACAGAATTGAGCAAAGGCTTCCAAAAACCGTACAAAAGCCGTATCACAGCGGAATATTCCAGACTGTCGGGCAGAATGACGAGAGTGAAGCAGAAAATCAAAAAGGCAGAGGAAGCTGGCAACATGGCGGAAAAAGAAAGATTGTTGAAAGAATTAAAGAAACTCCGTTCCCAGCTTTTGAAAACCCCCTGTAAATCACAGACGGACAAAGAAATCAAGTACGTCCGGTATGCAGATGATTTTATCATAGGCGTCAGGGGAAGCCGGGAGGACTGCGAAGAAATCAAGCGGAAACTGTCCTGTTTTATCCGGGACAGCCTGAAAATGGAGCTAAGCGAAGAAAAGACGCTGATTACGCACAGCAATACTTATGCAAGGTTTTTAGGCTATGATATGCGCATAAGGCGTTCCAATGTCATAAAGCCAAACGGCAGGGGGACGACACAGAGAACCATGTCAAACCACATGGAGCTAGCTGTCCCGCTGGGAGATAAAATTCAGCCGTTCTTATTTAAGCATGGAGTGGTAAAGCAGAAGGAAAATGGAGAATTAGAGCCGGTACACAGAAATGATTTATTGCGCCTCACAGACCTTGAAATCGTATCTGCCTATGATGCGGAACTCAGGGGCATCTGTAACTTTTATTATCTGGCAGGGAATTTCTATAAACTGCATTACATGAGTTACCTTATGGAATACAGCTGCCTGAAAACGCTTGCGTTCAAGCACAGATGCACGATTGGGAAAATCAAGGAGAAATTCAGTGACAAAAAAGGCGGCTGGTGTATCCCGTATGAAACCAAAAAGGGAATGAAATACCTGTATCTGTCAAAACATTCGGATTGTGCAAAAGGCAAAGAAGCAAGCGACACGATTCCCGGCATGACAATGATACATAAACACACCAGAAGTACATTGGAAAGCAGGCTGAAAGCAAAAACCTGTGAACTATGTGGCTGTACGGAAAGCAGGCAGTTTGAGATTCATCATGTAAACAAGCTCAAAAACCTGAAAGGGAAAGAGCCGTGGGAAGTGATGATGATTGCAAAACGCAGGAAAACAATGGTTGTCTGCTATGAGTGCCACAAGAAAATCCACAATCAGAGTTTTGAAATTGAACAATAATGGAGAGCCGTGTGCATCGAGAGGTGCAAGCACGGTTCGAGAGAGGGGGCTGTGCAGACCTGCTTTAGAAATAAAGTAAGGCGGCACTTCACCTACTCTACAAGAAGGCAGTACGTTCCCGGTATGATATGGACATCATCCCCTCTGACCTCAATACTTATGGAGGGGAAGCGAAGCGGCTGTTGGAAGATTTGCAGTCCCGGAATGAGAGGATGTTCCTTGTAACGGCGCTGTTCTTAAATACGGCAAAGACAAAGCAGGAGTTAGATAACGCCGTATTCCAGACAGCGGGCATTGCGCAGAAATATAATTGCTCCTTGCGCCGTCTGGATTATATGCAGGAGCAGGGACTGATGAGCAGCGTCCCGCTGGGATTGAATTTAGTCCCCATTAAACGTGCGCTGACTACCACATCTACGGCGATTTTCGTCCCGTTTACCACACAGGAATTATTTATGGCAGGGGAATCGTTATATTACGGCTTAAATGCGTTGAGCAACAACATGATTATGGTAGACCGGAAGAAGCTGAAAAACCCGAACGGCCTGATACTCGGTACGCCCGGTTCCGGTAAATCTTTTTCAGCGAAACGGGAGATTACCAATGCTTTCTTTGCCACGCAGGACGACATCATTATTGGAGATCCGGAGGGAGAGTATTATCCCCTTGTCCATGCGTTGGGCGGGCAGGTGATCCATATCTCTGCCACGAGCCGGGACTATATTAATCCGATGGACATTAACATGGATTATTCGGATGATGATAACCCATTAGGTGTAAAGAGCGATTTTATCTTATCTCTATGTGAGCTGATCATGGGGGCAAGGAACGGCATTGAAGCAGAGGAAAAATCGGTCATTGACCGCTGCCTGCCGATTGTGTACCAGAAATATTTCGAGAATCCGGTTCCAGAGAATATGCCGGTGCTTGGGGACTTATACCAGTGCCTCCGGGAACAGAAGGAAGTGCAGGCACAGCGGATTGCAACGGCACTTGAAATCTATGTAAACGGTTCTCTGAAAGTGTTCAACCATCGAACCAACGTGGAATTGGAGAACCGTATCATCTGCTTTGACATTAAGGATTTGGGGAAACAGTTGAAGAAGCTGGGGATGCTGATTGTCCAGGACCAGGTGTGGAACCGTGTCACCGTCAACCGTGCTTCCCATAAGTCCACCAGATACTATATTGACGAGTTCCATCTGCTTTTAAAAGAGGAACAGACGGCGGCATATTCTGTGGAGATTTGGAAGCGTTTCCGAAAATGGGGAGGAATCCCGACAGGCATTACACAGAACATCAAAGATTTGCTGTCAAGCCGGGAGATCGAGAATATTTTTGAAAACTCAGATTTTATTTATATGCTGAATCAGGCGGCAGGTGACAGACAGATCCTGGCGAAGCAGCTCAATATCTCCCCACACCAGTTGTCTTATGTGACGAACAGCGGGGAAGGTGAGGGATTGATTTTTTATGGGAGTACCATTATTCCTTTTAAAGATAAATTTGACCGTTCATTGCGCCTCTATGCGTTGATGACAACCAAACCTTCTGAGATGGAAAAAGGCCGGGAAATAGTCGCAAAATGACAATAAATAATTAGATTTTGACAGGAATGGAGGAAATACATGAAATTACAGGATATTTTAGAAAATAAGGATCAACGGATGGTGTTCGATGCCGTTTTAGAGGAAGCGTGCAGGCAGTGGTGCGAATTTATCCCCGATGCGCCGGAACGTATGGATGGTGAGGGATTTGCGGATTTCTTCTATGAAACCTTTGAACAGAAGGGAAATGAATATATCCGGGAGGCAAAGGAACTGGCTGCTGAAAAGGCAGAGAAACAAGAGAAGAAGCCGTCCGTGCTGAAAAAATTGAAGGAGAAAGAAGCGAGAAATGCTGCCCAACCTACTTCTGCAAAAAATAAACAGTTGAAGCAGGATGGAGTGGAGTTATAAAAGGAAAAGAGCGGATTATGAAACGGTGGATTGCGGGAATGATACTGCTCTGTTCCATGATTTTGTTAAGTGTCAGCGGATATTTCCTTACAGATAGGCTTATGCAGGAGAGGAAGGATGATGGAGTGCAGGAGCAGTTAAAGAAAATCTATGAGGATTCTGAAAATATGGGACTGGAAGAAATGCCAGAGGAAAAGGACGGTGGCGGGGATGCGGACAATGGGGCAGCTTCCTCTTCGGTTCATCCGGGACTGCTTGCATTGCACAGGGAAAATCCAGACTGTATCGGATGGATGCGGATAGAAGGGACAGTAATTGATTATCCGGTCATGTACCGTCCGTCAGAAGAAAGCTATTATCTCCATCGGGATTTTTATGGGGAGTATTCAGCAAACGGCTGTCTGTTCCTTTCCGAGCTGTGCAATCCAAAGACGAGCGACAACCTGATTATCTATGGACACCATATGAACAGCGGGAAGATGTTTGCGGCGTTGGATCAGTACAAGGACAGCGCATTTTATCTGGAACATCCGCTGATTTCCTACGATACGCTGCATGGAAGTGAAACCTATCAGATTTTTGCCGTATTCTGTACGCCGGTATATACGGGAAGTGATTTTCCTTATTATACGTTTACAAAGGCGGAGGATGCGGCAGATTACCGGGAATATATGAATGCCGTCAAAGAACGTGCGCTTTATGATACAGGAATTTCGGCAGTTTTCGGGGATAAGCTGCTGACCTTATCCACCTGTGAGTATTCCCAAAAGAACGGAAGGGTTGTGGTAATGGCAAAGAAAATCAGCCAGTAAAAACAGATTGATAGATCCTAATACTTTGCGACACCGTGTCGCAAAGTTGGATAATGAAAGGAACAGAGATATGCGGGAGCAGGAGTTTAAAGCAAGGGATAAGACGGTCAATAAAATGAGCCGTGACGGTCTGGTTGAGGAAAACCTGCAGAAGAAAGATTCTGTCCGGGTAAGCCAGAGGGAGTTGGATAATCTGACATTGCCTGGACAGGCGGCAGATTCCATCCATTTTCAAAGGGAAAAAGCATACTCAAATGGGAATCGGCAGAAGGAAGGCAATTTATCAGGCGTAGAAAATTCCACGAAGGTGGGCAGGCAGCAAAGGCAGTCTGCAAAAAAGCGGCTGTTGCGTGAAACACAGGAAAAGAATGCCACACTTGAACCGATAGAAGATAAAATAGCTGGATTGTCTGTGCATCCTTTACCAGAAAATCATACATATTTTGTTCAGGAGCCGGACAGCAGCGGGGATGTGGAACCGGAAGTCTCGGAGGCGGGTTTGGTCCGGGGGCTGTCGGAATATTCCTCACGCATGGGAAGAATCCGGGGGCATCCGGCCAGCGGAAGGAACTATGCAGAGGCTGTGGCGGAAACAAGCCACAGCCGGAAGAAAAAGCTGGTGCAGTCACATTTCCAAAAAGAAAATGGACAGCAGGCAGGCGGTGGAGATGGCAGTAAGGATTCCGGGAAAAAAGATACCCGATACCGGGAGACATCAGAGGATGCAGGGGAAACCTTAGATTCTGCCCGTGAAAAGATTAAGAAAAAGCAGAAGCGGGAGCAGCTACATAAAGAACAGAAAAAACAGGCATCCCGGCTTTCTTTTGGTGACGATGAAAGCGGCATGGCGCATGGTGCAGGCATGGGGATTGGTAAAAAAGCTGCGTCTGCGGCGTCCCATTCCATGTCAGCCTATGCACACGGGAAAGTGCATGAAGCGGAGCAGGATAATTCAGCGGCAGAGGGCGCACACAGGGCAGAGGTCATGGCGGAACATTCTTTGCGGTACGCCATGCGTACCTCCCGCCGGATGGTGCAGAGGAAACTCTCCCGGTGGAGGGAATCCCCGGAAGGGGAAGGCGTGAAAAGCCGCCTGCAGTTTGAAGCTTCACAGGAAACGGTAGAATCCATAGGAAAGCAGTTAGAAAAAACAGGGCAGGCAGAGAAAACAATCCGGAAAAAGTTCTGGCAGAAACAGCGGATTAAAAAATCCTACCAGGCGGCAAAGAGGGGAGAGAAAAAAACAGCGGAGGCGGCAAAAGCCACGCAGTCCGTATTTGACAAGATAAAGAGCAAGGCGGCATCCGTCTTAAAAAATAATAAAGGGATATTTGGGGCAGCGGCAGTCATAGGGCTGCTTTTTTTGATGCTGTCGGCAGGCTTGTCAAGCTGCAGCGCCATGACCCAGGGGGCATCCTCCAGTATTATCGGCTCCACTTATCCAAGCACGGATGAAGATATTTATGCTACGGAAAATGCGTATGCGGCGTTGGAAGCCGCCTTAAACAGACAGATCAACAACATGGAATCCACCCATCCGGGGTATGACGAATACTGGTATCAGGTAGACGAGATTTCCCACAATCCCTACCATCTGATTTCCTATTTCACTGCAAAATACGGGGAATTTACTTACAGCCAGGTAGCGGACGAAGTGGAAGAAATCTTCAGGGAGCAGTACAGCCTATATGTGGATGAAGTCAATGATACGGTGACGGAAACAAAAACCGTGCGTGTCGGGGAGTCTTTGGGGCAGGTGGTAACGAGCGGTTACTGTAACTGTTCCGTTTGCTGTGGCTCATGGTCAGGCGGGCCGACGGCCAGCGGCGCATACCCTACGGCAAACCATACGATAGCGGTGGATGCCGCCAATCCCTTTGTGCCGATGGGGACGAAGGTTGTGATGAACGGAGTGGAGTATGTGGTGGAGGATACAGGCGCTTTTGCCCGGTACGGGGTGCAGTTTGATGTTTATTATGACAGCCATTCCGCTGCGTCTGCCCACGGACATAAGACATGGGAAGCGTTCATTGCAGATGATAACGGGAGCCAGGAAGTGGAAGTGACTACAACGGAAGTGATAAACCGCCTGGAGGTGACACTGACGAACCACAATCTGGATACTGTCCTGCGGAGCCGGATGGATGAAAATGAAGAGAAGCGGTATGACCTTTACAATGGGACATACGGTAACCGGAATTATTTATTTGACGTGGGGAGCCTGCCCGGTGGTGCAGGTGCGGATGGATATGGTTATGAAATTCCATCCGAGGCATTGTCGGATGAAAAGTTTGCAGATTTTTCGGAACCGAAACTGAAGTTATGGGATTATGTGCACTGGTATAACCTTCATAGGATACATTCCTCTTTAGGA
>CAJUOE010000246.1 GCA_910587895.1 uncultured Lachnospiraceae bacterium
AAAAACAGTGATTATGTGGCCGTCTATCAAATGAAACACTGCGCTTTCAATCTCATCATAGCTTCTGCCTGCCGCAGCCCTCCTGGCAATAATCACCAAATCATACCCTTGCTTAAACCTGGCATCATGTAAACGGCAGCTTTCTCTGATCAGACGCTTCACTCTGTGCCTGACCACGCTGTTTCCCACCTTTTTACTCACCGAAATGCCAATTCTCACACTGTCCGTTTCATTTTTCATCGCATACATAATCAAATATCTGTTGGCATAGGATTTACCGGAATGATAGACGGCCACATAATCACTGTTTTTCTTTAACCCAAACATACTTAATGAAAAAGGCCACAAACATGCGGCCTAAGCTGACAATCTTTTTCTTCCTTTTGCCCTTCTGGCCTGCAATACTTTCCTTCCTTTGCAGTATTTGTGTAGCCTTTCCCATAATCGCTGTAATTGTTTGTGATCTCCATTGACATAATCTCATCCTCCTTCAAAAAATCTTACCTGCAGCCCCTCTGTCATTCAGAGCCGCCCATGCCCCCTTGCGGTAAGTCCGGGCATGATCTTCCTTACCTCAAAATGCCCGCCGCTTCATATGCGGCAATCGAAACCGCCTTTTTGTTTATACTGTCCTTATAATATCTCTCGTCCGTTTCCTGCTCCATCAACCTGCGTTTCAGGGCAGTTTCCTCCGCCAGCCTTTCATATTCTGCGTGTTTTGCTTCCCTTGCTCTGCGGGTTTCCACAAATTCTGATGATGAAACAGTAAATTTCAGTTCTCCCACCACACAGGCATGGTTGATTTCTCCATTTTCATCAAATGTCATTAGAAAGCCTTCGTTCTCACCGGGAGTAGAATTAGCTAATAAAAAACTATCCACCCGCCCCATTACTTTTTGTGCAAGCTCTGTGTTATTTTTCATTTTTTCTTCCAGTTCCGGCGGTATAACCACAGCAATCTTGCCAAGCATTGCATTCATCTTGGCGCGGACTGCCGGACTCTGCATATCGGGTTCAACTCCCGACGGTTTCCAGTTCAGAACAGAATCATCCGCATTATTGCTGAAATACTTATCCCACGGATAATCATTCCTTCCCCATAAAGAACTGTCAATCTTGGATGTATCCATGACATTGTAATATGCTCCCGGATACTTTGATTTCAACATTTCCTTAAAACTTACATTCTCTGTTTTCCCTACCGCTTTCGTAGCCGCAAGTTCCGCAAAACTCGCGCCTTCGCTCTTGTCTGCCACATTCTTCCGGTACTGCTCCGCCAGATAGTACCCTCCCAATTTACCTGTCACTCCGAAATCCATCTTCCTCTCTCCTTTCATTTTTCATCATCACCGACAGGATGAACACCCTGCCATTTACCTTAAAATCTACTGCCCCCTGGTATTTCTCCGCCGTGCTTTTGATATTGGCAAGCCCTATCCCGTGGGATTTCCTGTCCGACTTATCCGTTACCGGGAACTCCTCCTTCGCCTTAAGCACCAGCCGCCCGTCAAAGCTGTTCTCCACTTTCAGGATGAGCAGGTTCCCTTTCTGCAGGGAGCTTATGCGGATAAAGGCATCCGCCCCCGGCTCTTTCGCTTTCAGCTTCCGGCAGGCTTCTACCGCATTATCCACCGCATTCCCCAGGACTACGCCTATGTCATAGCTGTGTATCTGAATCCCCTGCAGGAGCAGCAGCTTATCCGCATCCATCCTTAAGTCGGGCATATCCCGCACCGCCTCATGGTATTTCATGTTGAGCAGGGTATCCACCACCGTGTTCCCCGTCCCGAACCGCACCTCCAGCTTTTCAAGCCCCCTGTTCAGCTCCGACAGGTACTCCTGTAGCTCCCCGCTCCCTTCCCCTGCGGAAAGGCGCTGGATGACGGCAATGGTGTTCTTCATGTCATGTTTCATGCCCCGTATGCCGGAATAGATGCGCTCCATCTCCTCCATGTGTTCCTGCAGGCTGCATATCTGGTTTTCGAGGACGATCCTGCCGCTCTTTTCCCTGTTCCAATAGATCATGTCCTGGAACAGTTTCACCCCATACAGAATGGAGAGCAACGACAGGAGCAGGATTGCGGGAATCACGATGACGAGGATCGGATACCTATCATACAGCATTTTAAGGAGCAAAACTATGTCTATCAAGGGTGTTTCCGTTTACATAGCATTATATATATAAAATATTATAATTTGTTTTTCGTGGAC
>CAJUOE010000247.1 GCA_910587895.1 uncultured Lachnospiraceae bacterium
CCTTTTGGTGTATGAATGTGTGCTTTCACACCTTCCAGACCACAATTCTGGATTTGGTCTGCATAGATTCCCTTGACAATCTTGCTGAGATTTGTCTGTGAGGATTCTGTCTGTGCTTCTTTCTTGCCATAAAACAGCGGACGAACGCCCTTTACCTCTGTGATTGTGGAAAGCTTATCATCCTCCCCATTTAATACAATATGTCCTTCAGGCTTCAGATAATCAAAAATTTCACTCTTAGCTTTTAAAATGCCCTCTCTGGTCTTTAATTTTTCCAGATAATATTTTTCTTCCTCCACATTCAGCGGCTTTAAAAAAGTTTTCAAAAAAAGCACCTCTTAGCTGATTTACTACATTCTATGAAAAATCAAGCCCTGAAGTGCCTTTCCATATTAAATTCAACTTGTCATCCCCACAAATAGCGGTTATACTGTGAAAGAAACCTGAAATTGGAGGTACGATAAATGAACTTACCAAAAGATCCCGTTATGCTTCTCAGTGTTGTCAATACCTATCTGCGCGATTACCACGCATCCCTGGAAGAACTGTGCGACGACGCCGCCATCTCCGCAGACGACCTGGTGCAAAAACTCGCCGCCATTGACTACCACTATGACCCTGCAAGGAATCAATTCTGCTGAATGACTGGCGCAGACGGTTTCTGATACGGCGTCCCGTAATCTTTCTGTTTGAGCAGTTCATGTTTGATGTAATGGAATACCGCGTCTTCTCCCTCGTCCGCCAGCATGTGCAGAAGCTTTTCCAGCAATTCCCTGGTATCTTTGTGAATGATATGATGCTCCCTGCCATGCTCGTAATATTCGAGGGCGCTGCGGTCTGTATACTTCTCTTTCTGATAGTTCCTGGACGCGGATACGCGGTCAATAAACATTTCCACCACATACTTGAGCGGCATCTTCATGCCGGCAATTCCCTTTTTGCCATCGCCCACCGCATAATCAATCCAATATTCCATATGGTGCTTGTTTCTGCCCTTATGATGCAGCCACGCCAGGGAATATCCCTTTTCCTGGCGCTCCATATGGTGCGGGCTCAAGCCGTTCTGGTAATACTTACAGCCCACCATAAATTCAGTCGGGCTGTACTTGGACAGGTCATGCAACAGCCCCTGTTTATATAATCCTACCCGGAAACACCCTTTCATCACAAGCATTTTATGATGGTTGATTGTCCTCAAATGCTGCCAAGCTTTCATAAATACACCTCACAAAACCATATAAACTAATAAATTATCCTAATAATCAAATATAAAATTAATAAATGCAACGGATAGAAAACATAGAAAAAATACTTCAGGGAAGGCCCCTTTTTGCCATTGTAGAGCATCATCGGAAGAGCCGCCAGGGAGGCATAAGACTGAATACCGATTCCATAGAGCAACAAGTTCTCCACCGCAAGCATGAAATGCCGGAATATCTTCCGCTCATACAACAGATAATAACATAGAATGAACACGATCCCCGAACCGCTGTAATCCGTATGCATAAACTCCGCTGTTACAATCGCAATAGCCGCGATTAATAATATCATGATTTTATTCTTGCACTGTTTCGCCAAATCTATGGTTACAACTCCAAGGAACAAAGTAAAAAACACATTCTGATGATCCCAGCGGATCCCGCCGAACAGGGCAAGGTCAAAGGGAATCTCCGAAATACATGCAAACAATAGCAGACGCAGTTCATATCTGCGGATATTGCTGGTATGCATCGCCCCTTCGACAAGCAGAAAGCAGTAAATCGGGAAAGCCAGCCTTCCAATCATCCGCAGAATCCTGTACTGCGGAAATAACACTGCTCCCGTATGGTCAATGAGCATACAGACCATGGCGATACATTTCAGTGTAAAACCGTTGATTCCAAATGTCGCCTGTCTCTCTTCCATGTTCTGCTCCTCCTCAATTTACTTCATTGGTTCCGATATGGGCATCAGGGCTCCTCCCGCTTCGCGGGTCCCTCCTCATGCCATTCGACTTTACAGGCCACGCTACAAGGCATCAGGGCTCCTCCCGCTTCGCGGGTCCCTCCTCATGCCATTCGACTTTACAGGCCACGCTACAAGGCATCAGGGCTCCCCCCGCTTCGCGGGTCCCTCCTCATGCCAACTCATGCCATTCCTCGAATAGATTTTCCAGACAGAAGGCAGACGGACTGTTCCCTGACCCGGAATTCCTGTACCCGCCCAACCAGTTTCGGCTCCTCAAAAACAGAATTCTCCTGCGAGGTATCTAACAGCAGTCTCCATTCCATATTCTCCGGCAGCGCAAACTTCTGCGTTGTATATTGAAAATTATATGCAATATAAATATTTTCTTTCAAATGGGAATATTCTCCCGCATAGTACATGCCGACAAAACTGCGGTTCATGTCAAAGTCTATCTTCCAGCCGCCGTCGCTGTGGTAAGACAAATCCGGGCAGCCCAGATTCTTATAATCCGTCAGATGATAGGGATTGGGGCTGCGCAGCATGGGATAATTCTTCCTCAGCCTTGCAAGCTGCCGCACATAATCCGTAATCTGCCTGCTGGCCAGGTTGTTCTTCCAGTCTTTCCAGCCAATCTCGTTGTCCTGGCAATAAGCATTGTTATTTCCGTTCTGCGTATTGGCGCACTCGTCTCCCATCCAGATCATCGGTATTCCCTGCGCAAAAAACAACACTGCAAGGGCATTCTTCACCTGCCGTTTGCGGAAATCAAGAATCGGACGTTTCCGGCTTATCCCTTCCTGTCCACAGTTCATACTGAAATTATAGCGGTTCCCATCCCGGTTATCCTGCTCATTTAACTCATTATGCCTGAACTCATACGAAAATACATCCCACAGGGTAAATCCGTTATTTTCCGCAATAAAATTGACAAATCCCTGCTTTTTCTGCTGTCTGCGCATCTGGCAGACAAACTCATAGGTATTTCCATTCTGATGATTCATCAGCTTGCGGACCTCATAGAGGAATCTGTCATCGTACGTATACAATTCCGGTCCAAACCGCTCATTATCCTGCGTAAGCTCCTGGGAAAATCCGTCTGAAAACAATTTGCATCCGTCAAGCCCCGGATCCTGCGCCAAAAGACACGCTCCTGCGGGATTGCCAATAATCCGAAAACCATCTACATGGTATTCTTTCCTCCAGTAATGCAAAATCTCAGTTATTAAATATGGATTTATCTTCTCCGGAAAATAAAACTCCAACACGATTTCCATATTCTTCTGATGCATTTTCGCAATCAGGCGTTTGAGCTCATCCGGCTCATTCTCCTTCAGATAGGAGGCCTTGGGCGCAAAATAATTTCCTGCGGCATAGCCCCAGTAATTGATTCTTGTCTTAAAATTCTTCTGCTCCTTGCTGTCATCCAGAATCATAAACTCCTCAAATTCATACAAAGGCATAAAAAGCAGGGTGGTAACGCCCAGTTTCTTTAATTCATCCAGCCTGTGCTCAATTGCCCCCACAGTACCCCGTTTGAGGTTGTTGTTTCTCATTCCCATCGAAAATCCACGCGCATGGAGCTTATACATGACCATATCCTCTTTGGGAATCTGCGGGTATTTATCTTTTTTCCATTTAAAATCCGAAAAATAAAAAGAACTTTTAATCTTTATCTTCTCATTGCTGTTCTGTTTTGCAGATGATGCGCCCATAGCCTGCTCCTGTGCTTTGCGTTTCTTCTCACGCTGCGGCACAAACGGTTCTGCCTGCCATGACAGCGGCCTGCGTCTCTCATCTCCCCAGATTTCACGACCGGAAATCCTACGTGCATAGCGGTCGGTCACTTCTTCTGAATCTACCTCAAAATTATAATCATAATTCTCCCAATCCAGCCCCTGTAGGCCCACAGTATACAGAGTTTTCCTACTTTCCTGTGCCTTCATAGGAATTTTCAGAATCGTTCCATTCTCTCTGGGATACAAAATCACCTTACATTTGGCATTCTCATGCGCCTGAACAGAAAACAAAATCGTGTCTCCCTGTTTTGCCACACCTGCCTGTTCCTGGATCCCGGTACAGATTTGAAAATTCATATGCTCCTCCTATGCTGTCTACTAACCTCTGTTTCCTAAATCTCTGTTTCGTAATTCTCTGTTTTCCATAGCTTTATTATAACAACTCCTATAGGTTTTGGAAAGATTTTTTTTATAACAGTGGCATTTTATTCCTGTTTATGGTACACTATAATACAAATGATAACCTTTCACATGGGGTTCTAAGCAATTTATAACAATCTACTCTAAAGAAAAGAGGAACTTCCTATGATTAAGACAGCGATAACAGATATTAAGGCAGGCACTTATTCAGCAACGCCTGTATACAGCAAAACCGGACAGCTAATACTTTCTGCCCACACGCTTTTGACGTCACAGCAGATTTCCCGGCTGGAATTTTACGGGATCGAATGGGTAAATATCGAGGAGCCGTCTGAGCATCCTGATTCACAGAAACAGGAAGAACCTGTCTCCTACGCACAGAAAGTACGCAAGAGCGAAGAATTTCAAACCTTCAAAGTAGATTACGATGAGAAGTCACGCTATCTGGAATCTTCTTTCGATGACCTTGTCAACAAAAATATTCCAGTGGAAGACCGGGCGCTTATCAACGAGGTAAGTTCCCTGTACGCCAACAGCCTGACATCACTCTCCGTATTTGATATGCTGCACAATATGCGCCAGATTGACGATACCACATTCGCGCACAGTATCAACGTTGCTCTCATCGGACGTATGCTCGGTGAATGGCTGCAGCTCTCAGAAGAAGACCTGGATGTACTGACAATCGCAGGACTGCTTCACGATATCGGGAAATGCACGATTGACCCCAATATCCTCTTAAAACCATCCTCACTTACCCCCAAAGAATACGAAGAGGTCAAGAAACATGCGGCAAACGGTGCTGAACTTCTTGCCGGTCAGGATTTAGACCCACGCATTAAGGACGCAGCGCTGATGCACCACGAACGCTGTGACGGCAGCGGTTATCCCGCCGGATTGAAGAATGAAGAGATTCCGGACTTTGCCAAGATTATTGCCATAGCCGACGTATATGACGCCATGACTTCCAAACGTCCTTACCGCAAAGGCTACTGCCCGTTTGAAGTAATTGCCACGTTTGAGAAGAACGGACTTGAAAAATTTGACATTGAATACATAATAACATTTATGACCCGTATTCTGGATACCTATATGGGCAATACCGTCCAGCTCAGTGACGGATCTACCGGAGTCGTAATCATGAATAACAAGGTACACTACTCCCGGCCGTTGATCCGACTCAGCACAGGTGAATGCCTGGACCTGGTAAAACGCCCTGACCTTTATATTCAGGCGATCATATAGTTTCCGGACAATTTTTACACAGACGTATCCATTGGCAGGCATTATTACATAATTATAGAAAGAACGAGGTAAGCCCTATGAACGACAAACCGGACACCACCCCTGCAAATCTGGCAGATGAAGAAGACGATATGGAAGACCTTCGCGTCACCCTGACACTGGATGATGACGAAGAAGTAGAATGCCAGATACTTACCATTTTCGATATCGACGACCAGAACTACATTGTCCTCATGCCGGCAGACGACGAGGAAGACGAGGACAGCGAAGAAGGCGAAGTATACATTTTCCGCTACTTCGAGGATGAGGACGGTAATCCCTCTCTGGAAAATATCGAAGACGAAGAAGAATATGAAGAAGTAACAGAATATTTCGAAGAATTGCTGGAAGAGGCTGCATGGGACGATATGTTTGAAGATTAATTCTTCTGCATTTCCTCCACGAACCGGGAGACCTCGACCTCCCTTCCATTGATTTTTTTCACACTGTGAATATGAATTTCCTGTCTGGCGCGTGTTAATCCCACATAGAACATGCGCCTTTCTTCTTGTATATCGGCGTCCAGAACGGCTTTGCGGTAAGGCATGAGTCCCTCATTGACATCAAGGATATGAACAACCGGGTATTCCAGCCCTTTGGCGCTGTGCAGCGTGGCGAGCGACACGCAGTCTCCCGACATTTCCTGCTGTTTCTTCTGCTGTTTCAATTCCTGCGTATACTCTTCCATATGTACAAACCACGAATCAAAGTCCGGATATGATTTTGCGTCATCCTGCAATTCGTCCAGGATTTCAATCAGGCTGTCCGCACTGATTCTGCGGTAATTTGCATATTCCCGCAAATACTCCTCATATCCAATCCCAATACAGATATAGTTCATCGCCGCAAATGGTTTCAGGCGGCTGATCACGCGCAAATCCGCTTCAAGCTGCTCAATCCGCTCCGCTACCCAATGCTGTTTTTTATCGTAGAAATAATCCGCCCACACATCAAAGGCCACCGTCTCCTCTTCCAGACTGTCACGGGTGATATAGCGGTTCGGCCGGTTCATGATTTTGAGTATGTCCGCCCGGCTGCGCCCGCCCAGCGCAAGACGTATATATGTACAAATATCCCGCGTGACCCAGTGTTCGTAGAGATTGGGAATATTATCCCTGGTACGGAACGGAATATTATATGCCATTAACTGCGACATAAACATCCTCGGCTGCGTATTGGTGCGAAACAGCACGGCGCAGTCCTGATATCCATGCCCTTCCCTGCAAAACTGCAGAATCTGGTCAATCACCGCCCTCCCTTCTTCCTGCTGCCCTTCCCATGTATGGTAATGCACGCTCTTTTCCCTGTGGAAACTGGCAGAAAGTTTCTTTTCGAAACGCTGCGCGTTATGCGAAATCAGGCGCAGGGACACCTCCACAATTTCTTTGGGCGAGCGGTAATTAATATCCAGCAGCACACGTTTTGTCTGCGGATAGGCCTTCTCGAATCCCAGCATCAGTTCCGGCCTTGCACCCCGGAAACGGTAAATCGACTGGTCGTCATCGCCCACCACGAACAGGTTATCTTCCGGCTGCGCAAGCATCCTTACAATCTCAAACTGAATCTTATTGATATCCTGAAACTCGTCAATCAGGATATATTTGAATTTCTGCTGCCAGGAGGCCAGAATGTCCTTCCTCTGCGCAAACAATTCATAACAGTATACCAGCATATCGTCAAAATCAATCAGCCGTTTGGCACGCATCTGATTGTCGTACAGACAATATATCTTTTCAAAAATCTCTTTCGCACAGTTTTTGGGATAATAATGCGCAAGGGGCGCCCCGGTATTTTTCACAAGGCTGATCTCACTCAGCATATCCCCGATAAATTCATTCTCATCTTCGTATTCCAGGTGCATCCTGCGTATGATCTCACGCATGAGCGTGAAACGCTGTTCTTCTCCTGCAATGTTGCTGCTGCGAAATCCATAGGCATGTTTTAGAATCTGAAAAAAGACGGCATGAAAAGTTCCGAACGTAATCGGATATTTCTTATTATCCATCAGAGCGTAAAAACGCTCCCTCATTTCCTCTGCCGCCGCCCTGGTAAAAGTGATCACAAGAATACATGAGGGGTCAACCCCCTCATGCAAAATAAGATTCTTTACCCGCTGTGTAATCGTCAGCGTCTTTCCAGAACCAGGTCCCGCCAATACCAGCATAGGGCCGTCCTTATGTCCGATCGCCTCCGTCTGGGATGAATTAAAGCTCATAGAGAAACTTCCTTTTCGGTTTCTAATTTTGCAATTGCCGCCCGAATCCTCGACAGCGATTCCTCTTTGCCCAGAACCTCCATCAGCTCCGTAGCTCCGCCCGGCGTCATCTGCTTGCCGGAAACCGCCGTACGCACCGGCCACATCACATAGCCATTCTTGCAGCCTTTCTCTTTTACATAGTTACATAACAATTCATACAGCGCGTCGTTGGAATAATCCTCCTGCGCCTCAAAAAGGGGAAGCAGCTCTTTCAAAACCTCAAGGGACGTCTCCGGCGTCGTCTTCATCTTCTTATGCGCATACATCGAAATATCATATTCCGGCACCTGCATAAAAAAATCAACATGATCCGCAATATCCGGGAAAATCTCGATTCTGGTCTTTACCATGGCTGCAATTTTCTTCAGGTCATAATCTGCGGTAATTTCCTTCCTCAGATACGGCTCGGCGAGCGCATAGAACTCCTCAAAATCCATGGCTTTCAAATACTCACCGTTCATCCATTTCAATTTAACGATATCGAAAACCGCCGGGGACTTGCTGATTCTGTGATAGTCGAATTCCTGAATCAACTCCTCAAGCGTGAAAATCTCACGATTCTCCTCCGGGCTCCAGCCTAAGAGCGCGATATAGTTTATAACCGCCTCCGTCAGGAATCCCTGTTCAATTAAGTCTTCAAATGACGCATGGCCGCTGCGTTTTGACAGTTTCTTATGATTCTCGTCCGTTATCAGCGGCAGATGGATATATACCGGCGACTCCCAGCCAAACGCGTCGTAAAGGCGCTGGTATTTCGGCGCGGAGGAAAGGTATTCATTCCCACGCACCACATGGGTAATGTTCATCGTATGGTCGTCCACCACATTGGCAAAATTATACGTGGGATAACCGTCAGACTTGATCAGGATCATATCATCCAGTTCCGCATTCTCCACGCTGATATCTCCATACAGTTCATCATGAAACGTCGTGGTGCCCTCATTGGGGATGTTCTGGCGGATGACAAACGGCTTCCCTGCCGCAAGATTCGCCTCCACTTCTTCCTGGGACAGGGACAGGCAGTGCTTGTCATACATCATGATTTCCTTGCCCTCTACAATCTCTGTCTTCAGGGAATCCAGGCGCTCCTTTTCACAGAAACAGTAATACGCCTCGCCGCGCTCTACAAGTTTCTTTGCATACTCCATATAAATTCCGCTCTTCATGCGCTCGCTCTGGACATACGGCCCGAATCCTCCGTCCTTATCCGGACCCTCGTCGTGCAAAAGTCCCGCTTTGTCCAACGTGCGGTAAATAATCTCCGTCGCTCCTTCCACGAAACGCTCCTGATCGGTATCCTCTATCCTCAACATGAAATCTCCGCCTGCATGTTTGGCAATCAAAAATTCATACAATGCAGAGCGAAGATTTCCTACGTGCATCTTTCCGGTTGGGCTGGGTGCATATCTTGTTCGTACCTTACTCATTGTAATTCTCCTTTTCCTGTCTCAAATTTCTTACCATTTAACCTGTTGCCTATTATATACTACAAGATGGAAATATACAAGAAAAGAATCCAAAAATTGGGCGGAAACAGTAACTATTCAGCTTTCCCGCCCAATTTCCACATCATATCTTATTTAGAAAACATCACCTTTTCATTATCGAACATCTTCGCAAGCACAAACACTCCGATTCCGGCAAAACATACGTTGGCGGCAATCGTTACCACAATGTTGACCATGTCCGGATTCATTGAGAAGATACCGTTCATGCTCTGCACGCTGTTATAAAGCGGAATCAAATACCACACCGGCTCCGTCATGCAAAGGCTCGGTATCATGGATGTCACGCCAAGCAGCATGGAAATAATCATGACCGGCGTCACCCATCCGGTCGCCTCTTTTACATTTCTGGCAAAAGCAGAAATAATGGATACCAGAGTGATAATGACCAATACGGTTGACAATACAACCAGAAGGAGCATGATATAATCGGTCATGTTGTAAATGTCCGCGCTCATTCCCTCCACATCACCCATCATCTTCGGCAGGGAGAGCATCATTCCCAGAAAACTGGAAAAACCGCTCAAAATGGCAATTGCACTCAAGCTGATAATCTTGCCAATCGCCAGATGGCTGCGTTTCATGGGCGTAACAAGAAGGGTGGCGATTGTCCCACGCTCCTTCTCTCCCGCAATGGATTCCGGCGCTACCGCCATGCAGCCGCTAAACAAAAATATCAGCAGCAGCATAGGTACCATCATGGAAAATATCTGCGCCGACATGTCTTCCTCTGTCGCCATGTCATACGTCTCTTCCCCGGGATTTACGTCAAATTTATTGGCAAGGGCGGATTCATATGTATCCAATATCTCCTGCATCATGTTATAAGACGACTGGGAATCGTTGTCCGTGGAATTATAATAGAGCTTTACTGCCGGCGCCGTTCCACCCATGGTCACATCATAAGACAATACCTGCGCGTCAAAATCTTCCGGAAATACCGCCAGTAAATCAAAAGCCGTCTCCTGTGATTTCAAATCCTCCAATAACTGCTCCACCTCGTTTTCGGAAACCTCTGTGAACTCCAGAGCCGCGCTGTCCTTCTCTATCTGCTGCATACTCTCCGGCAGGTTTACCGCACCAACCTGCGCCAGAAAATCCTCTGTTGTCTCAAACTGGGAGGATAACCCACTGCCCATAAAAGAATACAAAAGATATATCATCAGTCCCGGCATAATTACCGTAGTCAGTACCATTCTCCGATCGGTAAAAAACCGGACGAATTCTTTCTTCATGATTGTCAAAATGCTATTTTTCATGGATGCCACCTGCTCTTTCTGCAAAAATGTCGAAGAATTTCTCTTCCAGCGGTTTCTCTGCGGTAAGATTCTCTAACGTATCGCAAACCGCCATCTTCCCGTCTATCACAACGCCTACCCGGTCGCAAATTTTCTCGATCAGGCTGAAAATGTGGGTGGAAACCACAATCGTCTTCCCCTGTCCCTTCAGTTCCAGCAGGAAATCTGTCACGACTTTTGCCGTCAGGACGTCCAGCCCGTTCGTCGGCTCGTCAAAGATGATAATGTCCGGGTCATGCACAATCGAGATGACCAGCGAGACTTTCTGTTTCATGCCGGTGGACAAATCCCCCACCTTCACCTCGGCAAACTTCGTAATCCCGAATTTCTCAAACAGATTCTGCTTTCTTGCCTCTGCTTCGGCCTTCTCCACGCCATGCAGCTCTGAAAAAAATCCAAACAGGTAATTCGGTGTGAAAAATTCTTCCAGTTTCAGCTCACTGGTAAGAAATCCAATCTTGCCCCGAACCTCTTCTGGGTTCTTCACCACACTTGCCCCATCTACGAATACGTCGCCTTTGTCCGGTCTTACCAGCGCAGACATCATCCGAAGCGTGGTCGTCTTTCCAGCCCCGTTCGGGCCCAGCAAGCCAAACACCTCACCCTCATAGGCGGTAAAACTTAAATCATCCACCGCCACCTTAATTCTTTCCTTTGTCTTCTCAATCTTCTGCTGTTTGGCAGAAATCCTGAAGGTCTTTCTCAGATTCTGCACTTTCAACAATTCTTTCATAAGCCTTCCTCTCTTCATCATGTACTATTGCAATAATACAATAATATAATTTTACATATTTGTCAACACCAATTATTGCCGAAGACGCCGTATTTTCCTCGTCAGTTTCCACGACACGAAGAAAAATGCCGCTATAATAGAATACATAATAACCACACAAACAAAAACAAAAACATCCAGGCCGCTCAAAGTATCCAAAATATCCCTTCCAGACCATAAATGTAATATATTACCTGTATTCTGCAAGGCAAGGGAACATTCCAAAAGCCCCACAATCAAAAACATCCTGCGAATTCGCCGGTACAGGGCAACCTGTGATTCTATGTCAGTGTACAGCTCAAACTCCCCCTTCGCCGTCTCCTTGCGAAAGATCAGCCACCATCCCCACTTGCAGACATATTCCGCCCCCGTCTCCTCCACCAGGTTTATGTATTCCCTGTTCTTTTTCCAGATAGGCGTAGACCTGACATCTTCCGGCATATCGACCCGATACGTATATTCTCCCGGCTCGCAGGGCACAAACACATAAAGCCCGGCAAAAAAATCGACCATCGCCCAGCCTTCCCTGCACATCTCATTCAACCAGGCTTCTTCCTTATCCTTGTCAAAATACAACCTGAACTTTTTCATCTGCCGCTCCTTTCTTTCCTTCCATTTCGGGCTTACCGTTGTGATTTATCAGAACATCTGAAAACGCGTCCCTCTCCTGCACCATACGCTTTCCATTTTCCAAAAGCTCTTCCAACCGTTCTATTTCCCGCTGCAAGGCAAGGCTGCCATCCTCCGTAATGATATACTGCTTTTTCTTCCTGGACTGCTTATCCTCGCTGTACAGACGAATCCACTCCTTGTCCAGCAGGGTATTGATTGCCCCATAAAGCGTCCCCGCCCCCAGCTCCAGCCTTCCGGCGGTCAGTTCCATGGTATTCTGGATAATTCCATATCCATGATTCGGTGTCTGCAAGGACAGGAGGATATAATAGACCGCCTCCGTCATTGCTATCTGTTTTTCCCGCAAAATAACGCCTCCCTGTTTATCCCTTTCTTATTGATCTATGTTTATATACAGTCTCCGATATATCGTCTTTCGATATATCTAATATATCAGGTTCCGATATATTTGTCAAGAAAAAACAGGCTGCCGACTTACGTCAACAGCCTGTAGCCTGTTATTTTATATTTCTTCCATCCCCGAATCAGCGAATTAGTTCTTTATTCCCGGTGCATGGAGAAACTATCCATATCATAATTTGACAGATTTTCATGAATTCCACGCTCATCAGCCTCTGCAATCAGGAGATCCCTGTCCTTCTTGAACTTCATCTGGTCACTGAACGCACTCGGCCCGCCAACGCAGCCGCCGTCGCAAATCATGCCTTCTACGAAATCTTCCGGCAATTTTGCAGCTCGAAGAAGAAGGAGCGCTTTCTTACACTCTGCGGCTCCATTCGCCTTGCAGACTTTGGCGTCAATATTTTCTCCGGACTCCTTAAGGCTCTGCAAGACAGCCTCGGTAACTCCGCCGGAGTTTGCAAAACGCTTGCCGTAAACAGATGCAATCTGGTCATCGTTTGCACATGGCTCAAGCGCAATTCCCTTCGCACGCATAATGGCGCGCAGCTCGCTGTAAGTCAGTACGTAGTCTGCATTTCCCGGAATCTGCTGGTCTACGACCTCTGATTTCTTTGCAAGGCACGGCCCGATAAATACCGTCACCGCATCCGGCTCTTTGGCCTTAATCAGACGGGATACCGCACACATCGGAGAAACGGTAGTGGATACGCAGTCCGCCAGTTTCGGATAGTGCAGGCGTACCATATTTACAAACGCCGGACAGCAGGAAGTTACTTTCTTCTTGCCTTCCTTATATGCCTCTGCCCACTCCTCTGCCTCGTAGGCTGCCGTCATATCGCCGCCAAGTCCCACATCATAGAAATCATCAAATCCTAACTCGAACATTGCCTTCTTCCAGCTCGCCATCGTGATATCCGCGCCAAACTGTCCTTCTGTCGCAGGCGCAGCCATCGCATACACCTTCTTGCCGGACTTCAACGCCTCTACCACGTCTACAATAAATGTCTTGGAGCCAATTGCCCCGAACGGACAGCTATGGATGCATTTGCCGCAGCGGATGCATTTCTCCTTATCAATAATGGAAATTCCGTTCTCGTCGTATGTAATGGCGTCCACCGGGCAACTGTACTTGCACGGCCTCTTCAAATGCGCAATTGCATTGTAAGGACATGCCTTCGCACACTGTCCGCACTCCTTACACTTGGAGGCGTCAATATGGGAACGATGCCTTCCCATGCGGATTGCGCCAAATTTACATGCATTGATACATGCCTTGCCGATACAGTTCTGGCAGTTCTCCGTAACCGTATAACTGGAAATCGGGCAGTCCTCACAGGCGGAACTGATAACCTGGATCACATTCCCATCGTCTTCTGGCCCCGGCGCCTTGCCCTCTGCAAGCCGAACCCTCTGGCGGATGATTTCACGCTCCTTGTAAATACAGCAGCGGAATTGCGGCGTAGGTCCCGGTATCAGCTCCAGTGCAATATGGTCTCTGTGCGAGTCCAGTTTCCCGGCAAATGCAAGCTTTGCCACTTCGTAAAGTACATCATGTTTGATTCTAATCACATTTTCATCTGCATACATCGTATCTACCTCGCTCTTCTCGTTTGTAAATATTTTAACATCGCGCCATCGGTCTTGCAAGAGGAAAATAGAAGGAATCCAAATCTTTCATAACAGTTTCGCCTGTTTGCCACAATCTTCCTTGCCAATTCCCCCGCATGGTGTTAATATGGTGGAAAACTGCAACGGATATATGGGAGTTTACAAATGAGAGATGAATTTGACCTGAAAGAAACGCTTGAATACTATTTACGGCATATTGCAAGGAGTATTTTTACATTCCTGAAATGGCTGACCTTTTCACTGTTGTCGGGCATCATCATCGGCGGAGCGGGAACCTTATTCCATTACTGCATGACCTGGGCGAACGACTCCCGCACGGCAAATCCCAGCCTGATACTGCTGCTGCCGATCGCAGGGCTCGTGATTGTGGGAGCTTACCACCTGCTGCATGACGAGAAGGATACGGGCACGAACCTGGTTCTTGCCGCCATTCACTCCGAGGAACATATTCCGATGAAAATGGCGCCCCTGATTTTCATTTCCACAATTATGACACATTTATTCGGTGGCTCTGCCGGACGGGAAGGCGCTGCGCTGCAGCTTGGCGGAAGCATCGGAAACACACTGGGACGGCTGTTTAAATTTGACGACAAAGACCAACATATCATGATTATGTGCGGCATGAGCGCGGCATTCTCCGCATTGTTCGGTACGCCCATGGCCGCCGCCATCTTCTCCATGGAGGTCGTAAGCGTAGGCATCATGCACTATGCAGCGCTTGTCCCCTGTGTCGTTTCCGCACTGACCGCAAAAGAAATCGCCGAATATTTCCAGGTGATGCCGGAACAGTTTCTCCTTACCGGCCTGCCGGATTTTACCCCTGCGAGCGCATTTTGGATCTGCCTTCTCGCCATACTCTGCGCCGGGGTCAGCGTTATCTTCTGCATCATGCTCCATCAGGGAGATAAAATATACCGAAAATACCTTCCCGACCCTTACCTGCGCATTTTTGCCGGCGGCACGTTCATCGTCATCATGACGCTGCTTGTCAAAAGCCAGGACTACAACGGCGCAGGGATGCCTGTGATTGCACGCTGTTTTGAACATAATGAATATAACCCTTATGCATTTCTGCTGAAAATGTTGTTTACCGCGGTGACGCTCGGCGCAGGTTTCAAAGGCGGCGAGATTGTCCCCTCATTTTTTGTCGGCGCGACCTTCGGCTGCACATTTGGCAACCTGATCGGTTTTTATCCTGCGCTGTGTACTGCGGCAGGCATGGGCGCCGTGTTCTGCGGCGTCACGAACTGTCCGATTACTTCGCTGCTGATTTGCTTTGAACTGTTTGGCTACGATGGAATGCCCTATTTCCTGTTATCCATCGCCTTAAGCTATATGCTGTCCGGCTATTATGGGCTCTACCACAGCCAGAAGATCGTATATTCCAAGTACAAAACGGAATTCATCAACCGCAAGACACACTGACCGATACGCAAAGGAGGCACCCATGCGCTTATTACTGGCAGAAGACGAAAAGGAACTCTCACGCGCCCTGACAACTATTTTAGAACGCAATAATTACTCCGTAGACGCCGTCTATGACGGCGAAGAGGCTCTGGCATATTTAAACAGCAATAATTACGACGGAGCGATTCTGGACATTATGATGCCCAGGATGGATGGTCTTACGCTCCTCAAAACCATCCGCAGACAGGGAAATACCATCCCTGTGTTGTTCCTGACGGCAAAATCAGAAATTGACGACAAGGTGGAAGGGCTGGACGCCGGAGCAAACGACTATCTCACCAAGCCCTTTGCCGCCAAAGAACTGCTGGCGAGGATCCGTGCCATGACGAGGGAAAGTACCGCCGCCGTCAACTCCAGCCTGCACATGGGAAACCTCTCCTTAGACCTTGCCTCCTTCACGCTCTCCTCCCCCAGCGGAAGTTTCCGGCTGGCCAACAAGGAATTCCAGATGCTGGAAATGCTGTTGGGAAATCCCGGGCAGCTGATTCCCAGCGAACGGTTTTTAGAACGCATCTGGGGGTACGACAGCGAAGTGGAAATCAACGTCGTCTGGGTCTATATTTCCTATCTCCGCAAGAAACTGAACGCACTGGACGCTAACGTGCAAATCAAAGCGGCAAGAAACGCCGGATATTTTCTGGAGGAACAGCCATGATTCGAAAATTGCAGAACAAATTTATCCTGATTTCCATGCTTTCCATGCTGCTGGTTCTAACTGTCATCATCGGCAGCATTAACATCCTCAATTACCGCCAGGTCATACAGGACGCAGAGCACGTCCTGCGTATACTGTCCGAAAATAATGGGGAATTCCCCAGGAAACACCCACGCCCAGAGGCAAAGGAACAGGAAACTTCCCCATCCTCAGATACTATGAAACCGAAACTCGAAGACTTTCCCCCTGCTCCTGAAAATCCAAGGCCGGACGATATGGAAATGTCACCGGAAACGCCTTACGAGACGAGGTATTTCTCTGTTCTTTTCACAGAAGACGGCTCGATTTCCACCATAAATATTGATAAGGTTGCCGCCATCGACGAAGAAAAAGCCTCAGAGTATGCGCTCCGTATCTGGAATTCTCACAGGACTTCTGGTTTCCTGTCCTCCTACCGCTATCGCAAGGAGCTTGTTTCTGACGGTATGCGGATTATTTTTGTAGACTGCAAGCGCAACCTCTCTACCTTCCGCTCTTTTCTTGTCACAAGCATCCTGGTATCATTTCTGGGGCTTTTGTCCGTATTCATCCTCGTCGTTTTCTTCTCGCGTCTGGTGATGAAACCGGTAGCGGAAAGCTACGAAAAACAGCGTCAGTTTATCACGGATGCCGGACACGAAATTAAGACCCCGCTCACCATCATAGACGCCAACCGGGAAATCCTGGAAATGGAATACGGGGAAACAGAATGGAGCAGGAGCATCGGGAAACAGACCGGGCGCCTCGCCGACTTGACGAACAGCCTGATTTATCTGGCGCGCATGGAAGAGGCAGAAAAACACCTGCAAAATGTTGACTTTTCTATCTCCGATTTGACATCAGAAACGATAGAATCTTTTCAGGCGCTTGCCGACACGCAGGGAAAACATTTCACTACGAAAATCACGCCTGCTTTGTCCTGCCATGGAGACGAGACTTCCATCCGCCGCCTCCTCTCCATCCTGTTAGATAACGCCATAAAATATTCCCCGCCGCAAGGCTCCATCGAAGTCACCCTGGATAAGCGGGGAAAAAATATTCGGCTTACCGTATATAATACCGCAGAGGAAATCCCACAGGACAGCCTTGCGCACCTCTTCGAGCGATTTTACCGGACGGACAAGTCCCGGAACTCCGAAACGGGCGGGCACGGCATTGGCCTGTCCATTGCACGGGCGATCACCGAGGCGCATAAGGGAAAAATCACGGCTGAGAGCAGGGATGGGCGTTCTCTGTTGGTTACGGTTGTGCTATAACACAATCATTATTTATTTTTACTGTGCATTTACCAGCTCCCTCTTCTTCGCATCCATTTTCTCCAAATCTTCCTGTGTTATAATTCCCTCTTCCAAAGCTATCTGTGTTAATTGCTGTATCGCAAGATTAGTATTTTCTTCTGTATCAACTAAAATTGAAAATGTAGGTTTTGTCATATTCGCATCCTCCTTACTCAATCCTTATTCCAAATACATATGCCACCCGTTCAAATTCTTTTGCAGCCTGTACGGATTCTGAACGATTTAACTTTCCATCATTATTATGATCACACATTTTTGTGATTTCAATCAGTTTCTTTACTGCGGCACTTCTATCAAAGCACTCTGTTTTGGTCATATAGTATTGCTCGCCAGAATTCGTCACAGCTACCATTATTTTCAACTTACCATACAATAAGAATTCTGAATAATCTTCAATGGAAAAAGCGGAATCCGTTGGGTGGTTATGCACCAATACACAAACTTTATCATCTTTTCTATTTAATAATTCATACGTTTTTGTATCCGATTCCAAATCCGTGTTTGTCTGTGTTCCTTTAATCATATTACCCTCTTCATGACTGTTTATAGCATAAACAAGAGCCACTTCATTGCAGTCATTCTGGCTTAATGCAAAGTATAGTATACTCTGGCATTTCTGATACAGATAAAAAGACTCGTCTTCTCCAATTTCATCAATGATATATGGTCTAAGCCTTAACAAACTTGCCTCATTTATATATTGTTTTTTATGCGCTGATATTGAATTAACTTTAAGCATAAAATATATCCTCTCTCCTATTTTGCAGCACTGCTGTCATTATTTTTTTATTTATTGCTGTTTCATCCATAATTGAAATTTTCAATGCTTCGTCACATGACTTAAAAATGTCAGAATGGCTCAACCCCAAAGCATTTTCTATTACTTCATTTTCATATATTTCCTTCCCGGAATGCCCTTCCAGCTTATTTTTCATAATTCTCAATATCTGGCTCTCATCCGGCAAACATCAAATTCATCAAACAAATAAACACCTGTATAACTCTCTATATAATCAAATACCTGTCTCAGCTTAACACTGGTCTCTCCCATATATTTTGTTACAAGCTTATCAATTTGAATAACATATAATGGCAAATTTACCTCGTTTGCAATGACAGACGCAGTCATCGTTTTTCCTGTACCCGGTTCGCCAACCAATAAAATTTTGCTCCTGTTCTTCAAGCCATTTTTCCTCAAAACTTCTTTTTTTCTAAATTCATTTATTATTCGGGAAACTTTGCTTTCCAGAGGCTCATTTAATACGATATCAAGCATATCCACATAACTTTCTCTTTGTTCCAGGGTTTCCAGTTTTTTACTGAATGACGTCACTTTCCTCGTGGGGTACTTTACATTCTGCACGAGGTTTTTGATATCTTTTGCACAGCTCGTATGCCCAATCTTGGCTTCATGCGCCGCAATCTGGAGTGCTACCGTTTTAAATTTTTCACTATTATCATCAAAATGAGCTCTTATCAATGCTTTTAATTGTTCTGCTGTTGCCATATCTGCCTCCTAATATAGCTTTTGTAACATATTTATCTTATTATACCATTTTTAAAGAAATAATGGATACACAAACTACAATATATATTTAGGAAAAACATTTTCTCTAAATCTTCCTGTGTTATAATTCCCTCTTCCAAAGCTATCTGTGTTAATTGCTGTATCGCAAGATTAGTATTTATAAGTGCCAGTCTAGGCGTTTCATGCACCAGCTTCGCCCCTGTAAATGCCTCCAACTTGCAAGATAAAAAGCAAGCTACAAACTCAAATAATCATAATCGGGAAAGGGAGAAATCAACCGTTTCCATACCTTATTTCTCCTCGCGTTTGAATTTCAATCCTTCTGAAAGTAATAATCATTCAGAACATAATTTTGCACTGGCGTAATATGAAGCTGATATTTCTCAATTAAATCAACAAGGCGTTGACCGTCAATTAATGTTACAGTATTGCCGCCCTGGACCGCCTTAGTCTGTGCCTGTTTTGTAAAGAAACTCGTTGTAATGAAAATACCGTAATCCGCATTAAAGCTCATCATTACGCCTTTGAATTTATCAATCTCCGGCTCAGAGACGGGACTATCAGTGTATCGCTTACACTGAATGACCACTTTTGCTGTCCTAAATTCATCGGACTCAAAATATCCGTACCCATCTATCCCATGATCTCCAGACATTTTTACTCCCTTTTCACGGTCAAATTTTACGCCCATGCGGGACAGGAGCAGTCTCGAAAAACTCTCGAATTTCTTAGGTGAAAACTGCTTGATCTGTTCGAGAACCGTTACTCTCCAGTCCTCACTTGAATCATTATCTTCAACGGCAGTTATTTCGGCAGGCGTGGCAGAAACATCTGTATTTTCACTATCAACAGGCGTTTGTTTCTTGCTCTTTCTTTCAGCGCGCTCCTGATCCTTCTTCTTCCAATACTTGCGTATCTTTTCCTGCTCTTCTTCAGAAGGGAATCCCGCATAATTTGCCATTCGCCCAATTTCCGTAAGCGTAACATCTCCACGCCGACCATAATCCTCAACATACCCGCAAGTGTAGAGATTGATTAATCCAAAATTGAAGTCCAAACTGAACGGAATATATGATGTTCCATTTCTGGACAATATCGGTTCGAAAGCATTTTCATAAGAAATATCATTTGAATCGTCTGCGACAATTTCTTCTTTTATCGCTTTCTTTGATGCACTGCCACCCAAGGATTGAAGTGCCTTTATAATGAAGCCCTCCACGGACTGCCTAACATATTGCTCTGCCATTAAATCATACCTCCTCGCGTTTGACTACTTCACCCTTCCGGCAAACCCTGCCTTCTTCAACTTCGCAGCATAAGTCCGCCTCACTTTTTTCGGCACTCGGGCAATGGATGATTTACCCACGCCCTGAAATGCGGATTTGCCGATCTTCTTTACGGACGTTCCTTTGATGCGAACGGATTTTAAGGAGCTGCAATTGTAAAATGCATTCCGTCCAATCGACGTCACATTCCTGTCTATGGTGACGCTCTTTATTTTCTTATTCTTTGCGAACGCACTCTTCGAGATTCCTGCCACCTTGAATTTGTAACCGTTGATTTTTACAGTTGCCGGAATCTTTACATTCTGTACCGCTTTACCTGCAAATCCGCTGCATGAAACCGTTTTCTTTTTTGCGGTGGACGCGGTGACTTCATATTGCAGTTTTCCTGAATTGACAATTTCGCCTTTAGACGGCACAGGCCGTTTCACCACCTTGACGGTAATGTTCATCTTCACGGTTCCGCGGTCTGCCGCCGTAACCGTGATCACCGCCGTACTGCCCTGTTTTGCCTTCTTCGACATTTTGATATTTCCGGTTTTTTTGTTTACCGAGACCATACCCGGTTTGCTGGAAGACCAGATAAGCTCCTGATTATACGCATTTTCAGGAATCACAAATACATTTGTCTGCCAGGACTGTCCGGGATAGAGTTCCAGGGTCTCTTCCTCTGCCATCAGGAAAAGCACATAGGCTCCAAATTCCGCAGAGGCAGTAATCTTCTTTCTTGCCAGATCCACCGCACAGCGATACTGGTATTTGCCGTTTGCTCCCTTTGGAATCTTTGCGCCGTCTACCATTAATTGTTTCACAAAATACCCTTCCTCAGGCTCCGCCGTAATGCTGATGACGTCCCCCGGAACATAATATCGTATCCCCTTCAGGACGCCGCCTTCGAACCCTTCCTCGGAACCAGCCGACATTACCTGAACGTATAATCCCTGCACCGGCATTGTATAGACACGAACGTCTTCCCCTTCCTGTGTCAGCAGGTACAGTTTATCGCGCATGACGACGGCCTGCTGCTGTGTCGGCTCTTTCATCGCCGTGTTTGAAATGGCATATCCTGACTTCACAAATTTGTCTTCGGACAGTTGATAGAAGAACGTGTCTCCGAGATTTTCCGCCTCAACTCCCGTATAGACGAGCCCTCCATTGACAGCCCCGACATATGCAGAATAATAGGCAACTTCCTTTTCCTCCATATTTTCATTGTAATATGTATAGGCATCGTTGGCGGTAAGTCCCTCCGGCTGCGCCTGAGACATCTTCCATGATTTTCCATTATAAACCATATTGCATGGAAATGTGCCGTCTTCCTTTCTTCCCAGCGTCAGGATCAGCTCATTTCCTATGGTAACTGCTTTGGCAAATGCCCTTGCCTCCGGAAGTGCGGTCGCCTTTTCCCATTTACACGTCAATGGATCCATGCGCATGACGACAGTCTGTTCCTTCCCTGTGATATTGTCCAATCCTCCGAACAGATATAAGTTCCCCTGGTAGGCTGCCACGGAAATTCCTTCTAACGTTTCAAATTCCTTTGGCAGATTGCAGGCTTTCTGCCATCCTTCCTCACTGTCGTAACACGCTAACACACGCTCCTCGGAATACATCAGATCCAGGGCTAATACGCTCCAGAGCCTATCGTCCAGACATGCGATGTCTGACAGATTGCGAACCGAATACTCAGGAATCAGCTCCTCGTCTTTGCCAAAAATTTCAGAACCATATCCCATATCTCCTTCCAGATACATGATTTCACCGTCTTCATCCTTCTGCTCTGGATTACAGGTGACAACCCTGCCCTCAGAATCCACATAATAGATCTGCTCTCCGTCAGAAACGGTATATCCCTCCGCGAGCGTTCCCGTTGCATCTCCTGCCGGGGCAAATGCGGCGCCGTCTGAGAAATAGCATTTCCTGTTCAAAGTCTTTCCTTCTGTCGCAACCGCAATCTCCAGCGTACGGTTCAAAAGCCCTGTCGAATTGAGGACGATCCGCTTTTCCGACTGTTCCTTTATCCCTGCAGCCTGGCTGTTGACCGTCACACTGGCATGAGCCAGGCCTCTGCCCTCTATGCAAATGTTCTTCTTGTCATCCAGAGAAATGTTTCTCAGATAAACATTGGGCTCCTTCACATGCGAAAGGTCAAGCACGCCCCCGGTTAATACTTTCCCCTGTAACGCATCGGATTTCCTCGTGCATCCAAGAAGACGTTGTCTGCGATCTAACGCATCATCCTGCGGATATGCGCTGGCAAGCGCGGCAACCGCCCCGGTTACATACGGTGCAGCCATGGAAGTTCCGTCGAAATAATCGTATCTGCCGAATTTCTCCTGCGCAACATTTTCTTTGCTGATTCCCAGATTATCCAGATAAATTTCATAATTTCCTTTCACGGATGTATTAAGCGTTACGGCAAGCACACGTTCCTGCTCTTCTTCCCGCTCCTCCAGGGCAGATCCGGAAAAATGGTTCCAGTAATTTCCTTTATCAAGGTATGTGCCTCCGATCAATCCTTCCATCACATTTAATTTGTCCGCATCATCCAATGTGCCTTCTTCTGACAGCTCAAAATCATTGACAAAAATGACCGAAGGCTCGATAAGAAGCTCCTCCGGCTGTCCCTCATCATTCCTGTCCGGCTCAATCGCCTTTATCATAATGCTGTCATGTGTAGCTGTTGTAGATACTCCCGCCGTATAGGGGAAATAAAGCGTATAAACATCATCTTCCCTGGCATTGTTGACGCTCCATTTTAATGATTTTTCCCCATCTCCCTTTAACCCGAAGCAGGCCTCATCGGTGAGGCTTAAGGATAACTTTGCCCTACCCTTGCTTTTCGCAAATCCATAGACAATATCGTCCGCATTCCCGGTACTCTCCTTCACCAGGTTTCCATCGGAAAAATCCTCAAATTTGCTGCATAATTCCTCCCGGTTCTCATAGATTCCCGGATTAAAACAATCATAGCACACAGTTGACAATATATCCGCGCCCGGAGCTGCAAGATCTACGCTTTCTACGCCATAATTGGAAAATGCCGCCAGCTCGTCATTTTCATTCGTTGCAGCTACTGCAAGAATCACATCGCTGTCAATGGCAGAAATATCTCCGCCCAATGCATCATTGTCCGCGCCGTCATTTCCGGCTGCACAGACAGAGACCGCGCCCTTTTGGCCGACAAGCTCCGCAAGTTTCCGGAAAATCACAGATTCCTCTTCGTCCACGCCGCCCCAGGAATTATTGACAGCCACAACATTGACCCCCAGCTGCTGCGCTTTATAAATATAGTTATAAGCGCCGACAAACTCTATGCCATAGCCGGAACCGCTCTCATCCAGGATTTTCAGCGGCATGATTTTAATTTTCTCATTAGCGGTAACGCCCTGTATTCCAATATGGTTGTAATTTGCCGCCATAATGCCGGAACAATGCGTTCCATGTCCATTGTCATCCATGGGATCTGCATCGCTATTGATGAAATCATAACCATGACGGCCTCTAAGCTGATTGGATTGCACCGGATTTTCCCAAACCACGTCCTGCAAATCCTCATGCGTATAATCCATGCCTGTATCGACAAGCGCAATCACGCATTCTTTCCCATCTGGATTTGTCCCCAGTATCTCCTGCCTGGGCTTTACGTCCAATCCGGCCGTCCCATGGTTTTGCCCCTGATTGTCTATCGCCCACTGATATTTCGCATAGGGATCCCCGTCTGTTTCCAGGGCATGTAATCTATAATTCGGCTCGGCAGCTATGATATCTTTCCTCGCATTTAACTGCTTTATCAGCTCTTCGGTAGAATACTTATCCGATTTCACAAGCGACACCCGAAATGAAACCGCCGTATCCGCCCCACGGCTCTTGGCCTTGCGGGCGGGCATGTCCGATTCTGCGCCGTCAAATTCATAAGTCTCCTCGATCTGCATATCTGCGCCAAATCCATTCGATGTGATGGAGGCATGTGCAGAAACGGCTGGCTGCTCATACAGGACAAGCGCCTGTCCCTCGGCATACTCCTTCTCTGCCTCCGGCTTACCCGCAGGCGCTGCCTGCTCCAGGGGATTTGTCCTGTTTCCCACAGCTTCCACCGGAACAGATAGCGTCATACAGGCAATCAAGATCATTGCTGCCATAGATTTCAAACATTTCATCTTTTTTCTCCTTAATTTTAAATAAAAAACAAGGGCGCCAAAAGCACTCAATGTACTTTGGGCACCCGAACTCATATCATAATTTTATCACATTTTCCAAAACGTAACAAGTTTGCATTATTTAAAATTTTCTTAATTTTCCAATCCCACCTGTTGCAACACATACTCCTGCAGCTTTTCCGGCCCTTCCAGCACATCTTTTCCAATATATACCATGTTGTCTTCCCGCACTTTCATGCTCCATTTAACCAGGGTGATTTCTCCGCATTCAATCTCCAACGCCGTAATGCTGCGCGGATGTACGCAGCTTCCATCGTTAAAATAATACCCCTCCCCCGGCCGGGGGAACGAAGGCCTGTGCGTGTGCCCCGCGACCAGGACTTTCCTGCGTCCGTCAGCCCACGCCGAAAGCCTTCGCTCTGTCTTTTCTTTCCTCCGGTAATTTTTGGCTGCGCTCGTAGGGTCGTTGCATCCGGCAAGTTCCAGCGGCCGCCATAAATAGCGCACCAGGAATCTGGTAAATTTCCACATCGTATCGTTCCAGAAATCCCCCTGGTGTCCATGCACCAAAAGCAGCTCCACGCCGCTTGCGCTGTCCTTCAGGCGGATGGATTCATATACCTGCATATCGGGAAACAGGCTGCTTATCCGCTCCTTGGCATCGCAATAACAATTCTCACAATGTCTCTTAAAATATTTCTGGCATGACTTTTTGCGGTCGTGATTCCCATAGAGCATATAAAAACGCCCTTTTCGGTAGAACTCATGCATCAGTGAAAATTGGTTGTCATGCGCCCGTACAATATCCTGGAGGCTGCGGTTTTCCCATAGCTCATCCCCATCCCCCAGCTCAATATAGGTATAGTTTCTTCGGTTGTAGTATTGCAGGGCGGCATAAAACAGATTCTGGTTCAACTGGAAATTATCTCCCCAGTTGCCGACTCCACGGTGACAGTCGCTCATCAACACCACCCGGTTTCCCCTGCCAATCGTGATGCAGTGCGCGTTCTCATAAGCTTTATCCAGACTTTTTTCGGTACGGTCCATGTCTCTTTTTCCCCCGGCCAATTCTTCCTGTTTTTATAATTATGCCAAAAATTCTGGGGTATGCCTGCATGAGATAGTCCAGTTTATCAATTGTGCGCGTAAAATCTTTGGTCACCCGCTGGTACAGCTTGCAGTTATGGCAGTTCTGCCATTGTATCAGCCTTCCGAACACCTTTCCATATTTTGAAGGCTGTTTTGTCTTCGGCTGGTACAGACGGAAACAGACCCTTTTGTACCACACGCGAAAATCTTCCGGCTGGTATCCCGCATAGTAACATCCTTCCAGAAATGCTTCCTGCATTGCAAAATCCGGGAACGTCAGCGAAACTTCCAGCATCAGCTCTGCCGGCCAGGAAAATTCTCCCAGGCGAAATCCGGTGAGCCACCAGTGTTTACGGTCGCGCTGGAACATGCGCTTGCCGTTTTTATACAAAACCATGCCGATGGGTATCTCTTCTTCCTCCGTCACGCACTGGTAAAACGCATCCTCCGGGTCTTTCTCATCGTCGCGCTCTTTTTCCACATAAATTCCCACTTCCGCCCCGGTGGTAATGCCATACTGTCCTTTCCAGAATTCAATCATCCATCTTCTGTTATCGTACTCAAAATAAATGGGCTCGCTGTGAATCACCATATTCATCACCGGCGCCATCTCATCGTATAATTTGCCATAGCCAAATCCCCGCTGCCAGGCATGTTTTAGCGAGTATACAATATCCCTGCGCAGGTCATAGGCAAAGCCAAACGGCTGGAGCGCATGGTTGATATCGTACAGCTTTTCTTCGTCACTGCGCCGCCTGACCCGACATTTTGCGCGTCTGTGATGCTGTATGCGAATGCAGCATATTAAAATAAGCAGCAGAAGAACTGCTGCGACAATTCCCAAAATCATCCAATTAAGACGCAAAACTCTCCCATCCCCTTTCTCATATATAGTGAATGACAAATTATTTTTGTCGTTCACTATAATATATTCAAAAAGGGTTCGGAGAGTTCTAAAATCATCCGCCAAACAGCTCGTTGGCATAGCGCACGGAGCCCATGGCGTCTGCGGAATAAAAATCCGCACCTATCATGTCGGCGTACGTCTGCGTCAGCACCGCGCCGCCTACCATCACTTTACATTCCGGCATTTCCTGTTTCAACAGTTGAATCGTGGTTTCCATATTTGCCACGGTAGTCGTCATAAGCGCACTAAGTCCCACCAGTTTCACCTGATGCTCCTTCGCTGTCTCCACTACCAGCTCCGGCGCAACGTCCTTGCCCAGATCAATCACCTGGAACCCGTAATTTTCCAGCAGGACTTTGACAATATTCTTGCCAATATCATGGATATCCCCTTTGACCGTGGCAATCACAATCGTTCCCTTGGAGGATGATTCATCCCCCTGCGCCTGAAGGTGTTCCTTGATGGCGTCAAACCCGGCTTTTGCCGCGTCCGCGCTCATCAAAAGCTGGGGCAGGAAGACAGTCTTCTTCTCAAATCCCTGTCCGACTTTATCAAGCGCCGGAATCAACGCGCCATCAATCACTTCCAGCGGTTTTCTTGTTTCCAGCTCTTTTCGCGCCGCCTGATATGCACTCTCGGAAAGCCCGCGCACAACTGCGTCATAGAGACTGAGTTCCCCGGACTTTGCAGCGGACATTTTCGGCTGTTCTTCCTGCTTCGAGTATTTGGCGATGTAATCCGCACACTGACTATCGCTGCCATTGAGCGCGCAATAAGAATGGTACGCCGCCATCATCGCCTCGCTGTTTGGGTTAATAATTCCCGCGCTTAACCCCTGCGACAGTGCAATCGTAAAAAACGCCGTATTGACACGCTCGCGCTGCGGCAGGCCGAACGAAATGTTTGACACGCCCAGCGTCGTATGCACGCCCAGGACATTGCGCACATATTGCAGCGCATCCAGCGTAATCTTCGCATTCTCCTGCCCGGTACTGATGGTCATTGTCAAGGTATCTATCAGCAAATCTTTCTTGCCAATGCCATATTTTGCCGCCTCCTTGATGATCTTCTCTGCAATCCCGATTCGTCCTTCCACTGTATCGGGAATGCCGCCTTCATCCAGCGTCAGACAGACAATCATGCCGCCATATTTCGCCGCCAGCGGAAATACCGCGTCCATGGATTCCTGCTTGCCGTTAACCGAATTTAAGAGCGGCTTTCCGTTATAAAGGCGCATCGCCGTCTCCATCGCCACCGCATCTGAAGTATCAATCTGCAAAGGCAAATCCGTAATTCCCTGAAGGCCTGTCACAACATCGCGCATCATCTGAACCTCGTCGATTTCCGGCAGCCCCACATTCACATCCAGAATATGCGCGCCCTGATCCTGCTGCGTCAGCGCCTCTTTATAGATATATTCCAGGTCATTTTCACGTAACGCCTGCTTAAACCTTGATTTTCCGGTAGGATTGATGCGCTCGCCGATAATCTTCGGACGGTTGTCAAAAACGACGGCATGTGTGTAAGAAGAGACCACGCTGCGCTCTTTGTCTGTCAGCTCCATGGCCGGAATATCTTTGCACGTTTCCACCAGTGTACGGATATGCGCCGGCGTGGTGCCGCAGCAGCCTCCCATCACGGACACGCCCTCCAGCGCAATCTCTTTCATGATGCCGGCAAACTCTTCTGCCCCCACATGAAAGGAGGTCTTTCCGTCCACAACCACCGGAAGGCCTGCATTGGGGTTCAATACAATGGGCAAAGACGTTACCTCCCGCAGTTTTGGCAGGAATTTTCGCATAATATCCGGCCCAAACCCGCAGTTTAACCCAATCGCGTCCACCCGCAATCCTTCCAGCATGGCAACCGCCGCCTCCATATCCGCGCCGGTCAAAAGCTTTCCGTCTTCGTCAAACACCATCGTAACAACCACCGGAAGGCTGGTATTTTCTTTTGCCGCCAGCACTGCCGCCTTGATCTCATACGTATCGTTCATCGTCTCAATCAGGCATAAATCGGCTCCTGCCTGTTCCCCGGCAATGCACATCGGCAAAAATGCCGCATATGCCTCCTCAAAAGGCAAATCGCCAAGCGGCTCCAGTAATTTTCCCAGAGAGCCGATGTCAAGCGCCGCATATGCCTTCCTGCCGGACTGCGCTATGGCGCGTTTGGCAATCTCTATGCCCTTTTTCGTCAATTCCTCACAGGTATAGCCTGTTCCTTTCATCTTGAAGGGATTTACGCCAAACGTATTCGCCTTGACAATGTCGCATCCTGCCTCCAGATATTGGCTGTGAATCCCGCAGATAATATCTTCCTTCGTTACATTCCAGATTTCCGGCAATTCCCCGGACTTAAGTCCCTGCTCCTGAAGCATGGTACCCATCGCCCCATCAAAAAACAGCAGTTTCTTCCCTAACTCATCTCTAAAGCCCATCTCTATCTCCTTTTACTCTTTGGCACTGAATGCGAAATCCACAGCCTTCCTCCGTTCTGAATCCGAAATCTACATTCCCTCAGTCCTGCATCCGAAATTCACAGTTTATATTCTCGCACAGGCTGCATTTTGCCATCTGGCAGGACTCCCGCTCTTTCGTCGTCAGACCGATAATGGCAGTTACGGATTTGCTCGGCATCATCAGGTTTCCCTCTGTCAGGGTCACGCCAATCCGTTTCTGACATTCCAGCATATGGAAAATGTCTTTCTGATGCTCCAGCGCAAAATCACCGTAACCGGGACTGAACCTGGGACGCAGATACAGGCCGCGTTTCTTCGCATCTTGCCGGATCGCGTCTTCCACCTCGTCCACATAGCTCTCAATGCAGGCTGCCCCCGCCGCCTGTACGATGGCAGCTTTTGCCATATTGGCAACAGAATATTTCTTAATCATGAAATCGGCCGCACGTCCAATCGTTGCCGCCAGAAGAACTGCACGCTCGCAGCCTTTGAGGTTCGTGGCAAGATTTTGGCTCTCAATCGTAAGCTCTCCCAGTTTCACACGCCCTTCTGTCACCTCGCAGCCATACTCCCGGTAAATGCTTTTGGGCATACTGGCGCGCTCCAGCTCTTTTGCTGCCTCCTCTATCATCCGTATCGTCTGCTCTTCCATTTCCTGTCCGCGATACCCAAGGTAGCGCAAAGTCTCTTTCCTGTCTGCTCTCATAATCCCTGTTCTTTCCTGCCATCTAATGCTGATGCACTGTCGTTATTTTGTTCGGTATATTTCCGAAAGGTTGCGGAATATGGCCCCCGCCACATCCGGTTTATTCATGGCATAGATATGTACGTGGGTAACACCGTTGGCAATCAGGTCAATAATCTGGTCTGTGGCGTATGCAATGCCTGCCTGTTTCAATGACGCCGGATGGTCGGCAAACCGTTCCACCATCGCCCGGAAACGCCTCGGAAGGATACTGCCTCCCGACAGGGACGTAATCTGCGCCATCTGGCTGGCATTGGTAATCGGCATAATACCGGCAATCACCGGAACTTCAATGTTCTTCTTTAACGCCCGGTACAGGAAATTATAGAGGATATCATTGTCAAAAAACATCTGCGTCGTCAGAAATTCACAGCCTGCCTCCACCTTTCGCTTAAGGTTATCAATATCCTGTTCCAGCGACTGCGCCTCGGGATGCCCTTCCGGATAACACGCCCCGCCAATGCAGAAATCCCCAAATGCTTTGATTTCCTCAATCAATTCACTGGCATGGTGATACTGATTTGGCAGCGGGAAATCCAAATCTGCCGGAATATCCCCGCGCAGCGCAAGGATATTTTCAATTTTCTTTTCTTTTAACTGTCCCAGCACTTCCCGAACCTTCTCCCTTCCGGAAGATGCACAGGTCAGGTGCGCCAGGGCAGTTATCCCATTGACATTCTGTACTTCATTGGCGATATCCACCGTATGTTCGCTGATTCCGCCGCTCGCTCCATAGGTCACGCTCATGTATGCCGGTTTCAGCTGCGCCATGTCCCGCACAACTTCATGTGCTTTTTCCAGCCCAGAACCCTTTTTGGGTGGGAACAGCTCACAGCTAAGGGTCACTTCTTTTTGTTTTAGTAAATCTGAAATTCTCATCTTTTCCTCCGTTCATACGCTGCAAAACGTTTTTACAGCAATACATGTAGATTGTACCCCCATTCCGGGTTTTTTACAAGAAAAAAGAATTTATGGTTACTTATAGTTTGAATTTATAACGAATTGAAATCAAAATTTTTTCATGCATAGACCACATAAAATCACAGATAATAAGTAGGTAACATGCAGATACACGCGCATTTTTTATAATATATGGAAAATTAATCAGGAAAAAAATAACAATATAGAAGAAAAGAGGGATTTTATGAGCAGTGAAAACAGAAAAAAAGATATCCATCCAGTGCCTGATTTCTCCGACAGCTACGATTACCTCAAAGCCAGTTCCGTCACGGACTGTACCGGAGTCGTGCCAAGGCCTCCGCAGGACAGCGCGGAATTGGACTCCTATCTCGATGTATATAATTTCCTTCCCCAGTGCGCCTACGCCCAGCCAAATGATGTGACGACAGACATGCTGGAAAGTGAAAAATCAAACGATATCCATCGCGGAAAATAAGACAGCAATCATTCTGTCTGAAGAGCTTTTTTCGAATCAGGGCAAAAATGGGGATGCCAAAGACCGGTCAAAAACTCAGCCTTTGGCACCCCGCTTTTATTAATAATTTCCCTGACTGTACGTATTAAATCGCAAAATCAAACTGCTGTCCTACATATGTCTCTGCCTGAGACTGCACCATATCGCTTCGGCTCATTGCCACCGTCTCGTTGATCTTCTGCAAAAGTTCATCCCAGGAAGACGCCTCCACGGTCACCATATCTTCCGGACGTCCGTGTTTCGCCCGTATTCCTTCCTGTTTCTCCTTCTGCTCCGCCTTCTTGTCGGCAGCCTTCTTCTCTGCCGCTTTCTTATCATGATTCTGCTGAATGCGATCCTTCTGTGCTGCCAGCGACTTGTCAATCACGGCAAAGAAAGATGCATTTCCGTTGTCGTCAAACTTCATGCCATAAGCTTTTACGCTGTCCGCATTGTTGCCGAGCTGTTCCTTCATCTGTGCAAACTGATTTGTCGCATTGTTTAAGATACCCTCATATTTCTTGCGGTACTGCTCATCCGAGGCCATCTTTTCTATCTTCTCATCATCAATCAGAACCAGCAGGCTCTTGTTGCTGCCGTACTTTCCGGCATTTGCCTCTGCTGCTTCCTTCTGGTCTGCACTGACTAAAATGAAGTCCATATTGGAATATTTCTTCTTCAGCTGCTCATAATATTTCTGCGCTTTCTCGCTTAACTGCGGATTGCCAATCTGCTTTCCGTATGTTCTGTTTGTCTTTGCCGCCGGTTTGGTCTTGTCGTTCGCTGCAATAGATGCATACGTTTCTGCTACTCCGTTAGTGTTCATTGTCATTTCCTCCTTGAAAAAAACCAATCCTAATA
>CAJUOE010000248.1 GCA_910587895.1 uncultured Lachnospiraceae bacterium
CGATTATGAATTTTCTTCCTGCTACACTGCGGGCGACGTGATGTACAGCTCTTCTTACAGCCAGGCAAGGCGAATGACCACAGGCTATTACGACTGCAGTTCTCTGGTATTCCGCTCCTATGGCTGCGACACCCGCCTCTTAGGCGGAGTATCCTCCTGGGCGCCAACGGCTGCCGCTATGGCGTCATATATGGAACGTACCGGTAAAGTCATTTCCTATCGCGGCGTCAATGTCTCCAAACTACGTCCGGGTGATTTGCTGTTCTTCCGCGCTCCATATTCAAATGGTAGATACAAAAATATTTACCATGTTTCGATGTACTATGGCGGCGGCTATCGTCTGGAGAAACCCTTGCGGCCCTATTTCCCGGAGAGCAATCTTGTGATGGTGGCACGTCCGGTTAAATAATCCCGCAGGATCAGACATTAATTTCATATCATAAAAATCAGGGAGCGGTTCTGTTGAACCGCTCCCTGACTGTAGAAATTATCATTTCCCGCCATTATTCCCGTTGCCGTTGTCCCTGTTGTCGTTATCCTTGTTATTGTGATCCTTATTCTCGTTATCTCTGTTGTTATCTTTGTTTTCGTTATTTCCGTTGTTTCCGTTGTTATCTTTGTTCCCGTTATTTCCGTTATTTCCGTTATTATCATTGTTCCCGTTATTTCCGTTGTTTCCGCCTGGATTTGCATTATCCTGGTTATTACCGCTATTGTCTTCTGTACCAGGCTTTTGCTCCTCTGTCCCGCCTCCATCCTGCTTTGGCGGAGTTTCCGGCTGTGGCGGAGCCTCCGGCTGCGACGGAATTTCCGGCTGGGGAGGTGTTTCCGGCTGTGCGGGCTGTGCCGGAGTCTGTGTCGGCTGCACTGCGTCGCCATTGCCCGAATTCTTCTCATTGCCCGGTGAGGACGCGTCCTGGCCGGAATTCTTATTCTGTTGCGCATTCGGAGTATCTGATTTTTCCCCGCTCGATTTCCCTGCGTCATCCACGACGTTTGTATCCGCCTTGTCATTCTTATCTTTATTTGTTTTCGCTTTGTCAGAAACCGAATCTTTCTTTTGCTTCGTGTCCTTCTTCTCCACCGGTTCAGAAAGAGCCTGCTTTTTCTCAGATTCCGGAGAAAGTTTCAGTTTCATGGACGTATGGCTCTGACAATATTCAATCAGTTCCAATACGGACATCTGGCGTAGCTTTTCTTTATCCGCTCCATATTTTTCTGCAAGTTCCTCCTCCAGAAGTTTCCTTCCTGCATCCTCAGAACTGCCATCTGTACAACGAAATGCCGTGGTTACATCCTCCACGCCCAATTCTTCCAGTTTCCCGTCTATCTTGACGCCCAGTTCTTCCTCCAGGCCATGATACAGCTCCGTGTCTGACGTGGAAACTGTAATCAGTATCCCGCCTCCTTCGTGCAGATAAGCATCCTCTGCAACCCGTTCCAGCAACACATCCACTGTATCCAAAAGAGAATATCCCTTCTTCCATTCCAATTTTTTTACAACATCCCTGCCGTCCTGGTTCAGGCCTTGCATCTTCTTTACCTGACAGGACTTATTCATAGTAATCTGAACGCTGGGATTGATGTCCATCACAACATAAATATTATCCTGATTTGTCTGAAGGACACCAAACAGGCACATGAAAAACAACGCGAAACCGGCGCAGGCAGATAATGCATATTTTGAAAAATTCCCCCAGGCCACCCTGCTCCTGCGAGAGCTTTCCTGCCCTTTCCGGAAACCATCCTCCATCCTGCTGTCTGCAAATTCCCCAGTCTTCTCAATCTGAGCATTCTGAGCCTGCATTCTGTTATTTTCGGCAGCTTTCAGCACCGACTCGTATACGTCCGGAGCCGCCTCCAAAAATCCGCCCTGCATTTTGTTTCTTAACTCTTTTTTATTCATGTCGGCCGCCTCTCAGCAAATTCCTTTTGCAATTTACGGATTCCCCTGTTATACCGGGTTATTACCGTCCCCAGGGGCATATCCATCATATCCGCAATCTCCCTGTGTTTCAGACCGCTCACGTCATGCATAATGATAATATTCCTGTCTTCCAGTGATAACACCTCAAACATTTTCTCAAGCACCATCCGGTTTTCAACATTCGTCATATCGTCAAAACCCAGCTGATACTCCACATCTTCATAATTGACGCCCTGCATACGCTCTTTTCTGCATTTCATAAGGAAAAGGTTTTTGGCGATTGTCATCATCCATGCCATTGGATTTCCCTGTTCACGATATAAATGGCAGTTATTGAGTACCTGGATAAACGTATCCTGCAGTAAATCTTTCGCATCTTCTGCGTTCAGGGTATACGAAAGTAAGAATGCATAGAGAGGGCTGTATGCCAATTCATACAGCTCTCTAAACGCATCCTGATCGCTCTGACAAATCCGTTCAAATAGTTTTTTATCTATATAAACTTTTCGTTTGACAGCGACCTCCTGCATCAGGTACCCCTTTCAAGCCATGTCTGTTTAGAAATTCTCTAACGCTGACCTTTTACTTTACGGTAACAGTTCTGGTAACAGAACCAAAATTCTTCTCTTTCTTTGTCTTGATGCCGTTGATCGTGATTGTGTATTTCTGGCCTTTCTTCATGCCGTTAATCTGCACTTTGACATTGCCTTTTGCCTTCTTAACGATCTTTGCATCGCAGTCATTTCCATCGCCATCTTTTACAGCAACGGTTGCATCTTTGTAATAAGCGGATCCTTTCATTTTCAGGACTACAAACTTCTTGCTCTGAACAGTCGCCTTGCCAACCTTGCTCTGTGTCTTCATTCCTTTTGCAGTAAATACTTTCTTCACTGCAACTGCTTCCGCGGAGTCTTTTCCGAGAATTCCTTCAATCTCCAGCGTGTACTTCTGGCCTTTTACCAGTCCGCTTACGGAAACGGTCAACAGGCTCTTGTTCTTTTTGGAAATCTTGCAGGCAATTTCATTTCCAGCTTCATCCTTAATCACTGCCTTGAGGGCGTCTGTGTAAGTTACCTTCTGCTTAAAGGAAATGTTCACTTTTCCTGCAGATGTACAGGTTACCTTGCCAACTTCCTGTGCCTTCGGTTTTGCAACCTGATCGCCTGCCGGTTTCTTTGCTGCCACTGTCGCTGTGTAAGTTGCACTACCAGCATTTCCGCTCTCCTGGGCAAACGCAACCGTCGGTGCAGACACCATCATACTTAATGCTAAAACTCCTGCTACGATTCCTTTTAAATTCTTTTTCATCATAATTTTGTACCTCCTTGTTTTTTGTTTTTGTTTTTTGATATACAGTAAATGTATCAGGGGGCACTTTTATTTCAAAGAATTGAAAAAATTTTATTTTTTTATAATGCGCTCTGGGACTTCGCTTTCTCAAACTCCTCGAGGATTTCTTTGTCCGGCGTTTTTGTGAGCAGGCTCACGATAACGATCGCTGCAATTCCCACAAGGAATGCCGGAAGCAATTCATATATCGCAAACGCGCCGCCGAGAGGCGCAATCAGGTATTTCCACACAAATACGGTAACGCCGCCTGCTACCATGCCGACGATTGCCCCAGGCAATGTCGTACGTTTCCAGAACAGGGAACAGATGATGACAGGACCAAAAGCCGCGCCAAATCCCGCCCATGCAAACGATACAATTCCGAAGACGGAGCTGTTCGGATCCCGGGCAATAAATACGCCGAGAATCGCAATCACAATTACCGTAGCGCGTGCAATCAGCATACTTGTCCTGGCAGACAAATTCAGGCGCAGGGTATCCTGCAAAATATTCTGGGAAACGCTGGAAGACGCCGCCAAAAGCTGTGAATCCGCGGTAGACATCGTACTTGCCAGGATTCCTGCCAGAATAAGCCCTGCCATCAATGCCGGAAGAATGCCGTAACCGGACAGCAAATCTGCAATACGGACGATTACCGTCTCAGTATCCGCCCCTGCAAGCGAATCAATGATGCCTGATTTGCTGAGGGCATTTCCGACAATACCGATAAAGACTGCCATTGCCATGGCAATCACCACCCAGACAGACGCCACGCGGCGGGATAACTTTAACTTATTCTCATTCTCAATTGCCATAAACCGGAGGAGAATATGGGGCATTCCGAAATAGCCAAATCCCCACGCACAGGTGGAAATAATCTTCAGGAACCCATATGGAGCCTCCGTCCCACTCTCTGCAACATAGGTGCTGGTCGCAGACAGGTAACCTGGCAGTGCCCTGGCATTTTCCATAACCGCACCGATTCCGCCCGCGGAAACCGTAGCAAATACCATCACGAACACAATTGCAATCGTCATGATAATACTCTGTATGAAGTCGGTTGTGGACGCAGCAAGGAATCCTCCCGCTGCCGTATAGCCGACGATCACAATTGCGGAAATAATCATTGCCATCATATAATCTGCGCCAAACAGCGAGGAAAACAGTTTTCCACATGCTGCAAATCCAGACGCCGTATACGGAACAAAAAATACAATGATGATAAGCGCTGCAATGACTGTCAAAATATTTCTTTTATCGTGGAAACGGTTGGAAAAAAACTGGGGCAATGTGATGGAATTGGTAATCTGCGTGTAGCGGCGAAGCCTGCGCGCCGTAAACAGCCAGTTCAGATATGTACCTGCCGCCAGACCGACAATCGTCCAGCCAACGTCCGCCACGCCGGACAGATAAGCGAGACCCGGCAGTCCCATCAGCAGATAACCAGACATGTCCGATGCCTCCGCGCTCATGGCAGTCACAAGCGGTCCCAGCTTCCGTCCCCCAAGATAAAAGTCGGACGTAGATTCATTCTTCCTTGCAAAATGAAATCCGATGCCCAGCATACCTATAAGATAAATAATAATTGTAATTAAAATACAAACAGATGCCGTACTCAAATTTTAGTTCCTCCTTTTTGGTATCGGCACGCGACGCATTGCGTCACCTGCCAGTTCGTCGGAAGGCATTCCATAAATGCTGCGCATTTGCCTTCCTCCTCAAAAAACAGGTCACAGGAAAAAATACATTTCAAATATTCTTTCCTATGACCCAAAATTAAATTGCGTATTCCGATTCCTATACTAACTCGAGAAGAACCTCTAAAGCACCGTCACCTTTACGCTGTCCAATCTTGACGATTCTGGTGTAACCACCGTTACGATCTGCATATTTTGGAGCAATCTCGTCAAATACTTTGGTTGCAACATCAATTTTCTTCGTGTTTTTCTTTCTTCCTGCTTTTTCCTGCGGAACAGACGTCACTGAATACAATACCTTGTTCATCTGACGTCTTGCATGTAAGCGGGAAGGAAGGTCTTTTTTGATTGTCTTCTCTACCTCGTCATAAACGGTAACTCTCTTGCCGTCTACAACCTCTTTTACTCTCTTGCCATCTTTATCTTTACGGGCAACCTTTGCGGTTACTGTCACTTCCTCAAAATTGTCTTTCTCCCTTACGCCCATAGCAATCAGTCCCTCTGCAATCTTACGGACTTCTTTTGCCTTTGCCTCAGTCGTCACAATCTTGCCATTGTAAAGCAATGCTGTTACCTGATTGCGGAGCAATGCCTTTCTCTGGTCGGAAGTTCTTCCTAATTTTCTATATTTCGCCATTTTAAAATCCTCCATTTGTGGACTACCCGATAACGCTTTTTAGTCTTACTTATCGGATATTATTCTTCTCCGGTTAAAGCGGAACCCAAACGAACGTTAGCAGTTCGTTTGGCATCACCCTGTCTCGGATTACTCCTCGCCAGGATTCAGCTGTAACCCTAATTCTTTTAATTTTGCCAACACTTCCTCTAATGACTTGCGTCCAAGGTTGCGGACTTTCATCATATCTTCCGGTGTTCTGTTCGTCAGTTCTTCCACCGTATTGATTCCAGCGCGTTTCAGGCAGTTGTAGGAACGGACGGACAACTCCAGCTCGTCAATGTTCATTTCAAGAACTTTTTCCTTGGCATTGTCTTCCTTCTCAATCATAACCTCTGCCGTCTTCGCATTCTCAGACAAGTCGATAAACAGATTCAAATGTTCGCTCAAAACTTTTGCCGCAAGGCTGACAGCCTCATCCGGCTCCAATGTACCGTTCGTATATACGTCCAGCGTAAGCTTATCATAATCTGTAATCTGACCCACACGGGTATTCTCAATGGAAAGATTTACACGCTCAATCGGGGTATAAATGCAGTCAACTGCAATCACGCCGATGGGTACATCTTCACCTTTGTTCTTGTCCGCGCTGACGTAGCCTCTGCCTTTTGTGATTGTAAGCTCCATATACAGCCTGGAGTCTGCGCCACCGTTTAAGTGGGCAATCACCAGATCAGGATTCATAATCTCAATATCCGGGTCAACCTGGATATCTGCCGCTGTAACTACGCCCTCACCTTCAAATTCAATATAAGCAACTTTAGACTCGTTTGTTGAGCTGGTGTTTTTCAAAGCCAGATTTTTAATGTTCATTATAATTTCAGTCACGTCTTCCTTAATACCCGGAATGGAACTGAATTCATGCAAAACACCCTCGATTTTTACCTGGCTGACTGCTGCACCTGGCAGAGAAGAAAGCATAATTCTCCTCAGGGAATTCCCAAGTGTAGTACCATAGCCTCTTTCCAGTGGTTCTACGACAAATCGGCCGTATTTTTTGTCTTCCGAAATCTGTGCAATTTCAATATTGGGTTTTTCAAAATCGAACACTAAAAAGTCCCTCCTTTTCGGATACCGTTGCTTGTCACTTATTATTTAGAATATAACTCGACGATAAGCATCTCATCAACTGGAACGTCAATCGCTTCTCTGTTCGGCAATTCTTTTACGGTACCTGACAGGTTCTCCTGATTTACATCCAGCCACTCCGGCACCAGTCTTCCGCCAGTCACCTCAAGGATATCTTTGTATCTCTGAGAGCCTCTGCATTTTTCTTTGATTTCAATGGTATCCCCGGCTTTTACCAGATAAGACGGGATGTTTACCTGCTTGCCGTTTACCAGCACATGTTTGTGGTCAACAATCTGTCTTGCTTCTTTTCTGGTTCTGGCAAGACCCATACGGAATACCACGTTATCCAGCCTGCTCTCCAGAATGACCATCAGGTTCTCACCTGTCATACCTTTCATTCTGTCTGCTTTCAGGTAGTAGTTGTGGAAAGGTTTTTCCAGTACGCCATAAATAAATTTTGCTTTCTGTTTCTCTCTCAACTGAAGTCCATATTCAGACACTTTTCTGTTTGCTCTTTTCAACTGTCGGTTGGACTTCTTATCTATTCCAAGAACTGTCGGCTCTAAGCCAAGGGATCTGCATCTCTTGAGAACCGGAACTCTGTTTATTGCCATCTTAACATATACCTCCTAATTAGACTCTTCTGCGTTTGGGCGGGCGACATCCATTGTGGGGAACCGGAGTAACATCTTTGATGCTGGTTACTTCCAGGCCACATGCCTGAAGGGCACGGATTGCAGCTTCACGTCCTGAACCAGGTCCTTTTACCATAACGTCTACCGTTTTCAAACCATGGATAAGAGCTGCCTTCGTTGCAGTCTCTGCTGCCATCTGTGCAGCATACGGAGTAGATTTCCTTGAACCTCTAAAACCAAGACCGCCTGCACTTGCCCATGATAAAGCATTTCCTTCAGCATCCGTAATCGTTACAATTGTATTGTTAAATGATGACTGAATGTGCGCCTGTCCGCGTTCAACGTTTTTCTTTACGCGCTTTTTTGTCACTTTTTTTGCAGTGTTTTTCGCCATATCTAAACTAACCTACTTTCTTCTTATTTCTTCTTATTAGCTACTGTCCTCTTCGGACCTTTCCTGGTTCTTGCATTCGTCTTCGTCTTCTGACCGCGTACCGGCAGTCCTTTTCTATGACGGATTCCACGATAGCATCCAATTTCCTGTAATCTCTTGATATTTAAAGCAATCTCTCTTCTCAGATCACCTTCTACGGTCTGAGTCCTGTCAATTACTTCACTGATTCTCTTAACTTCTTCGTCTGTCAGGTCTCTGACACGAGTGTCGGGGTTTACTTTTGCCTCGGCAAGAATACGGTTAGAGCTTGTTCTTCCAATACCGTAAATATACGTCAACCCAATCTCAACACGTTTATCCCTTGGTAAATCTACTCCTGAAATACGAGCCATGTGTGTTGTACACCTCCATAAAATTTTCTTAACTGTCTGGAATATTTTTCCATCTCAAATTCCATCTATTACGCTGACAAAATCGCAACAAATTCTGTCCGACTTCGGCTGACCATATACAGCTACGGTTGCTCGTCCTGAAATGTGTGTATACTGTCACTCCGGTCATCTATACTGTCCGATTCCCGTTCCCTCGGTATCAAAGAACGGAAATCCAGCCGTATACGCTGTCTACAATGAATAGCAAGAACGCTCTTTCGGGCGCCTTGCTACAGCCGCACTAAGTTAAAACAACAAATTTTCACAAACAAATGATAAATAAGGAAGTTCTGTTCGCTAACCTCAAGCTGCGCCAGAAAATGGCTTGCTTTCGCTAATCTCACAGAACGGGTTTCGTACTAACTTCAAGCTGCGCTTATCAGCTTGCTTTCAGTAAGTGCTCTAACCCTGTCTCTGTTTGTGTTTCGGATTCTCACAGATTACTCTGATGCTTCCTTTTCTTTTAATAATCTTGCACTTTTCGCAAATAGGCTTTACTGATGATCTTACCTTCACAGCACTTCCTCCTTTCTGCTCTGTCCAAACGGACATTTTAGACTGATTTTTCCGCAATTTTGCGCGCAAAAATACTATGCTCCAAAAGCGTTCAGCTAGTATTATAGCACCCAAGCCCGGAAAAATCAAGGGTTTTTTACTATTTATCCCTCCAGATGATTCTGCCTTTTGTCAGGTCATAGGGCGACATTTCAATCGTCACCTTATCGCCCGGCAGAATACGGATAAAGTTCATCCTCAGTTTTCCGCTGATATGCGCCAGAATCTGATGTCCATTTTCAAGCTCCACCTGGAACATGGCGTTCGGTAATTTCTCTACTACTTTTCCTTCTACTTCTATAACATCTGCTTTTGACATTCTATTTCCTCCTGATTCCCATGCCTCAAGGCATTTCCTTCCTGCCCTCCGGCAATTTCATGTTTTGATACAGCTTAAGCGCTCTTTTTATTTCCTCATTCCGAAAATCCTGCTGCGTAAAGACTTCTGTAATCTCTTTCGGAAGATTGTATATCATCTGAATATGTTTCCTGTTCTTTTTTTTCGGCTCCTCTATGGTCTTTAACTTCCCATCCGCCAGATAAACCACATTAGTTTCTTCCTTTATAATTACATAAAGACTGTCTTTGTCATGTCCTGCCCTGGAAATTGCTAACTTAATATCCATCCTCACACCCCAGACATACTCAATATTTCCGGTTCGCCGGATGTAACCAAAACCGTATTTTCGTAATGAGCGGACAAAGAGCCGTCCTGCGTTACCACAGTCCAATCGTCATTCAGCCATTCCACATCAAAACGCCCTGCATTGATCATGGGTTCTATTGCCAATGTCATGCCAGCTTTCAACCGTACGCCTCTGCTTCTCTGTGTGAAATTCGGGATCTGTGGATCCTCATGTAAATGGGTGCCGATCCCATGTCCCACCAGATCGCGCACCACTCCGTATCCAAAGCTCTCGGCATATGCACTGATTGCGTTGGAAATCTCATGCAGATGATGTCCTTCCTTCGCATATTTAATGCCCTCAAAAAAACTCTGCCGTGTTCTTTCTATTAATAAGGCAGCCTCACTGGATATCTCACCGATGCCATGCGTTCTCGCAGCGTCGGAATGATATCCCTTATAAATAACGCCAATATCAAGACTTACAATATCGCCTTCACGAATCAGGCGTTTTTTGCTGGGGATGCCATGGACGACCTCATCATTTACCGATACGCACACAGATGCGGGATATCCATTGTAATCTTTAAAAGAAGGGATGCATCCATAGCTGCGGATAATCTCGTCGCCCAGTCGGTCTATCTCCCAGGTGGACATTCCCACTTTCAATTCTTTCCCAAGATTTTCATGGACTTTCGCCAGAATTTTCCCTGCTGCCCTCATCAATTCAATTTCTCTGGCTGATTTAATAGATACCGACATATTTACGCCCCCAAAATCTCTACAATGGCGCCAAATACGCTCTCCATTGGCTGCGTTCCGTCCACGCTCTTTAAAATGCCCTGTTTTTTGTAATAGTCAATCAGCGGCTGCGTCTGTGCATGGTAAACCTCCAGACGTTTCTGAACCGTTTCCGGCTGGTCGTCATCGCGAAGAACTACCGGATTACCGCAACGGTCGCATACGCCTTCCACCTTTGTGGGGATGGAAACGATATGGTAAGTTGCGCCGCAGTTCAGGCAGGCACGTCTGCCTGACATACGGTTGATAATGTTTTCATCCGGAACGTCAACGTCAACCGCATAATCCATTTTCTGATTAATCTTTGTAAGCGCAGCGTCCAGAGCCTCCGCCTGCGGAATTGTCCTTGGAAACCCGTCTAATACAAACCCATTCTTGCAATCGTCCTGCGCAATGCGGTCCATAACGAGGTCACAGGTCAGTTCGTCGGGCACCAAAAGCCCTTTATCCATATATTCTTTTGCCTTTTTGCCCAATTCGGTGCCGGCTTTTAAGTTGGCACGGAAAATATCTCCTGTCGAAATATGGGGAATGGAATATTTATCTGCTATCTGCTTTGCCTGTGTTCCTTTGCCTGCGCCGGGCGCACCCAACATAATAATTTTCATACAATCATCCTCCTTTAATTACGGTAGCGGCACGCGTCGCCCTGCGACACTCACCTTCCTCCTATAAACAATAGTGCGCCGTGGGAGACATAAAACGCCTCCCAGGCACACATAATCAGTTTCTAGTCATTCAAAAATCCTTTGTAGTAACGTACCAGCATCTGGGATTCAATCTGTTTCAACGTCTCAATGATAACACCCACGATAATGATAATGGATGTTCCACCGAAAGATACGTTTGCTCCAAATACTCCATTAAAGAAAATCGGAATCACTGCTACAATCGTAAGGCCAACGGCTCCGATCAATACAATATAATTCAAAATCTTTGTCAGATATTCGCTGGTAGGCTTTCCAGGCCTGATGCCCGGAATAAATCCGCCCTGGCGTTTCATGTTATTTGCAATTTCCAGCGGATTAAAGGTAATTGAAGTATAGAAGTATGCAAATGCAATAATCAATACAATGTATACCACCAAACCAATGCTGTAAATTGGCTGATCCGGGTTGCACCAGTAAGACTGGGACATTCCGTGAAGGATCTTGCTGCCAATACCATTGCCATTTCCTTTGCCCATAATGGAGGCAATTACCACCGGGAACTGTAAAATGGACTGTGCAAAGATAATCGGAATAACGCCCGCCGTATTTACCTTCAAAGGAATGTGGCTGGACTGTCCGCCTACCTGTTTGCGTCCCTGAATCTTCTTGCTGTACTGTACCGGAATCCTGCGCTGTCCATCCTGAAGAATGATGACAAACACTACCGTTACCAAAATTACTGCCAGAATCACAAGCGTTGCCATGATCGCATTTCCAGCATTCGATGCGTTCTTAATGAACTGTGTGTAGAGAGACATCAGATCTTCCGGAATACGGGAGATAATATTGATGGTCAAAACGATGGAGATACCGTTTCCCACGCCCTTTTCCGTGATTCTCTCACCAATCCACATCAGCACAGCGGAACCTGCTGTCAGGCCTGTAACCATCATGACAACATGCAGTGCATCAAATTTTACCAGATAGCCGCTGCGTCCAAATCCAATTGCCATGGCAATAGACTGGATCAACGCAAGCGCAACCGTTACGTAACGTGTAATTTCAGCAATTTTCTTTCTTCCATCTTCTCCGTCTTTCTGCATCTCTTCCAGTTTCGGAATTGCAATCGTGAGAAGCTGCATGATGATGGAGGATGTAATATACGGTGTGATATTCAGTGCAAATACGGACATCTGCTCAAAAGAACCACCCGTGATGGCATTAAAGAAGTTCAGTCCGTCCGCACCCTGGCTCGCAAACCACTCTGCAATTACATCTCCGTTTACACCAGGCATAGGCAGCTGTGAGCCCAGCCTGATGACAACCAACATTATAAACGTATAAAAAATACGTGTCCTGATATCTTTGATTTTAAATGCTTTTTGAAGTGTCTCCAGCATCCCTAGATCACCTCTGCTTTTCCGCCCAGAGCCTCAATCTTTTCTTTTGCACCTGCACTGAAGGCATTCACCTGTACTGTAAGTTTCTTTGTTAATTCGCCGTTACCCAGGATCTTAACGCCGTCTCCGGTCTTTCTGATAATCCTGCGGTCAAGCAATTCTTCAATGGTTACCACAGCATCATTGTCAAATACTTCCAGTTTATCCAGGTTGATGGCAATGATTTCCTTACTGTTTCTATTCGTAAAACCACGCTTGGGAATTCGTCTGTATAATGGCATCTGGCCACCTTCGAACCCAGGCCTCGGTGCTCCGGAACGAGCCTTCTGACCTTTATGTCCTTTACCAGCGGTTTTACCATTTCCTGAACCGTGCCCACGTCCTCTTCTGAAATTATTGCTGTGTTTGGAACCTTCTGCCGGTCTTAAATTTGATAAATCCATTCTGACACCTCCTTACTATTGTCTTAGATTTCTTCCACTTTCACTAAATGTCTCACATGTCGGATCATGCCTCTGACTGCGTCATTGTCCGGCATTTCCACAGAATGATTTAATTTTCTTAAACCAAGTGCCTCTACGGTCTTGCGGTTCTTGGGAACTGCCCCAATCGTAGATTTCACAAGTGTAATTTTTAATTTCTCTGCCATTTCTTATCCTCCTTAACCGAGAATCTCTTCCACAGATTTACCGCGGAGTTTTGCTACCTCTTCCGGAGATTTCAACTGACTTAAAGCACTGATTGTAGCGAGAACTACATTCTGCTTGTTGTTGGAACCTAAAGATTTTGTACGGATGTTCTTGATTCCGGCAAGCTCGCACACATTACGTGCAGGACCGCCTGCGATTACACCAGTACCTTCGGGAGCTCTCTTCAGTAACACAGACGCTCCGGTATGCTTTCCGGTAATATCGTGTGTGATACTGTTATTATCATCTAACTTAACAGTAATCAGTTTCTTCATCGCATCTTCTTTTCCCTTGCGGATTGCTTCGGGAATTTCCGTTGCCTTGCCTAAACCTGCACCTACATGACCATTGCCATCGCCGACAACAACCAAAGCTGTAAAGCGCATGTTACGTCCGCCCTTGACAACTTTTGTTACACGCTTAATTGATACCACTTTTTCTGTTAACTCTAATTGACTAGCATCAATGATTGTACGTTTCATGTATTTGTCTCCTCCTATTAAAAGTCTAAACCAGCTTCTCTGGCTGCCTCAGCTAAAGCTTTGATTTTTCCCTGATAAATAAAACCGCCTCTGTCGAAGACAACAGTCGTAATGCCTTTATCTAACGCTCTCTTTGCAATTACAGTTCCCAGATGAGCCGCTGCCTCTACGTTATTGGTTTTTTCCAGCTCTGCTTTTACATCCTTCTGAAGCGTAGACGCAGAAACAAGCGTGTGCTGGGCTGTATCGTCAATAATCTGCGCATACATGTGATTATTGCTTCTAAACACAGCTAAACGTGGTCTTTCGGCAGTACCGGAGAAACGATTACGTATTCTTCTGTGTTTTTTCATACGAACTTCTGTTCTTGATTTTTTATTAACCATTTTTTGTTCCTCCTATTTTATTTCTTACCAGTCTTACCAACTTTACGCCTGATAACTTCATCAGCATATTTGATACCTTTTCCTTTATAAGGCTCAGGTCTTCTCTTATCTCTGATTTCTGCTGCGTACTGGCCAACTTTTTCTTTATCGATACCGGAGATGACAATCTTATTGCCGTCAACTTTTGACTCCAGTCCTTCCGGATCCGTCATAATTACCGGATGGGAGAATCCCAGGTTCAGGGTTAAATCCTTACCGGACTTGGATGCTCTGTAGCCGACACCGTTTACTTCCAGTTCCTTGGTATAACCTTCTGTTACACCGATCACCATGTTGTTGATGAGGGTTCTTGTCAAGCCGTGTAAAGATTTCATCCTCTTTAAATCATTCGGTCTTGATACGGTTACTTCAGAACCTTCTAACTTAATTTCCATCTCTGTGGGAAGGGTTCTCTCTAATGTACCCTTCGGACCTTTTACAGTCACATGATTATTTTCTGCAATATCAACAGTTACGCCTGCCGGTATCGCGATTGGCATTCTTCCAATTCGTGACATGCCCGTACCTCCTACCATATATAGGCGAGAACTTCTCCGCCTACTGCTAATTTTCTTGCCTCTTTATCAGTTACAACGCCCTGGTTTGTGGAAAGGATTGCAATTCCCAGGCCACCCAGAACTTTCGGAATCTCATTTTTGCCGGCATATACGCGAAGACCTGGCTTGGAAATCCTCTTCAGGCCGGTAATGATTTTCTCGTTCTTATCTTTGCCATACTTTAAAGTAATGCGGATTGTATTAAAACTACCGTCTTCCACGATATCATATTTTACAATATAACCTTCATTTGCGAGAATGTCGGCGATTGCAACTTTCATCTTGGAAGCGGGAACATCTACTGTATCATGTTTCGCAGTATTTGCATTACGAATTCTTGTAAGCATATCTGCAATTGGGTCACTCATTGTCATGATATTTCTTCCTCCTTACCAACTTGCCTTCTTCACACCTGGTATCTGTCCTTTATATGCCAATTCACGGAAACAGATTCTGCAAATTCCGTATTTTCTTAAATATGCATGTGGACGTCCACAAATTCTGCAGCGGCTGTATTCTCTGGTAGAGAATTTCTGTTTGCGCTGCTGTTTAATTTTCATTGCTTTTTTTGCCATTAAAATTCCCTCCTGTTATTTTGTAAACGGCATATTGAACTGCGCCAACAACTCGCGTGCCTCTTCGTCTGTTTTTGCTGTAGTTACAAAAATGATATCCATACCACGAACCTTGTCGATCTTGTCATACTCAATTTCCGGGAAAATCAGCTGCTCCTTGATGCCGAGCGCATAATTTCCTCTTCCGTCAAATGAGTTCGGGTTTACACCCCTGAAGTCACGCACACGCGGCAGTGCAAGATTAATCAGGCGGTCAACAAATTCATACATCTTGTTGCCTCTTAAAGTAACCTTACATCCAATCGGCATTCCTTCTCTAAGCTTGAAGTTAGCCACAGACTTCTTAGCCTTTGTAATGACAGCTTTCTGTCCTGTGATTGTCTCCAAATCGCTGACCGCAGCATCCAGAAGCTTAACATTCTCTTTTGCCTCACCAACACCCATGTTGATGACTACTTTTTCAAGCTTCGGTACCTGCATAACGTTTTTATATCCGAACTTCTTCATCAGAGCGTCTACGATTTCGTTCTGATAAGTTTCTTTTAATCTACTACTCAACTGAATGGACCTCCTCTCCTGAATTAATCAATGATATCGCCAGTGGATTTGGCAAAACGTACTTTCCTGTCTCCGTCCATCTTGAAACCGATTCGGGTAGCCTTTCCTTTGTGAACGTACATTACGTTCGAAATATGAATGGGTCCCTCCTGATGCACGATACCGCCCTGCTGGTTCGTCATGCTGGGCTTGGTATGCTTGGTAATCATGTTGCAGCCTTCTACCAGTACGGTATTCTTCTTTCTGTTTATCGCAATTACCTTGCCTTCTTTATCTTTATCTTTTCCGGCGATAATCTTAACCAAATCGCCTTTTTTAATCTTTAATGTTGCCATCTTCCCACCTCCTATAATACTTCCGGAGCTAAGGAAACAATCTTCATAAACTGTTTTTCACGAAGCTCTCTAGCAACTGGTCCAAAGATACGGGTCCCTCTTGGAGTTTTGTCCTCTTTGATGATAACAGCCGCATTCTCGTCAAATTTGATATAAGAACCGTCTTTACGACGGGCGCCTTTCTTGGTGCGAACTACTACAGCTTTTACTACATCGCCTTTTTTAACAACGCCGCCTGGTGTTGCATCTTTAACCGTAGCAGTAATGATATCTCCGATATTTGCATATCTTCTGGTAGAACCGCCCATAACACGGATACACAGTATTTCTTTTGCTCCTGTATTATCAGCTACTTTCAGTCTACTTTCCTGTTGAATCATGCCGGTAGCCTCCTTTATTTCGCTCTCTCTACAATCTCTACAAGTCTCCATCTTTTATCTTTTGACAAAGGCCTTGTTTCCATTACTCTGACGGTATCGCCAATGTTGCATTCATTGTTCTCGTCATGAGCTTTTAATTTATAAGTTTTCTTAACGATTTTGTTGTAAAGGGGATGTCTTACGTTATCTCTTACTGCAACAACAATGGTCTTATCCATCTTGTCACTTACAACAATACCGGTACGTGTTTTTCTAAGATTTCTTTCTCCCACGATATAGAGTCTCCTTTCTTTTAAATGGAAGTTCCTGATTATGCATTCCTGGTCAGACGTTCCTGATCAAGCGTTCCTGGTCAGGCGTTTCTATGCCTCACGCTGCTTTTCAGTGATAATCGTCTGAATTCTAGCGATATTCTTGCGAACTTCTTTGATTCTTCCGGTATTATCTAACTGATTCGTTGCATTCTGGAATCTCAGGTTGAACAATTCCTTCTTCGCATCTACAAGCCGCTCCTGTAAGGACGCTACATTTTCTTCTCTTAAATCTTTTAAATAATTACTAGTTTTCATTTGATTCACCGCCTTCTAAGTCTGCACGTGAAACTATTTTACATTTACAGGGTAATTTATGTGTAGCAAGACGTAATGCCTCACGAGCTATTTCTTCTGGTACTCCGGAAATCTCGAACATTACACGTCCTGGCTTTACTACAGCAACCCAGTATTCCAATGTTCCTTTACCGGAACCCATACGAGTTTCCGCTGGTTTTGCAGTTACCGGTTTGTCCGGGAAAATCTTAATCCAGACTTTACCACCACGCTTGATATAACGTGTCATTGCAATACGGGCTGCCTCAATCTGGTTTGATTTGATCCAGCAGGGCTCCATCGCTACGATGCCGTATTCACCATTTGTAATTTTATTACCTCTCAACGCCTTTCCTGCCATGGAACCACGGAACTGTTTACGGCGTTTTACTCTTTTTGGCATTAACATTATTTATCGCTCCCTTCCTTAGATTCCTTTGTTGGAAGTATCTCGCCTTTGTAAATCCATACTTTTACGCCTACTTTGCCGTAAGTAGTATCTGCCTCGGCGAATCCATAATCGATATCTGCTCTTAATGTCTGAAGTGGAATAGTTCCTTCGCTGTAGAACTCGGTACGCGCCATGTCAGCGCCGCCCAGACGTCCGGAAACGGAACTCTTGATTCCCAGCGCTCCTGCCTTCATGCTTCTTCCCATGCAGGATTTCATTGCCCTACGGAAAGATACACGGTTCTCCAGCTGTAATGCAATATTCTCTGCTACCAGCTGTGCGTCCTTGTCCGGTCTCTTAACTTCCTTGATATCTACTACCAGTTTCTTGTCTGTATATTTCTGAAGTTCTGCTTTGACTTTCTCAATCTCAGAACCGCCCTTGCCAATTACGACACCTGGCTTTGCAGTATAGAGGATAACTTTTACGCGGTCAGAAGCTCTCTCAATTTCAATCTTAGAAACGCCTGCTGCGTATAATTTTTTCTTCAAAAATGTTCTGATGTTGTAATCTTCTACTAAAAAGTCTGCAAAATCTGCATCTGCGTACCATTTAGAGTCCCAATCCTTGATAATGCCGACTCTTAAGCCATGAGGATTCACTTTCTGTCCCATGTTTGCCCTCCTATCTTTCATCAAGCACAATTGTAATGTGGCTCATTTTCTTCTCGATCCGGTAAGCCCTTCCCTGTGCCCTTGGTCTAACTCTTTTCATTGTTGGTCCTTTATTTGCATAGCATTCTGCGATATAAAGGTTTTCTGCATCCAATCCATTGTTGTTCTCTGCATTGGCAATCGCAGATTTCAGTAACTTCTCTATTACGCTGGAAGCATATCTGGGGCTGTAAGCCAAAATCGCCAAGGCGGTATTGACGTCTTTCCCACGAATTGCATCCAGTACGAAACATGCTTTCTGAACAGATACTCTGGCATAAGATAATTTTGCCGAAGGTCTGGTATCTTTCTGTGCGTTTCTCTCTCTCTTAATTTGACTTCTATGTCCTTTAGCCATGGATGGTGGAACCTCCTTTCATAATTAACGAACTTTTGACTTCTTCTCGTCTTTTCCATGTCCACGGTAAGTTCTTGTCGCAACAAACTCACCAAGTTTATGTCCGACCATATCCTCGGTAACATATACCGGCACATGCTTTCTTCCGTCATGAACTGCAAAAGTATGTCCTACAAACTGCGGAAAAATCGTAGAACGGCGGGACCATGTCTTAATCACGCTCTTTTCTCCTGCTGCGTTCATAGCATCTACTTTTTTCAATAAGCTTTCATCCGCAAATGGTCCTTTTTTCAGTGAACGAGCCATAATTTACCTCCTGTTATTTCATTGCCTTACCGTCTCTTCTTCTTACGATAAGTTTGTCAGATGATTTGTGTTTCTTTCTGGTCTTTAAGCCCAGTGCAGGTTTACCCCAGGGTGTACATGGACCCGGGCGACCGATTCCGGTCTTACCTTCTCCACCACCATGTGGATGGTCGTTGGGGTTCATAACAGAACCACGGACTGTCGGGCGGATTCCCATATGGCGTTTCCGTCCAGCCTTACCAATCTTAATCAGATTGTGGTCTGCGTTTCCTACAACACCGATTGTTGCCCTGCAGGCAACCGGTACCATTCTCATTTCACCGGAGGGAAGTCTAAGCGTTGCATATTTGCCTTCCTTCGCCATCAACTGCGCGCTGTTTCCTGCGGAGCGTACCATCTGTCCGCCCTTGCCCGGAATAAGCTCAATATTGTGTATCTGTGTACCAACCGGAATATTTTCCAGAGGCAGGCAGTTTCCTACTCTGATTTCGGCTTCCGGTCCTTCCATGACTTTCATTCCGTCTGTGAGGCCTTCCGGGGCAATGATATATTTCTTCTCACCGTCTACATAACAGATCAAAGCGATATTTGCCGTTCTGTTCGGATCGTACTCAATGCCGATCACCGTTGCCGGAATGCCATCCTTTTTATTTCTCTTAAAATCAATAATTCTGTATTTCCTTCTGGAACCGCCTCCGCGGTGCCTTACCGTAATCTTACCCTGATTGTTACGGCCGGACTGTTTCTGCAAGGAAACCAACAGAGATTTCTCTGGAGTTTTCTTGGTAATTTCAGCAAAATCAGAACCAGTCATATTTCTTCTTGAAGGTGTATATGGGTTATATGTCTTAATTCCCATTGTGGTTCTCCTTTCATCCTATCAATCCATTATCTACCGCCGCATTATGAAATGCTTATAATCCGGCAAAAATCTCAATATCCTTGCTGTCTTCCGTCAACTGGACAATTGCCTTCTTTGTAGCTGCAGTCCTTCCAACCACCATGCCTCTTCTCTTCTTCTTGCCTGGTATGTTCATGGTATTTACCTTCTTTACCTTGGTTCCCTCGAACATCTTCTCAACAGCCTGCTTGATCATGGTCTTGTTTGCTTCGGGATGTACCAGAAAAGTGTATTTCTTCTCGCTCATTAAATTCATGCTCTTTTCTGTGACAACCGGTTTGAGGATCACATCATAATATTGTATATTAGCCATTATGCATACACCTCCTCGATTGTTGCTACGGCGTCCCTGGTTACTACTATGGTATCGTATTTGAGAATATCATACACATTGATGGTATTCGTAAGCGCTGTCTTCACGGACGGAAGGTTTCTTGCGGACAATACGATATTTTTGTCATTCTCATTGATAATAACCAGTGCCTTGTTTACTTTCAGGTTATCTAAAACTTCTTTGAACTTCTTCGTCTTTATCTCATCCAGTTTCAATTCATCCAGAACGATGAACTTACTCTCATTTACTTTTGAAGTCAGCACGGATTTCAGCGCTGCTCTCTTCTCTTTCTTATTCAATTTGAAAGAATAATCTCTCGGGGTCGGAGCAAATACAATTCCGCCGCCCTTCCACTGGGGAGCACGGATGGAGCCCTGTCTTGCATGACCAGTTCCCTTCTGCCTCCACGGTTTCCTTCCACCGCCGCGTACTTCAGAGCGCGTCTTTGCTTTCTGTGTACCCTGACGGTTGTTTGCGAGCTGCTGTACAACTGCCATGTGTACCAGATGCTCATTGATTTTCGCACCGAATACTGCATCGCCCAGCTCGAGGCTTCCAACTTCTTCGCCTTTCATATTATAAACAGCTACGTTAGCCATCTCTAAATTCCTCCTTTCAAAGCACTACTGTGTTGCTTTTACAGTCTCTTTAATGGTTACCAAAGACTTCTTGGGTCCCGGTACAGAACCTTTGATTAAAAGCAGATTGTTCTCAGCGTCTACTCTGACAACCTCCAGATTCTGAACGGTTACTTTCACGCAACCCATATGACCAGGCATTCCTTTTCCCTTGAACACCTTACTCGGGCTGGAACATGCACCGTTCGAACCCTGATGACGATGGAACTTAGAACCGTGCGTCATCGGTCCTCTGTGCTGACCATGTCTCTTAATCGCACCCTGGAATCCTTTTCCTTTTGAAATTGCAGTAGCGTCAATCTTGTCGCCTTCTGCAAAGATATCAGCCTTAATTTCGTCTGCCAGCTTGTAATCTGCGGCATTTTCGAATTTAAACTCTCTTACAAACCGCTTGCTGGATACGCCGGCCTTCTCGAAATGCCCTTTCTCAGCCTTTGTAGCGCCATGCCTGTTTCTGATTTCTTTCTTTCCGTTGGCGTCCTTGTTCACAATCTTGTCTTTCTTGTCAACAAAGCCAACCTGGACTGCACTGTAACCATCGTTTTCCTCAGTCTTAATCTGAGTCACAACGCAAGGACCAGCCTGCAATACAGTAACCGGTACCAGCGTACCGTCTGTGTTGAAGATTTGAGTCATTCCGACTTTTGTAGCTAAAATCGCTTTCTTCATTTCTTTACCTCCTGTTTTCTCTACAGCGGAACGATTCATACCCGACGTTGCGGGCATCGGAACCGCTCATCCTAGAACAGAGTATATAATGTATATAAACCTGTCAGGATTCTACCTTTACTTGTTCTTCATCTTGATATCAATGTACACGCCAGCCGGCATCTCCAATCTGGACAATGCGTCAATCGTCTTCTGGGTCGGTGTGATGATATCAATCAGTCTCTTATGAGTCCTCTGCTCAAACTGTTCCCTGGAATCTTTGTACTTGTGAACAGCCCTCAGAATGGTAACTACTTCTTTCTTAGTGGGAAGTGGCACCGGTCCGCTCACCTGTGATCCGTTTTTCTTTACAGTTTCGATGATTTTCTTAGCAGATGCATCCACTAACTGATGGTCGTATGCCTTCAGTGTGATTCTCATTACTTGACTTGCCATAAAAAAAGTCGCCTCCTTTTCGCACTTTCATTTCAGTACGACAAGCGGTGACTGTACACTTCTCCGTGTGTGTCATATGCTTTACACACGCTGTTTCTGCCTCTTGCAGACTTCTTGTTGTGATACAGTGACTTGTCGCCAGTTTCATAACTTGACATTCGCTCCACGGAAGAGTGTACAGTCACCGCTTGTCGTACTGAAGTTAAAAGTACGAAAAGGAGGCGACTTTTTTTATGGCAAGTCAAG
>CAJUOE010000249.1 GCA_910587895.1 uncultured Lachnospiraceae bacterium
CCCTCTTTTAAGATGTGTTTATGAAAAGTACCCGTACTTTTCAAATACATTTTAAAGGAGGTTTTCTATGTTTAAGAAAACAAAAGTAAGACAGATCCTTGAACTTCTTCACAAGGATCTAAGTGCCAGAGAGATCTCTAAAACTTTGAAGGTCTCTCGTAATTCTGTTGCATTTGTGAAAGAATCTTATGACAAATGTGACAAAGACTGGGATGAAATATGTCTGATGAACGATGACGAGATCTATCACCTTTTTTATCCCCATACCTTCAGGCCAAGAAACAGATTTGCTCCAGTGGACTATTCGTATGTCCACAGTGAATTGAAAAAGGTCGGGGTTACAGAAATGCTGTTATGGGAGGAATACTGTGAAAAGTGTAATACACAAGGGGTTTCCCATTGCTGTTATGCTACATTCGCAAATGGCTATAAACGCTTTATAGCTGATAAAAATTATACCAGTCATATCGAACACAAACCGGGAGTAACTCTGGAGGTTGACTGGTCAGGTCCTACGATGAGCTACATGGATCCTGACAAACAGGAACAGCAAACGGCATATCTGTTTGTTGCGGCTTTTCCGTACAGCCAGTATACCTATGTAGAGGCTGCCGCTTCTATGAACCAATCAGACTGGCTGTCGTGCAATGTCCACATGCTGGAATTCTTTGGCGGGACACCTGTAAGGATTGTCTGTGACAACCTAAAAACAGGCGTGATCAAACACCCGAAACATGGAGAGGTCGTGCTGAATGATTCCTATTTATCTTTTGCAGAACACTACCAGGTTGCAATTATGCCGGCACAGGTAAAGAAACCCAAACAGAAAGCAAGTGTCGAAGGCGCGGTGGGAAAAATTGCAAGAAAGATCATCGGCATGCTCAGAAATGAAACTTTTCATTCTATAGAAGGGCTTAATTCGGCAATCAGAAAAGTGCTTGACAGGCTAAATGACAAACCCTTCCAAAAGAGAAACGGCAGTAGAAAAACAATTTATGAGCTGGAGGAAAAACCATATCTCAGAACCCTGCCAATGCTTCCCTTTGAGATCTGTGAGTGGTCATATAATCACAAAGTAGGCCCGAATTCCCATATATGGTTTCACAAGGGACAATACTCTGTTCCAAGCAGTTACATAAATAAATACGTTGATGTGCAGTATAACAGTTCTCTTGTTTGTATCTACGCCTCACATCAATTAGTAGCTGAGCATAAACGTATTCCCACAGGCATTCGGAATGCAAAAAGAACAGAGATGTCCCATCTTCCATATCCAATATACACTCCGGATACAATGGAATCAACGCTGAATAAAGCAGAAGCTATTGGCAACAGTACAAGAACCGTGATAGGCAGGTTGTATGACAATGCAAAAGTAAAAGAACAGGCTCTTGTAGATGCAAGAACCGTATTGGATATCGCTGGTGTATATGGTAAAGATATCCTTGAAACAGCTTGCAGCCTTGCACTTAAGGGCTTTCATCTGATTACTTACAACACGCTTATGCCTTATGTGAAAAGAGCTGCAAAAAACAGAAAAAATGATCTTACAAAAAAGAACGTAAAAGATCATAAGCAGGGAATCGTAAGAGGTGCGGATTATTATAGAGAGGATGGTAAAAATTTATGGATACAGAGATCAAGAAACAATTATCAGTATTAGAACTCAGTGATTTAGTGGCTGTGATCGAGGCTCAGGAAAAAGAAGTATCTTTTGTTGACCTGACTTACAATGAGAGACTGGAACATCTGCTCTCAGCTCTAATAACAGAACGGCAGAACAGACTGATCACCAGGCTGACAAAGAATGCAGATTTAAAGTATCCCAATGCAAGCCTTGAAACTTTAGACTGTGATGCACGAGAGATCAGTAGGGAGAAAATCGCAAATCTTGCAACCATGGGATTCGTAGGTGCTGCAACAAACCTGATCATTACAGGCCCGACGGGTGCCGGGAAAACCTATCTTGCATGTGTCCTGGGTGTAGAAGCATGTAAACAGACTCTCCGGACGTGTTATATCAGAATGCCGGATATGCTGGGACATTTTCAGGCCCACAAAGATAACCTCAGAGAGCAGGTACGATACCGGAAGAAACTGGGAAACTATAAAGTGCTGATCATAGATGAATGGCTGAACTATAAGATCAATGAGAAAGAGTCAAAATTCATATATGAGTTGGTAGAACAGCGTTGTGGAAATAATCCGACGATCTTTGTCGGGCAATACGAGGTCTGTGACTGGCATGAACGGTTAGGCGGCGGAACCCAGGCCGATTCTATTATGGACCGGATCATACATAACTCTTATTCCATACCGACTACCGAAAATAACCTCAGAAA
>CAJUOE010000250.1 GCA_910587895.1 uncultured Lachnospiraceae bacterium
AACTCAGGCATAGAGTGCATGCACTGACGTTGCCAGAATACCTCTTCTCGTCGTGCAGCATGCCCAAATTAATTCCGAGCGGACCGGGAATGAAACCGACGTATGGAACCGTTTCGCGTTATGGGCTGATCGCCTACGGCTCTTCGTTAGACCAGATCGGGCCTGTAGCCAGGGATGTGACGGACTGTGCCGTGATACTGGAGACGATTGCCTCCCATGACCGCAAGGACTCCACGTCCATCCGGCGGGAGGATACGGATTTTTCGTCTGCGCTTGTGGATGACGTTAAGGGCATGAAAATTGGGATTCCCAGAGATTATATGGGCAGCGGCCTGGACGGCGAAGTGAAGGCGGCGGTCTTAAAAGCAGCGAAAATTCTCGAAGAAAAAGGAGCCGTCGTGGAAGAGTTTGACTTAAGCCTTGTGGATTATGCAATTCCTGCATATTATGTGATTGCAGCGGCTGAGGCCAGCTCCAACCTGGAGCGTTTTGACGGCGTGAAGTATGGCTATCGCGCCAAAGACTATGAGGGACTTCACAATATGTATAAGAAATCCCGTTCGGAAGGGTTTGGGGCAGAGGTCAAACGCCGCATCATGCTTGGTTCCTTCGTTTTAAGCTCCGGTTACTATGATGCGTATTATTTAAAAGCATTGCGCACAAAAGCCTTGATAAAGCAGGCATTTGACCGGGCGTTTGAGAAATATGACGTGATTTTGGGGCCTGCCGCGCCGACCACGGCGCCGGGACTTGGTGAATCACTCTGCGACCCCTTGAAAATGTATCTCGGAGACATCTACACGGTTTCTGTAAATCTTGCAGGACTTCCGGGTATCAGCCTTCCCTGCGGATTGGATGGGAAGGGGCTTCCGATTGGGTTGCAGCTGATCGGAGATTGTTTCCAGGAGAAGAAAATTATCCGCGCAGCCTATGCGTATGAACAGACCAGAGCTTACCGGCACAGCCCGCTGGCAGAGCAGTAGAGAGGAGAGGGATTATGAGCAAAGAATACGAAACAGTCATCGGACTGGAAGTCCATGTGGAACTCGCAACCAAAACCAAAATCTTCTGTTCCTGTTCTACCGCATTTGGCAGCGCGCCCAATACGCATACCTGTCCGGTGTGTACCGGAATGCCTGGCTCGCTTCCCGTGCTGAACAAAAAAGTCGTGGAGTATGCGATGGCGGTTGGGGTGGCCACAAACTGCCAGATCAATCAATACAGCAAATTTGACCGCAAGAATTATTTCTATCCGGATAATCCGCAGAATTACCAGATTTCGCAGCTCTATCTTCCCATCTGCCATGACGGCGGTATTGAGATTGAGACGGAGTCCGGAACAAAGACGATTGGCATCCATGAAATCCATATGGAGGAGGACGCCGGAAAGCTGGTGCATGACGATTGGGAAGAGGTATCGCTGGTAGATTACAACCGCTCCGGCGTGCCATTGATTGAGATTGTCTCCGAGCCGGATATGCGTTCTGCCGAAGAGGTGATTGCTTATCTGGACAAATTGAGGATGATCATTCAGTATCTCGGGGCGTCCGACTGCAAGATGCAGGAAGGCTCCATGCGCGCCGATGTGAACCTGTCTGTGCGAAAGAAGGGCGAGCCGGAATTTGGCACGCGTACGGAAATGAAGAATATCGGCTCCTTTAAGGCGATTGCACGGGCGATTGAGGCGGAGACAGCGCGACAGATTGACCTGCTCGAATCCGGGGAGAAGGTCGTGCAGGAGACCAGGCGTTGGAACGACGAAGAGGGCTATTCCTATGCCATGCGTTCCAAAGAGGATGCGCAGGACTACCGCTATTTTCCGGAGCCAGACCTGGTTCCGGTCGTGATCAGCGATGTGTGGCTGCAGGAAATCCGTGACAACCAGCCGGAACTGCGCGATGAAAAATTAAAACGCTACATGGAAGCGTTTGGGCTGCCGGAATACGATGCAAAGATTCTCACTTCTGTGAAAAAACTGGCGGATCTTTTTGAAGAGACTACAAAGCTGTGCGAAAAACCGAAGAAAGTCTCAAACTGGCTGATGGGTGAGACGATGCGCCTCTTAAAAGAGCATGAGATGGACGCGGAAGATATTTCCTTTTCGCCTGCAAACCTTGCAAAAGTCATTGCGCTTGCCGATGAGGGCGTTATCAACGGCACGGTGGCAAAAGAAGTGTTTGAGAAGGTATTTCAGGAAGATATTGACCCGGAAACTTATGTTGAGGAGCAGGGGCTGAAAACGGTCAATGACGAGGGCGCGCTGCGGGAAACCGTCGCCAGGGTTATTGCGGATAACCCCAAATCTGTAGAGGATTACAGAAATGGCAAGGAGAAAGCTATCGGGTTCCTTGTGGGGCAGACCATGAAAGCGATGAAAGGCAAGGCAAATCCAGGCATGGTCAATCAAATCTTAAAGGAGATGCTGTAATAACGTTTCTGGATCTGAAGAGGACGTCTCAAAACCATGAGTCAATAAGGCCGTGGAGCGGGGCGTTCTCTTTTTGCGTGTCGGATGCAAAACAAGAAATATCAGAATATTACTTGAAAAATACCGTTTTTTGCTGTATGATGAAATGAATAAAAAATAAAAGGAGAGCGTTATGGAAGATTTAATTAGAATCATGGATGAGATCCGTCCAGATATTGATTTTACAAAGGAAAATAAATTAATTGATGATGGTGTGCTGGATTCCTTCGATATAATATCTATTGTCAGTGAGGTAAATGATTTTTTTGGCATTGAATTGAATGTAAATGATTTGTTACCGGAAAACTTTAATTCCGCAGAGGCTCTGTTTGATTTGATTACAAAAATGAAAAGCAGATTAAGGAGATAAAATGTCAATCATATCATTTCAGTTTTTGGCGTTTGCAGTCATAGTTACAGGTTTGTATTTTTTGTTTCCCCAAAGATGCCGATGGGTTGTTATCTTATGTGCAAATGTCTTTTTTTATGCCTTTGCCGGAGTGAAATATGTTTTACTGGTTTTTTTGATGGCTTTCATTTCCTATATTGCCGCATTGAGGCTGCAAAAGACCATAGAGCTGGCGGAGTCAGCATTGCCCGCACTTGACGATACAATGTGGGGAGAGGCCAAAAAATCATTTCTTTCCATCAAACAATTCATTTGTGGAACCGCTGTTTTTAGTGTTGCAGGTGTATGGATCATTTTAAAATATTCGAATTTTTTTATCCGTAATTATAATACCATTGCCGGAAAAATAAGTGAAGGCTGGCAATTGCCTGAGGTGGCATGGGTGCTTCCACTTGGAATTTCATTTTATACATTTCACATAATTGGATATGTTGTTGACGTATATAGGGGCAAATACCCTGCCGAGCGAAATTTTGCAAAATATTTTACTTTTGTAACATTTTTCCCTCATGTTATTCAGGGACCATTCAGCCGGTTTGACATACTTGGGAGCAGCATATTTGAACCCTGCAGTTTTTCTTATGAACGTTTGTGCGAAGGCTGCGCCAGAATATTATGGGGAGTTTTTAAGAAACTGCTCATTGCAGATAAGCTTGCCATATCTGTAAATGCAATTTTTGATAACTATGGTAATTATCCGGGTGCATATGTCATTTTTGGAATGTTTGCGTATTGTATAGAATTATATGCGGATTTTTCCGGTTATATGGATATTGTATGCGGTTTGTCACATATTTGGGGAATAAACCTGTCAGAGAATTTCAGGCAGCCATATTTTGCCAAATCCATTGATGAATTTTGGAGAAGGTGGCACATTACCCTTGGGGCGTGGTTTAAGGATTATGTATTTTATCCGATATCAATGGGCAAAATTGGTCAAAAGCTCGGACGGAAAGCAAGAAAAATTGGAGGGGCAAAAATGGGAAAACTTGTTCCTGGATACTTTGCTCTTATTTTTGTATGGACGGCTACCGGATTATGGCATGGTGCCAATTGGACGTATCTTGTATGGGGATGCCTGAACCTGCTTGCAATAGTATCTACGATGCAGCTGGCGGATTTCTATAAAAAAATAAAGACCGTATGCCATATTGATTCGGAATCTGTATTCTGGAAAATTTTCTGTATGATTCGTACGTTCATTCTGGTATGTTTTTTTAGGTTTTTTTCTATACAGCCCAGTATCAGGATTGCCTTTTCAACATTGAAACATACGGCGTTTCACTTAAATATTCATGAGATCGTCAGTCCGGGAAGTTTCTTTGTAGGTATGGAATCCAGGGATAAATATGCTGTTGTTTTTGGAACTGTGCTTATCTTTACGGTTGATTTATTACAGGAAGCCGGCATATGGAATAAAATTAAGCAAAAGAGTCCGTTTATTTTGAGAAATGTCGCATATGCTGCGATGGTGATTTTAATTATATTGTTGTCTGCTGGAAGCTCTGATCTTACTGGAGGTTTTATGTATGCAAACTTTTAAGAATAAGGTTCCCCAAAGAGTCCTGTCCGTTTTGTCGCTTGTGGCGTTGATAGTGTGTATGGACTGGGGAATAGGGGAAACGCTTGAACCAATAACGTATGCAACATATTTTAACCATGACATTGAGGAAATGGAAGATTCGGGATATGATGCAGATGTATTGTTTGTTGGGGCATCCAGGGTTTATCGCACGTTTGTGCCACAGATATTTGAAGACAAGTGGAATGTAAATGGTGTAATAAATGCGGGAAGTTCATCTCAGCCTATTTGCGGGACTTATTATCAGTTAAAAGATTTAATCGAAAGAGTACATCCAGGCAGGGTATATATTGGAGTAACCATAGAACAGCTTACAACCGATCCAGAGGAAGATTTGCAAGGGCGGTTGATTGTATATGACAGATTATCCTTGAAGAATAAGTTTTTAATGGGACTCAATGGATTTAGTTTAAGTGAAAAGAGATACCTTTTTGATACATATAGATTTAAGGATCGCTTTGATAAGAAAACTATTATATCGAATCTGGATGCTAAAAAAGAGTTGGCGGTTTCGGACTATTGCTCGTATAGCGAGGATTCTGAATATTATGCAGATATGGGGTTTGTCTATAGTTACAATACATACGCAACAGGGACAATCCCCATTACTACGGCGCCAGGCGATTTCTCAGACGACCTGATTCTGGCTGATTGCCTGCATTATCTTGATTTGTGTATAGATCTGTGCAGGAAGAATAATATAGATGTGAACCTGGTATCAGGGGTCACATCCGTCATGAGGATGTATAACAGCGATGGCTATCAGGCGGCTGTTGATTTTTATCAAGAATATGCTTCAAGCAAAGGGATAAAATATTATAATCTTAACTACCTGAAAAATCGCGAAGAAATTGTGCCGGATGAGCTTATGCACGACTATAATCATGTGAATGGTGAAGGCGCATATGTTGTCAGCGACATTTTTGCTGATATAGTATTAAAAGAAGAAGCCGGTGAAGATATTTCAAATTATTTTTATAACAATCTTGATGAATTTAAGAAAGTCGTAAAGAGGATAGTGGCTGTCGGAGCTGAAATTCAGGAGGATAGTGAGAAGAATAATGTTTTTCATATACACATGCAAAGCTTGCAGAATGATAATATTAAACCGATATACCGGGTATTGATTAAGCATTCTGCAAGTGATAGTTTTGAGGTTATTTCCGGCTGGACAAGTAACCCCGATATTGAAATAGAAGTGGCGGAGGAGGCTGGATATGTGATAAGGGTAGAAGCGGGCGCAAATGACGGTTCGTATGGCGTCGCCAGCCAGGAATATGCATATTAAGGGAGGTTGGCGTCTCCTTTAAGCTATGATTGGAATCAGCCTGGCAATCATCATCCCGCCGCCAAACGAAACAGCATTGGCTGTAAACGTATAGAGGATAATCTTCCATTGGGGAATGATGCAGCTGCTTGTCTTTGGAAACAGCACAAGGTACAGGGCGGATTCTATCACAAATACCAGGCATTCGAGCAAAAGATAGCTGGCAATAAATGACAGAGAACCTTTTTCGTGGAAGGTGAAATTTAGTGTTAAATTCAGGAGTATCTGGGTCAGGGTATTGACGCTAAAAATCCAGATCAGCAGGTTTTTGCGCCCGAAACCGAAGAGGAAGGCGACGCAGACTTCCAGAAGGATCGTGACGACAATGCGAACGGACAGTGAAAACAGTTCCCGGGCATAGCTGTAGCTTTCCTCTGCAATCAGTACAGGAGTCACATTTGCAATATTTATTCCGTTCATATCGACGCTGAAATAGCTGTCAAAAGCATATTTTTCGTAAATCCCACTGGAGATAAAGGTATTAGTCCCCGGATAGTAGAGAAGGATTTTAAAGGGACTTGGAGGCAGGTAGGTCCATTCAATGGCCTTGTCTTCGCTGCAGGGAAATGTTTTTTGCAGGAAATAGTAGCCGTCCGCATCTTCGTAATCCACGAAGGCCCTCCAGATATCCATATCTGTGTACACCGCATCCGGCATGTCTTTTTCGCTGCCGTCCCAGGCTGAGTATGGCCCGGTGGTTTTGTCTTTCGACAGCAGCGTTCCATAGCACAGTTCATCCCCCATGTTTTTAAATTGAATGACAATGGAAGGTTTCGGTCCCGTATCGGCGCTGGCGTCTATGGGAAACAGCAGGCAAATCATGAGGGAAAAAATAGTAATGCTGTGATTTTTCTTTTCATTTTCAGGTCTCCTTTCCGAAACAAATGCCTTATGTGGCAAAGTGACAGGCTGTGTTTTAAGGTAAACAGGGGTTCTTATATTTACAGAGTCAGGGAAGGGATGTTTTGTTGCATTTCCTGGGGAGGTATTGTAGAATAGCGATAAGATTTCAGATTTCAAATCGGATGTCTATTATCAGAATCCAAGTTATTTGGAGTGTTCTTATGAGGCAGGATATTTGTTGGATTAGAAATTAAAAAATGCATCGAAAGCTATGTGTTTCGATGTATTTTTTATGGTGTCCATCATATAAAAAGATGAGAAAAAGGTTGATAATATTCGTGACATAGATTAAAATGATAAGTGGAAAGGAGATTCTATTATGGAATATTTACCTATACAGGAGTTTGTAGATAAATGGGGCATAAGAAAAAGGCGAATTCAGATATTGTGTAGAGAGGGACGCATTGAAGGAGCAAAAATGATTGGAAATATGTGGGTAATCCCTGAAAATGCAATAAGACCTTTTGATGCCAGAATAAAGAATCCGGCAATTGTTTCCCCTAAAATAAAAGAATCGAATGTACGAAGGGAACTTAAAAAATTACTTAGGAGATTGTTTAAGATAACGGAAGGATTGGAAATTACAGAAAAGGAAAAGAAGGAAACTATATTGTCTGCAATCGCCTGTGGTCTCTGTACTTTTTATTTAAAGAAAGAGACAATAAATAATGAAATAAAAAAGAAAATATATAAGGATATTTCAGGAAAAGAATATTTACCAATAAATGATGTAGAGATTGTAAAGGAAGTAGGTGTTTTTGTTAAAAAGCATAAAAATGACCTGGAATTGGATAATTTGTTATCTTGGGCTTATCAATATATAAACAAAATGATAAAAGGAAATATATACAGTCAGACACAATTTTTTACGGAAAAATATATGATAAACTATTTGATTAATAATATTTCCGGATTAGAAAATATGACTAAAATAGTAGATCCATGTGTAGGAGGTGGAAATTTCCTTGTTGAATGTTTAGAATTTATGTGCAATCAATGTAAAGAGGAAGAAAATGATTTTAAACAGAAGGTGATGTCGAATGTTACAAAGCTATATGGTTTTGATATAGACTGTAGCATAACCGGAATAGCGTTAGTAAATATCAGATTGAGAGTATTGGCAATTTTAAATCGTAAGAATGTAGATGTTTCATTTCAATTATGGGATCAGATATGTCCTAATATTTTTAAGCCATCATTTTCTGGTAATGTATGCGGTTCCCTGGCAACAGATAATATGAATGTTATCAATATAATTAATGGCAATGAAATAGGAATAGATTTGGCGTTAGGATCAGCAGAAGTTGTTTTGACAAATCCACCTTTTGCAACAATTAAAGGGATGAGTCCGGAACAAAAGGATTTCTTGAAAAAAAATTATCCGGATGCAAATTGCGATATGTGTGTATCATTTTTTGATGCAATTTATAAAATGTTGAAACCTTCGGGAATTTGTGGAATTGTATCACAAAATTCCTGGATGCATTTGAAGACATTTAAAAATATAAGAAAAAGAATCACTTCACAATATTGCATTTATAAGATAGTTAATCTTGGATCAGGGTCTTTTCTGGATTTGAGCGGTGAAAAATCAAATGTTTCACTGCTTATTCTTGGAAAAGGATTTATCCATGATAATATAGTTCAAGTATTAAATTTGAGTGAATTAACTTTACAGGAAAAAATAAAAGCTATTACGGAGAAGACAACTTATATACGGATTCCTCAAAAAGAAATTGATGGTATTAATGGATATGATTTTTCTGAGAAAGGAAAATTAAATAATATTAGTTATAACAAAAGTTTATATAAAGATGTTGCTGTGCCAATGCAGGGAACTTCAACAGGAAATGCACAGGAATTAGTCGGATATTTTTGGGAGCATTTTGGCGATCCTGATTGGGTTAAGGTTAGTAATGGCGGAGGTTATTGTAGATGGCAGGGGTTAAATGACAGTGTTGTAAAATGGGGAGAAAACGGAGAGTATATCAGAGCGCAAAAAGGATCTGCATTGAGAAACGTGAAATATTTTCCAGTAACGCAAATGGTTTTTAGTGACACAGGTACTTCTGGTTTGAATGTAAGGATGCTTCTTGATAATCAGATATTTATTGCGTCTGGTCCTGGTATACGAATTACAAAAGGAAACAAGTATGCGCATCTCGCATTGTTAAATTCAAGGTTAGCGGCATACTGTATTAAAATTATGTCCCCTAAGCTTACGATTGCAGCCGGATATATTGGGCAGATTCCTATTGCTGAAAACATATATTCTTCTGTTGTGTTGGAAAAGAATGCCAGACTTTGTATAGAATTAAAGCAGAAAATATTGTCAACCCGACCAAATAATCTGGAATACAATTCTTCATTCATGGAAAGTATGACGACAAATTTGAAAACATCTGCATGGAGGATGTTTAATGAGGATCTTATGAATGAATTGTTAAAACTACAAATAGAGGGAAAAATAGATCGTTACATTCTTAAAGAATATGGTTTTTCAAAAGGCGACGAAACACATTTGTTAAGAAGTGTGGGAGAATGCGCATATTTTATCAATGGAGCGACAGATATTGATCTATTTAAATTAGACAAATATATTGCAAAGATTACAGATGTTTCCTGTAACTTAAAAAGAACCAGAACATCAAAGGGCTCTTTGGGATGTGATGGAATTATTGAATACGTTTCAAAGGATCTGGTCATAAATCCTGAGATAATAGTGGCGAGGATACAGGATAATCCATTTGCTATGAAAATAATGCTGGAAAAATATCAAAAAATGCTTTTGCATAATGCGGTACTTTATTACTTGAGGTATAACACAAGTGATGGAATCTTAATGAATGATTGTAAAATAGATAAGATTATAGAATTTTTAATCAATAAATTTGGAGATGAAGTTGAATATGGGGCGTGGATAGAAGAATCTTTTAATTGTGTTCACAATGAGATTTTTAAGGGAACTCCATATTTAGTTTATAAGAATGGAGTGATTCAAAAATATGATAACTCAATTGCAGGATAAGATTGCAAAATATATTAATAAAAATGCTTTGCTCTCTGATTGGAGAAACATTAGGGAATATTATGCCAGATATTTATATTTGACGTTTATGTGCATCATAGCAAAAGATATAAATCCTGATTGCGAGGCTGAAATTGTAGAAGAAGTTTTATGCGATAACTTTCTGGAGGATAATAAAGTTGTAGAATATATTTTGGAGACAAAGGATGCTATGGTTTTTATGCGTGAAATCATGGAGCTTGTAAGGAAACATGAAGTTGGGGATATAAATAAAACTTATCAGGAATTCTTGGCGAGAGGTTTTATTCTTAGAAATAACTTTGTTGCATTTGATGGAAGTAAAAATAATCGTGATGTTTTGGGATCTTATTATACACAGGAAAACTTTGCATATGAAATCACAAAAAAATCAATAGTGGATTATCATAATGCAAATAATAACGTAAATATAAAAATAGCGGATTATGCATGTGGTGGTGGAGCGTTTTTAGTTTCTGCATGTAAAGTGTGTGAGGAAAATGGAATTGCACCTAAGATATATGGCTATGATGTGGATCCGGTAGCAATATTGATAACGCGTTTTAGATTGTTAAAAGAAACGGGATTAAAACCTGACAATAGTTTTATTTGTCTGGGAAATCCGCTGTTAAGAAATTTTGAGAAGGCAGATGTATTGTCGATTTTTAAATGTGCTATATCAGGTAGATATTATAATATTCGAATGGGAATTACATCAGAAAAAAATATGGATATTATTATCGGAAATCCTCCGTGGGAAAAAGTAAGATTTGAGGAAAAAAAGTTTTTACATCAATTTGCTGGTGAAACGGAAATAGGAACTAAGATAGAAAGAAAAGTTTTTTTAGAGAATTCTTCTCAGAATAACCAGGAGTATTATAGTGAGTTTTTGGAAGACTATAAGATGGCAAAGTCAACAATAAAGAAAGATCCTTTATTTGAAAAATCTGGTTATGGAGAATTAAATACGTACGCTTTGTTTACCGAATTATGTCTGAACTCTTTGGGTAAAACGGGAATTGCAGGAATTATCATAAAATCTTCACTGGTTAAAATGCCTGTATATAGCAGATTTTTCGAGAAATTAACGGAAAATAAAAATCTTTATGAAGTGTATATGTTTGTAAATCGTAAAAAGATTTTTAGCATTGACTTACGGGAGGAGTTTTCAGTTATTTTCTTAAAAGGAAGGAATGAAGGACAACTTGGATTAGCATTGAACCTGGATAATTATGTGGAGTTTTATAATAGAAAAAAGATTTATATTTCTTATAATTTATTGAAAGATTTGAATCCGGATACAGGGATGATCCCAAACATAAATTCTGATAAAGAATTGGAATTTCTGATTTCAATATACCAAAATTATAAGGTATTTGACTTAATATATCCAGAATGTAAATTTGGGCGATTAGTACACTTGACAAATCATTCAAAGAATATCCTAAAAACTGAAAAAAAGGGATATCTTCCAATTTTCGAAGGTAAATTTATTGAATTGTATACGGGTAAATTTGCCACATTTAAAGATATGACGGAAACTGAAAAATATAAAAATAAGGCGATGGCAAGAATTATTGAAGATTTAGATGGAGATGAATACCCTCAATCAAGATTTTACATTGAGGATGAAATATGGAAAAATCTTTCTAAGAAATTTGATGGAAATTATGTGATTGCATGGAGAAACCTCACTTCAGCAACAAATAGACGAACAATGTTAGCTACAATTTTGCCCTTAATGCCAACTTGTCAATCTATACAAATTCTTCAACTGCCAAAAGAAAAAATGTTACATATCTTGGCGTTATTTAATTCCATTGTGTTTGATTATATAGTCAGGCTTAAAATGGCTGGATTAGATTTGACTCAGACAATAATAAAGCAGGTTCCTGTACCTGGTGAATCGTGTTATAAAAAATTTATTACATTCAAGGGAATTGCGGCAACTATTGAGGAGCATATTAATAGCAGAATAAAAGAACTTTACAAATCGGATAAAAGGCTGGATGAATTATTTGATAATGTTGAAACATATCAATTTCAAACGAGTAAAACGAGGAAGGAGATAATAGCGGAAATTGACTTATTGGTAGCAATATTATATTCAATTGATAATGAAAAATTACGAAAAATTGCTTTAACATTTACAAAATATTATAGAGAGGAAGAGGTTGAGAGATTTTTTTAAAAGCCTCTCAGCCTCTTTCGAAAATAGCTATAACATCCCATACGCTTTTGAGGATGATCCGCTGCCATTTCTTGCCCATACACGGCTAAGTGATTTTATTTTATCTAATTCATTTTCCTCTAAAAGCGATAGTACATAATAGTTTGTATTGATTTTTTCAAATATAAGAATTTTGTATACAAAGTCTCCACGATTACCATATTTTGATAGTTCATCGGAATTATCATTCGGAGCACCCGTTAGCTGTATTCGCCAACTTCCATTATTTGGTGCAAAAACTATAGTTGAAGGGTAGTAATCCTTGCCTAAATAATTAATGGTAATGTCTTTTTTTCGGGAAGTATCTTCGGGATCTATGTCAAAAAATTTGATGCCACCATACATTCGCTTTGGGTCTGGATATTCATAGGGGGTTCCGACTACTGATCCAGATTCGATTTGTCCAAGTTTTGATAGATCAAGGATGTTTCTGGATCCGCCTGTAGACTTACGCATTTCAAACCAGAACTGTTCATTGGTAAATGCCGGAGTAGGTTTTATGATATAGTCTATGTTAGGTTCTTTAGGCTTGGTGAATGTCTTGTTAGGTTTTTGTACAGAAATTACAGTAGGAATGGAGATTTTTTCTGTTCCAAATAGAGGATTTTGTTTTTGTCTTGCTTTATGGGAAAGTTGTTTACTGATATTATTTATCTTCTGTGTAACTTCTTTTGAGATATAATTTGCGTTAAGCAGGGTATCTATATCGTTAATGGAGCTGATTTTTGACGAACATAAGTATGACGGGTTTTTGTACTTATCAATAATGGAATATATGGGCTTTAGTTCATTGATTTCATCCTGAAGATTATATGTTTGTATAGAGCAACTCTCAAAATTAGTCCATAATCCACCACCGGTGAGATTGTTGGAGCCGATTGCACACCATGCCTGGTTAGAGTTTTCTAATAGATAAATTTTGCTATGATATGTTGTTGAAAAATTTTCTGAGTGAATAACATATAATTCGCTGCACAAGTAGAATAGGTTTAATAAGGCTTCATATGAAGTTCCTTCAAGGTCTATACCAATAAACGCATTGATAGTTCCACCGCAATTATTAAATTTTTCAAATGATTCTTTAAGTCGCAATACTCCGCTATTTTTGGCAAATGCAGAGAAGATTGTAAGCGTTTCATAATTAGAGCCTAATTCTGTTATGAGAATATCGCCAAGTTGTCCTTGGAAGGGTTGATTTATAATTGGCATAAAGAATTCCTTTCAGTCAAAAATAATTTTGTTTTTATAATATACCATGTAATGCGGTAAAATTCAATTAAGTAAGAGAAAATTTGGATTTAAGGTTTGTTGCATTTTCAGGGGAGGTATTGTAGAATAGAGCTATATACGCAGAAAGGACAAAGAACATGGACAAGATACCGGAATTAGAACGCAAAACAATCGAGGAAATCAAGCGGATTTCAGCCAGACAGGCGGTCAATATCAGGATTGACCCGGAGAAGAAACCGCAAATTACCGACAGTAAATTTGGCGGCATACCATACTGGGACTTGAAGATGGAATATCCCCGGGCAAAGGACGGCAGCCTGTTGATGCTGCTCGCGCAGATAAATCTGGATGAGCAAAACAGCGAAGGGAAGAATCCGGGCGGTAAGCTGCCGAAATGCGGGATGCTGCAGTTTTTCATTGCCATGGATGACGTATACGGCATGGATTTTGACAATACGACAGATGGTGACGGCAGGCTGGTACAGGAGAATTTTCGGGTTGTGTACCACAAGAGCATTGACCATACGGTTACCAGAGAAGAGGTAGCAGTGCTTGGTATGCCGGACAGTGCGTCGGAGGATATGGATGAATCGCCGCTTTGGGGCGAGTATGGGATTAAGATGGAGCTGGAAGAGACGTACATAGGCATAGATGATTACCGGTTTGAAGAATGTTTTCATAAAGCAGCAGAAACCGTGGGATGGAAAGTGGCAGAAGGGGCGAACAGTTACAACAGCTTTTCAGAGGAAGGCAGGGACGCCCTGTTTGAGGAGCTGGAGCCTTCCGGGCATTGGATGCTGGGTTATCCTTACTTTACGCAATACGACCCCAGGGAGGGGGATGATGCGAAGGAGAAATATTCCGTTCAGCTCTTTCAGATGGATTCCGATTACGGTGAAGGCGACGATTATATAATGTGGGGAGACGCAGGCGTGGCGAATTTCTTCATCAGTGAAGAGGATCTGGCAAGGGGAGATTTTCGGGATGTGCTGTATTCCTGGGATTGCTGTTGAGAGGAGGAAAGGCAATGGACGAAACGACAAAGAAATTAGCAGAGAATTTTCAATGCAAATACACAGTATTTGAGAAAGGAACAGAACCAGAGCTGGTGGAGCAGGCCTACCACAAGGCATTAGAGGAAGGAAAGGAAGGCGGCTTTTGGCCGGCGGTGATCTGCCTGGATGAATATGCGGTGGAGTGGCTGGAATATGTCGCAGAAGAGGGTTATGACAGGCAGGAAATGATTGCCGGATGCGGGGATAACGGCAAAGAACTCCTGGAGGAACGTTTTGCGGAATATACGGAGGAATTTGAGGAAGAGGAATTAAATGAAATGATAGGGGATGAGGACGAAGGGGAAGAGCTGCATCAGTTCATCGGCTACCTGTCATTTAGCGATGGCCTGCTGGAGGCGGATACCCTGCTTTTGGAAATACCAGTCAAGCATCCGTGGGAAATCATTGGATATCTGCCCATGGGCGGATGGAATGAATGTCCTTCTCCCGAAGAAATGATTGCCATCTGCAAATACTGGTATGGCAAGTATCAGGCAGTTCCGGCAACGTTTACGCATGATGTGATGGAGTTTTATGCACCCATGAAATTGAACGGGGTTGACAGCCTTGAGGCGGCGAAGGAACATTATGCATTCTGCGCAGACCGGGTGGATCAGGGTACGCGCACGTATCATATTTCAGAGTTGGCGGCGGGGCTTGCCAATTCAGACGTATGGTATTTCTGGTGGGATTGAAAATACGTAAAAACGAACGGAAATGTTCTGGCAAGCAAAGAAATATGGGCGAAAAGAACAATTAGCACATTTGACGGTATAATTTGCATGTAATCAGCATAAAAAGCATTTAAGATTCCTTGAAAAAGCAGAAGGATTATGATAGCATAGTTTAGAAAAACAATAAACATTGCAAAGGAGAACCGAAATGAGCGAGACGAAGAAAGCTTACAACAGAGAGAAAGTCGTAAACCAATTTCTGCTTGTCATTATCACGATCATGGATATGTTCCTGTTTGTTGGGTATTTCAGTGATTACAGCAAGGGGAATATCAGTTTTGGATTTTTGATGGCAGTGGAGCTGACGGTTTTAATTTCCATGATTTCTGATTATGCAGTATTTCTCCGCCAGAAAGACAGTAAGATATTTAAGCATGTTTCTGTGACAGGGTACATGGTTGTCTATACGATCGCCCTGTTGGGGGCGCAGAATGATCTGGTGTTTGCCATGGTGTTCCCCCTGACCGTAATATATATTTTATACTTTGATTATAACCTGATCCTGCGGATTGCCGTCGTGTACAGTGTTGTAACGGTCGTGGATCTTGTGTATCTCGGGGCGGTGAAGAAATGTCTTCCTTCCGGCGCGGAACTGAACAGTACGTCGCTCCTTCTCCAGGGGGCGACCGTGATTGTCTATCTGATTGTCCTGTGCGGGACGACGAAGATTTCCAACCGCAATAATAACGATAAGATTTCGAACCTGAAAGAGCAGAGGGAGAAGAGCAACCAGCTGTTGGAAGATGTATTGCAGGTTGCGCAGGCGGTAAAGGATAATTCTGCCAAAGCCGGGGAATATATTGATATTCTCAGCCAGAATGTAGAAACTACGGCGCAGGCCCTGAGCGGTATTTCAGAGGGAAATGCCCACAGTGCGCAGAGTATTGAGAAACAGACGGTTATGACTGAGAATATTCATGGAATGATTGAGCGCACGAAAGAAATGTCCGACCAGATGCTGGAGCTGGCAAGGAAGTCAGGCGATGCTGTGGATGAAGGGCAGCGGACGATGGACACACTGCGGGAGCAGTCCGGGAAAATGCAGACCGCAAATAGACACGTCGTTTCTTCTGTGGAACAGTTGATAGAGAATGCGCGGGAAGTGGATGAGATTACGGAGCAGATTTTTGCCATTTCCAGCCAGACCAACCTTCTTGCGTTGAACGCGTCGATTGAGAGCGCGCGGGCAGGGGAAGCTGGACGTGGATTTGCCGTGGTTGCGGAAGAGATTCGCGTGCTGGCAGATGAGACCCGGAAACTGACCGAGAACATTCAAAAGATTGTGCAGCAGCTTCGGGAAAATGCGGATGTGGCAAAGACTACCGTAGACAATGTTATGGAGAATTCGACAGAAGAGCATTCCCTGATTGGGAGCGCGCAGGAGCAGTTTTACGACATCGGGGAACGGATGGGCGAGCTGAATCGGAATGTTACGGATATTTATGGCAAGATTGAGGAAATCCTTGATTCCAATAATGTGATTGTGGACAGCATCAACCAGATTTCTGCGGTGAGCGAGGAGGTATCTGCGAATACGCAGCAGGCGGTGGAGCTTGGCGAGGATACGAGCAGGCAGGCAAGGCAGGCGCAGGAGCGGATGGAAGAGCTCTTGCAGACAGTGGAGACGATTGAAAAGTACATGTAGCATTACAATAATTTTACATTTTCCAGCATACATATTTACAGCAATGTGTTAGACTTCTCAGTAGTACAAAAGGAAATGTGGCAGAAATGATTAAAATTTTAATTGTAGAAGACGACCCGAATATAGCAAAATTGATGGAGGCAACGGTAGCCATTGGCGGCTATGAGAGTGAAATATGCAGCAATGGCTCCGAGGCGTTCGAGAAAATAGAATACGGGAATTATGATTTGATTCTCCTGGATGTGATGCTGCCGGATATGAGCGGCTTTGAGATTATGCGCAAACGCACGAATACGGATGCGCCGGTCATCTTCATTACTGCGAAACAGGAGTTGACGGATAAGGTGCGCGGCCTGCGCCTGGGGGCGGAAGATTATATTGTCAAGCCCTTTGAGGCGATGGAGCTATTGGCGAGGATCGAGGTGATCCTGCGCCGGGTGAAACGAATTGAGCGCGTCTATCAATACGGCTCCATTACCGTCAACGTGGAGGAGCATATCTGCCGGCTGGACGGCGAGGAGGTTTATCTCACGCCGAAGGAATTTGACGTACTTGTTTTCTTTATGCAGCATAAGGATGTTGCGATTTCCAGGGACCGGCTTTTGGCGGCGGTATGGGGGTTTGAATATGAAGGCGAGAGCCGGACGATTGACATCCATATCCAGCAGCTGCGTAAGAAACTGGATTTAAAGGACAGGCTGGTGACGATTCCCAAGCTGGGGTATCGCCTGGAAAGCGCAAAGGAGTAGTCCATGAAATTATGGCAGAAAATTTTTCTATATACACTGATACTGGTAATGCTTGCAGTGAGCATGACCAGTATTTTGTTGTTAAAAAACAGTTTTTCCATTGCGATGGATCAGAAGAAACAGAGCGTGTACAGTGAGCATGAATTTTTGATTACAAGTTTTAAGAGCATGGCGTTGACGGAGCGGCTGAAGGCAAATGTCATTGTCCTGGACGAGGGGACGCTGCGGGAATTTATGGCGGATACATTTGGCGCAAGCAAAAACGGCGTTTTGTTTCTGGATGGAGACAAGGATGTTTTCTACGTCAATAAAGAGATGACGATACCGCAGGGGCTTGTGGAGGCCGTCGAAAAAGAACAGGGCTCTTACATGCAGGTGCAGCAGTACCAGTTGTATACGATATCCGCAGAAAGCCTGGAAGGGAAAAATTATTATATCATTACGGAGAACGATATCCGCGACGTCGTGAAGATTCATGAAAACATGCTTTATGAAATACAGATTATCAGCATGTCCTGCGCGATTGTCATTGCCTTCATCCTTCTTGTGGTAGTGAAAATGCTGCTGCATCCGCTGCGGAGAGTCAATGAGGGAACGAGGGAGATTGCACAGGGAAATTACCGCAAACGGATTCAGGTGAGTGGGCATGACGAGCTGTCGGAGCTGGCGCAAAATATGAACAGCATGGCGGAAGCGGTGGAGAGTAACGTGCGCGCACTGGAAGATGTAGCGGAAGACCGCAAGCACTTTATTGACAATCTGTCTCATGAGATGAAGACGCCGCTCACCTCGATTTTGGGATTTTCGGACTTATTGCAGATAAAGAAGGATATTACCGAGGAGAGCCGGATTGAGTATGCCGGCATTATCAAAGAGGAGGCAAGCCGTATGCGTACCCTGTCCGGGAAACTGATGGAACTGATTACCGTGGGGGAGGCAAAACTGGAATGGCAGGAGGAGGACATGAAGAGCCTGTTTCAGGAAATCGGCGTTTCCCTGAAGGTAGTTGCAGGCAGCCACGAGATACATTTATCCTGTGAGGCAGAAGAAGGCTTTTTGTGTGTAGACAGGGAACTGTTCAAGTCCCTGCTCTACAATCTGGTGGACAATGCCATCAAAGCGTCTTCCGAGGGAGGAAATATCTGGGTTACAGGAAAATTTGAAAAGAACTGGTTCTGCATTGAAGTAAAAGATGAAGGAGTGGGAATCCCCAAAGAAGAGATAGATAAGATTACCCAGGCATTTTATATGGTGGACAAGGTGCGCAGCCGGGCAAATGGCGGCGCAGGACTCGGTCTGGCGTTATGTGCGGAGATTGTATCTGTCCATCAGGGGAAAATGCGTTTCGAAAGCGAACCGGGCGAAGGAACATGCGTCTTTATCCGTATGAAAGGGGGCGGGGAATGTGCGTAACAAAAAATCCATATTTTTGACATTTCTCTTTACGCTCATCATTCTGGGCGCAGGGTATCTTGGCATTGTGGAGCAGGGCAAAGAAATCTTAAGGAGCGAGAGCGTTCCGGAGCGGGCGGAATATAAGAATGCGGGCTCCAATATTTTTTATGGAAAAATTGACGATGATATTGAGATATTTCCATGGAATTATTATCCGGAGAACGACGAGAAGGAGGAGATTATCCCGAATTTCATTATGGATGACGGGTTTGTCGGAGACCTGTCTGAGCATATAGAGGAAATAGAACAGATCATTCAGGAAACGGAAGGCATCACGGATTTACAGGCAGGCTGTTACATTGCGGCGGATGCATATTTTGCGGAAATGATTTCCTTTGAAACGGGTGTGGATAAGGAAGAGGTACTGGAATATTTTCGGAAACCGGGAAACCATATGCTTCAGAACATGGTGATGTCATCGGATTCCTACGTGGGGGCAATCTGTTTCTATCAGGAAATACTGACTTTGGGCGGCAGGAGATATCAGATACGAATTGCTTGCAGCGACTGGAACGTGATCAATTTTGTCTGTACGGAATACAACACGAAAGATAAAAGGGAACAGGCGGAATGGAAGGCAGGAAAGAAGGAAATGGTAGGGCTGTTGGAGCAGTCCGGAGATGCCCTGTCAAGGTATTTTACGTATATGTCGCAGTTAAATGATCTGGGCGCGCCTGCCATATATCTGCTTGATGAGGAGCGTGAGAATGCGTATCTTGTAGGTATGCAATATCTGAAAGAGATTATGTCCGGCATGGGGAACAAAGAATGGACGGATACGGAGGAAAGGAAATATCTGGAGATGAAGATAGATATGGTGTCGCAGGAATGGAAAGCCATCTATCAGGGAACAGCGGATGATGTCTATTTAGAAAACAGCGACATGAGCGTAGACGGGAAGGAAGGCGCGCAGGAAAAGGGAGTCGAGCCTTCAGACGCCGAGGTGAGCGGACAGGAAGTGGAATACTCCGTGAATTATTCTTACCAGGTAGTGGAATTGAAAGATATGATCCTGCTGCTGGTTCAGGGAGACGTTACCATGGGACTTTATTTTGACCCCATTAACCGCAAATTCTGCGGCTATAATTTCTTATATGAGTATTGATGGATTCTCCTGCATTCATTTGCAGCGGCATGGCGGAAAGTCTAAACTCTTTCTAAACTTTTTGTGGAAATGGTTGTACAATGCCAGGCCATGAATTATAATAGTACCAGATTTCAGGCGTTCAGTGATGGAATAGAAAAGGAGAATTCAGGATGAGTGACAGGGATAAGTTTGATGATATAGAGGAGATTGATGACGGGGAAATAACCGATGGACAGGATGCGAACAGGGAAGAGGAGGAACATGACGGATATGAGGACATCTGTTTCATCTGCCACAGGCCCCAGAGCAAGGCGGGGAAGATGATTCGCATTCCCAATGATATCTGTATCTGTTCGGACTGTATGCAAAAGACGTTTGATACGATGAACCATGCAGGCTTTCCGATCGGCGATATGGGGAATTTTGGAAATATGCCGAATATCAGCATGATAAATCTTTCCGACCTTCAGAATATGGGCGGGATGCCTAAGAGCCAGAAACTTAAGAAGAAAAAGACCAAAGAGGAGAAGAAGGCAAAACCGGAGCTGGACATCAAATCCATTCCAGCGCCGCATAAGATTAAGGCAAGCCTGGATGAATATGTCGTAGGGCAGGAACATGCCAAGAAGGTGATGTCAGTAGCAGTATACAATCATTACAAGCGCGTTACCTGCGATGACCTGGATGAGATAGAGATAGAGAAATCGAATATGCTGATGCTGGGGCCGACCGGAAGCGGCAAGACGTATATGGTGAAGACTTTGGCAAAGCTTTTGGACGTGCCGCTTGCCATTGCAGACGCCACTTCGCTGACGGAAGCCGGCTATATCGGAGACGATATTGAGAGCGTGGTTTCCAAGCTGCTGGCAGCGGCAGACAACGATGTGGAGCGCGCGGAGCACGGCATCATCTTTATTGATGAGATTGACAAGATTGCAAAGAAGAAGACGACCAATCAGCGTGACGTCAGCGGTGAGAGCGTGCAGCAGGGGATGCTCAAACTGTTGGAGGGCGCGGAAATCGAGGTTCCGGTGGGGGCGAACAGCAAGAATGCGATGGTGCCCCTTGCGACCGTCAACACGAAGAATATCCTGTTTATCTGTGGCGGCGCATTTCCCGATCTGGATGAAATTATCAAAGAGCGTCTGAACAAACAGTCTGCGATGGGATTCCATGCAGATTTGAAGGATAAATACGATGGGGAAGAGAATATCTTACAGCGGGTAGAGGTAGAAGATATCCGCAAATACGGCATGATTCCGGAGTTTTTGGGAAGGCTGCCGGTTATCTTTGCGCTGGATGCACTGACGGAGGATATGCTGGTGCGGATTCTCACAGAGCCGAAGAGCGCGATTATCAAACAGTACCAGAAATTGCTTGCCATGGATGAGGTGAAACTGGAATTTGAAGAGGAGGCGCTTCATGCCATTGCCCGCAAAGCGAAAGAGAAAGATGTGGGCGCCCGGGCGCTGCGCGCAATCATCGAGGCGTTTATGCTTGATATCATGTATGAGATTCCCAAAGATGACAGTATCGGCATGGTGACGATAACCGAAGATTACATTGATAACCATGGAGCTCCGCTGATCAGTATGCGCGGATGCCCGGTTCTCCCCGGAGCAGCGGGGGCATAAGCAAACCGGGAATAGGAAGTGATTTCCCTGCATATGCTGATAAAAAAGAAAAGAGCAGCATATGGACTGTGAAGAAGCAGTATATTCCAATGATTATTATGATTTTATCGCTGAATATATTTTAGAGACGCGCAGGACCCCGGCGCCGGCCTGCGTGCAGAGGCTGGATATCACTTATGATATCGTCTACCTGCCGAGGAAGGATAATCCGCCGCTTAATATTAAGAATTACAGCTACAATGCAATTCCCGGATGCTATGCGCCCATGGATGAGAGCGCGCTGGAGGCAAGTGGCATACTCCGGCTGCAAAGGCAGCCGACGCTGGCGTTAAAAGGGCAGGGAGTGCTGATTGGATTTTTAGATTCGGGGATTGATTATGAGAATCCGGTATTTCGCAACAGCGATGGCAGCACCAGAATTGTCGGGATGTGGGATCAGACCGACCGAAGCGGTACGCCCCCGGAGGGTTTCATCTATGGAAGTGAATACCGGGATGAAGAGATTAATCGTGCGCTAAACAGTATGAATCCTCGGGAAATAGTGCCCATGTCTGACGAAGACGGGCATGGAACTTATATGGCGAGCGTGGCGGCGGGCAGTGAAATTTCCGAGAAAAATTTTGTGGGCGCCGCGCCCTACAGCAAAATTGCCATGGTAAAATTAAAACCTGCCAAGCAGTATCTGAGGGATTTTTATTTTATCAGTGAGGATGCCACAGTATATCAGGAAAATGATATCATGGCAGGCGTAAAGTATTTAAACCAGCTTGCGCAGGAACGCCATATGCCCCTTGTCATCTGCGTGGGGCTGGGTACGGATATGGGAGGACATACCGGTGTAAACCCGCTCTCCACGATGCTCAACGGCATGGCGTTGCTGAGAGATCACGCAGTAGTGATTGCAGCAGGGAACGAGGGGAATTCCCGTCACCATTTTCTGGGAGAGATTCAGGAGGATGAGTATTATAAAAATGTTGAGATTAATGTAGGGGACAGGGTAAAAGGGTTCTATGCGGAAGTCTGGGCAAGGGCCCCGCAGCGTTTCGTGGTTGACATCATCTCGCCGACCGGGGAACGGATGCCCAGTGAATTCATTTTATCCGGCGGCAGGGAGTATAACTTCCTGTTTGAGGATACAAAGGTTTCGGTGGATTATCGGATTGCCGGAATTTTGGATGGCTCTCAGGTAATCTATATCAGTTTCAGCAAGCCTACGCAGGGAATCTGGAACATTCGGGTTTATCAGCAGTCGGAGATTTCCAGCACGTTTCATATCTGGCTGCCGTTGGAGGAATTTCTTACCGGGGAAGTCTTTTTTGTGCGCTCCAATCCCGATACAACGCTTACGGTGCCGTCTTCGGCAGCAGCGCCGATGACGGTGGGCGCTTACGATGACAGGGACAACAGCATTTATTTAAGGTCTGGCAGGGGATTTACGGCAAACGGGCTGATTAAGCCGGATTTCGTTGCACCCGGTGTTGAAGTATATGGGGCTGCGCCTGGCGGGATGTTTGTCACAAGGAGCGGGACCAGCGCGGCGACGGCAGTTACTTCCGGCGGCGTTGCGCTTATGATGGAATGGGGAATTGTACGGGGGAATTACTCGACAATCACCGGCATTGCCATCAAGAATTCCCTGATTCAGAGTGCGGACCGCGACCCGCAGCGCACGTACCCGGATAAGGCTTTTGGATGGGGAAGGTTAAATGTTTATCGTACATTTGAGGATTTCCGCATTCAGTAAAATGGCAATGAGGTAGCTATGTTTGTTTCGAATGGTGTATTCTTACAGGAGAGGAAAAGGGACATAAGATGATATTTGCAGTTGTGGCCATATCCGTGTTTCTGTTGGATTTCTTTATAAAAAAACAGATAGAGGCATATTTTGAATCCGGCGGGAACCAGAAAATCTGCAAGGGCAGGGTGTTGCTCTGTAAACACCATAATTATGGGGCGATTTTTAACCGGATGGAAAGACATCCGGGGCTGGTAAAGCGGTTCTGCGGAGGATTCTGGCTGGCATTGGGGATTATGTGGTTGCTTTTGCTGCGCAAACGGGACAATATGGCGTTGAAACTGGGGCTGAGTCTTCTGCTTGGCGGTGGCGGCAGCAATCTCTATGACAGGATTGCGAGAGGATACGTTGTGGATTACGTCAGTTTCCGGACCCCGTGGAAATGGCTGAACAGGATTGTGTTTAACGTCTCTGATTTATTTATACTCCTTGGGAGTATTCTTGCGGCATTTGGCGGGAAGTAAAATTCTGTAAAACAAAAAGCTGCCAACGGCAGCTTTTTGTAATCACCTATTTTTCAATATCTTAATCTTAATAAAAAACCGAAATTTCTATATTCAGACAAAGGTACATTGAAAAGCTCGATGAAATTAGCGTACTACGGTAACATTAACGGCCTGAGGTCCCTTGGAGCCTTCAGTAACGTCAAATTCTACAGTAGCGCCTTCTTCTAAGGATTTGAATCCCTCCATGTTCAATCCGGAATAGTGAACAAATACATCGTTACCAGATTCATCAGAGATAAAACCATATCCTTTTTGGTTGTTAAACCACTTTACTGTACCTTGCATGTCAGTACCTCCAAACATATATTATATGCCCTTTTAAAGCATAATTCTACAATAGCACATTATTTTTGAATTGTAAAGAATTTTTTAAGATTTCTACGGTTATTACGCTTTAAAACCCGTTTATAGCGTGAATGGCATGTCGGCGCATCTTTTGCCGATATAATATATTATGGGCGCTGGTGTGGATAAGGCGTGATGTCTGATGGATATGATATGGAAGAAAACAGTAAGGCAGGTGGTTTTGGTGTTGTGGGTGGCAGTGTGTGACGATGAGGTCATGGAATGTTATCATATAGCCGTGAAAATCAAAGAAATTTTACAGGAAATGAAGATACCCTGCATGGTGCGGCAGTTCCACAGCGGGGAGGAACTGATACAGTCTTCGGAAAGCTTTGACATTATTTTTCTGGATATTATCATGGAGGGGCTGGATGGGTTAAAGACGGCGCAGGCATTCCGTGATAAATCATTTGACAGGATTCTGATCTTCATTTCTTCCAGCCGGGAATATGTATTTGACGCCTATGACGTGGAGGCGTTTCAATATCTGCTGAAACCGGTGGACGACCGCAGGCTGCAGCGCGTGCTGCAAAAAGCAGTGCAAAAAAATGAAAAAGGCGCGCAGGAATTTATGATTGCCAGCAAGGGGCGGCAGAAACGGAAACTGTTTCTGGGCGATATTTATTATTTTGAGATCCGGGGAAGGACGGTTGACGTCCATGGAACGGATGGCGTTTTTACTTATTATGAGCGGATTGGCAATCTGGAAGACAGCTTGAGGGGAAAAGGCTTTTTTCGCTGCCACAAGAGCTATCTGGTAAACCTGAAATACGTTGCCGCATACAATCGGCAGGAAGTTGTGCTGGATAACGGAGAGAGGATTGCGATTGCAAAGAGGAGATATGAGGAATTTTGCAGGGAAATCCTGGAATATATGAGAACAAATGGAGGGATTGCGTGATGCAGGATTTTGCAGGTGTTTTTATAGGCATTGTATGCTATTTCGCTTATCTGTGTACGACAGTGAAGTTCGCCAAGTCCTATCTGGAGATTTCATGGATAAATGAAATCCTGTTTTTCGCGTTCTTTTTTGGCGGGAAGGCGCTGATTGGCGCGGCAGGTGGAAACGGGACTGTCTGGGAGATTTTTCCCGTGTTGTCCTGGCAAATGTTATTTCTGGGTCTGGTGGTATTGTTGTTCCGGGGAGGAGCGCAGAAAAAGGTATTGATTGGCTCCGTGCTGCTTGCCGTGACGACCATGGTGGAAAATTTTTCCGTCTCTGTGTTTTCAGCGCTGCTGTTGTGGTGGATGCATACCGTGAAACAGCTGCCGTCGCCCGTATTGGACGGGCAGTCTGGCAGCCTGGCGGTCTGTCTGGGCATGGTGGCCGTGATACTGGCGGTATCTGGGATGTCGAAGCATGGGATTGCCATTTTTAACAATGGGACGGGAAAATGGCAGGCTATGTTGTCGGTTCCGCTGCTTGTGCTTACGGCGGTTATTGATGTGGCAAACTGGGGAGCAGGCAATGGCATTTTAGTTCGCAGCGGCGGCAATATGGGCTTGTATTACGATCAGATGTTTGGACATGCCGAATTCTGTGTTCTGACAGCTTTGTCCATGTTTGCAGCAGGATTTTACGTGCTGGGCATGAATTCCATTTATCTGGAACAGAGGAAAAACAGCCAGTACCAATCGCAGATTGACGCTTACAGAATGCTAAAGGAGCAGTACAGCCAGTCGGAGCGCGTAAGGCATGATTTGAAGAATCATGTGCTTGCGCTGCATGGGCTGCTGGAGAAACGGGAGTGGGAGAAAATGGGGTGTTATCTGAAGAATATGGAAAGCCAGGCCGGTTTGGAAAACGGCGGGGAGGTTACGGGGAACAGGGTCGTCGATGTGCTCCTGCATCAGAAAGGTAAGAGGGCGAAGGGAAAGGGCATTGACTGGGAATGCGATGTGCAGATGCCGAAATCATGCGGCATAGATGAATTTGACCTCTGTGTGCTGTTTGGAAATATATTGGACAATGCCGTGGAGGCATGTGAAAGGCAGCAGGATAGCATGTCCCATTCGACGGGTGCAGGTGAAAAACAGCAGTTTATCCGTATTCAGGCAAAAGCCGTGAAGAAATGTTTTCTGTTGGAGGTAAGGAACAGTACGGGCATGGAGGATAAGCGGCGGGCGGGAGTTTGTGCGAAGAATCCAAAGGGACATGGGATAGGATTGTTGAATGTCCGTGATGTGGTAGAAAAATACGATGGCGTCATGGAGACGGAGGTTTTGGATGGCGTGTTCACGGTCTCTGTCCTGGTGCCGTTGGCATAATGCATTTTGGATATCGCAGAGCGCCGCATATGACAGGAAAAGGGTTCTTTGAGACAGGAAGCTAACAGGGCGCGGCGCCGTTTCCGAAAAATGAACTGTAAGCAGTTTCACGAAAAGGGCAGAAAACGAATGGAGGTCATAAGATGAATACAAAGACGATGGAAGGACTGATAGGGGCGAGTGTAAATAGGAATCTTCGCGAAACGCCGTTTAAGGTATATAAGGAGGCAAGGCGCGAAGGCAACACGGCAGTCATGGAGCGTTCCATGGGATATGTCGAGGAGTTTTCAGAAAAGGTAGAAGAGTATAAAGCCAAAGCCGATAAAGGGATGGAAGAGGAAACCGAGGCAGCGAGGGAGAACTCAAAGAAAGAACTGGAAAAGGCGATACAAAAACGCAGGGAAGAGCGAGAGAAATTTGAAAAGAGGATTGAGGCGAGTGGGGAGGGAGACCTTGTCCAGTTCAGCGGAGGGAATGATACCCTGCAAATCAGCGAGGAAGGCAGGCTGCTGTTAGAGGAGAATCACATGGGCTCTGAGAATATGAGGTTCGAAAGCGCCACGGTTTCCGAGCATGGCGCGCTTGGAGACGGCTCAGTGCAGACCGTCATATCAGCTCCTCAAACGGAATCTGATGAGATTTGAGGAAACGCTTAACCAATGTATCCCATGCCTGTTCGAGGGATTTATCAGGTGAAAACACCTGTAAGGAGACGCCGGTGGTACAGGTAAGCTGTTGATTCCGGTAGCGGAGGTTTAAGTACATTCCGGAAACCTCCTCCGCAGAAAAGGCGCTGCCCAGCGAAACAAGGGTACGCGCCTGGTTCTCAGCGGAAAGCTGGAAGACAAACTGAAAGGCAGATGGGGTATGCCTGCCCTTGATTAAATCGAAACAGGCCGGACGCACCAGGGAAAACGGAACGTATTTTTCCCTCGTGAGCTGTTCGTAGGGCTCTTCTTCCGGACTGAAAAAATCTTTCATGCAATGGCCGTCCAGGCGAAACGTCATATAGGTAGTGATGGAACCTTCCGACAGCAGGAAACTGTCGAAGGCATTGCTGCGCAATAAAATATTCATAAATTCTTTCACATCTAAAATGGATAAAGCTGTCATAAAAAACCTCCTTCCCCAAAGTTTAACATATTTTTCCCAAAACGACAAATGAATCCCTCTGGTAAAATTCCTGTATTTATAGTATAGTGTAGGGAGATAATAATTGGACAGGAAGAAAGAGTCTGATTTAGAGCAGGAGGCAGGAATGGAGCGCGCAGAGGAATCATTATTTCAGCTTTTAGAGAGGGGAACCAGCGCCGCCATGGTGGTGCAGGAGGCCGTGGAAAGGCTTGCGGCGGCAGGATTTGAGGAGCTGTCGCTTTCACAGATATGGGGATTGACAGAATATGGGAAATACTATGTCAGACATCATGATACGACGTTATTTGCATTTACCGTGGGAAAGCGTGAAAGCAGTTTTCAGGACAGGGTGCGGATTGGGGCGGCACATACGGATTTCCCCTGCCTGCGGATAAAGCCCAACCCGGACGTGACGGCGGGCGGGTATGCGCAAATTAATGTGGAAGTATACGGCGGGGCGATTTTAAATACCTGGCTGGACCGGCCATTAAGCATTTCCGGGCGCGTGGCGCTGGTGGGCGAGGGCATACTGCCGAAAATGCGCTATCTGGATGTGGAGCGGACATTGGGCGTGATACCCAACCTTGCAATCCATATGAATCGTGAGGTCAACAAGGGCATAGAGCTGAACAAACAGACGGATCTCTTACCCATTCTGGGGCTTTGCGATGAGGGGCAGGAGAAACAATTCATGCATTTTCTGGCAAAAGAGCTGGAGACGGAGCCGGAGCAGATTCTGGACTATGAGCTGTGGGTGTATTGCAGGGAAAAGCCACAGCACGCAGGGATGCAAGAAGAGCTGATCCTGTCTCCGCGGCTTGACAACCTGACCTCCGTGGAAGCGCTGCTGCACGGAATCACCGCCTGCAGATGTGAGGAAGGCGTCAATGTGGTTGCGCTGTTCGACCATGAGGAAATCGGCAGCCGGACGAAACAGGGCGCAGGCTCTGTGCTACTGTCCAACGTGCTTCACAGGATCTTAAGGGCAAGGAACCGCACGCCCGAGCAGATAGAGGCAAGCCTGTACGATGCCTTTCTTCTGTCTGTGGATGTGGCGCATGGCCTGCACCCGAACCAGATGGGAAAGGCAGATATTACAAATAAGCCTGTGCTGGGAAAAGGACTTTGCATCAAGGAAGCCTCGTCGCAGTCCTATGCTACGGATTGCCAGGCGGTGGCGGTCATCGAGCAGATTTGCCGCAAAGAGCAGATTCCTTATCAGAAATACGTCAATCGTTCCGATATCACAGGTGGCGGAACACTTGGTGCGGCGGCAGCCGGATTTCTCCCGGTGCGTGCCGTGGATATCGGCATTCCGCTGCTGGCCATGCATTCTGCGGTGGAGACGATGGGAGCCGCAGATATGCGGTCATTGACAGATTTGATAGGTGCTTATTTTCGTTCGCTGTAAGGCGGCAAAAGGTGAGGAAAAGAGAGGCAGGGCATGAAGAAGGGACTTAGAAACATAATTTGGACGCTCGTGTTTGTATTGCTTTTTGGCAGCATTGCAGGCTGTTCCCGGGAAGACCTTAAGAAGATCTTGCAGGAGAATGGGCGCCTGCAGCGGTCAGAAGAGCGGGAGCAGGTGCAGGACGAGCCGAGCCGGCAGCGGGCGGAAGTTCCGCAGATAGAGCAAAAAGAAGTAAAACCGATACAGAAAATATCCGGGGAAAAATATGCATACGGGCAGTTGGATGCATTGGGGCAGACTGTGTACGATGAAATGCTTTCTACCATTTTAAACCATGAGGATAAGATTTCCCTTTCCACGACAGATACGGAGGTCATGAACCGGGCGTATGCCGCAGTTTGCAGCGATTATGGCGGCCTGTTTTGGGTGAACGGCTATGTATTTACCAGGTACAAAAAGGGCGATGAGCTGGTGGGACTGGAATTTTCGCCAAAATATACGATGACGCAGGAGGTGCGCAGGCAGACGCAGCAGATGATTGACCGCGTCGTGGAGGAATGGTTTGCCGGTATTTCCATCAATGACACGGATTATGAGAAGGCAAAGTATATTTATGAAACCCTTGCGCTGAAGACGGAATATGTGGAGGATGCCAAAGACAGCCAGAATATTATCAGTGTATTTTTAAGGAAACAGACCGTATGTCAGGGCTACGCCTGTGCCGTTCAGTATCTGCTGGAGCAGCTGGGCGTCCAGAGCGTGATCGTGTCCGGAAAGGCGTTAGGGCAGCCCCATGCGTGGAATCTGCTCTGCCTGGATGGAGAATACTATTATATGGACGCAACCTGGGGGAATAACGGTTACCGCAACAAGGAGGGGGTGGAGACGTCCTTTATTGACTATAACTATATGGCGATGACTACGGCGGAGATGCAGATGGGGCATGAGCCGGATATGGAAATCAGTTTGCCGGAATGTACGGCGGTGCTGAATAATTACTATATAAAAGAAGGAAACTATATTGAAGAATGGCAGCCCGAACAGACAGGCGCCATGCTTGCGAAGGCATGGGAGGAGAAACGGGTGATCACCCTGCGGTTTTCGGATGACAGCTTAAAAGACCAGGCATTCCAGTATTTTATCCGGGATGGGCATATTGCCGATTACTGTCCGGGGCTCAGTCAGATTAATTATCTGGAGGACAGCCTGTGGAAGGAGATCAGTTTTTGCTTTAATCAGTGAGAAAAAGCTTTTCAAACCTGAATGTTTATGATAAGATTAAGTGGTATTTAAAACTACGTAACGTGATTACAAATAATTTGTGACAAGATTTCACGAATAAAATCTTATAAAGAGAAATACTACATAAGAGAGTTTTGTACTGCGTAAAGATTCAGGAGGAAGAACATGAGCTATAAGATTGTGGTAGACAGTTGTGGTGAATTACCGGAGAAGTTGAAGGCGAGCGGGCATTTTCAGAGCGTGTCGCTGGAGATTTTTGTGGATGACTATCGGATTGTGGATGATGAGAGTTTTGACCAGGCAGATTTTTTAAGGCGTATGGCAGAGAGCCCGAATTGTCCGAAATCAACCTGTCCGTCTCCGGAGCAGTATGTGCAGGCGTATGACGGTGAGGAGGAGCATATCTATATCGTAACGCTTTCTTCCCAGCTTAGTGGTTCGTATAACAGCGCGCAGCTTGGCAGGAAACTGTATCTGGAGGAGAAGGGGGCAAAGGATATCCATGTGTTTGATTCGAAATCAGCGTCCGTCGGGCAGACATTGATTGCCATGAAGATTCAGGAGTATGAAGAGGCAGGGCTTGCATTCGAAGACGTCGTTGCAAAGGTAGATGCGTTCATTGAGGGTATGAATACCTCTTTTGTGCTGGAATCGTTAGAGGCGCTCAGGAAGAACGGAAGACTCAGCAATATCAAGGCGTTTGTGGCGAGCGCCCTCAACATTAAACCGGTGATGGGAGCTACGCCGGAAGGGACGATTTGTCAGCTTGGCCAGGCCAGAGGCATGGCGCGCGCGATTGATAAGATGATTTCAGATCTGGTGGAAAAAACCAAAAATCCGCACGAAAAAATATTTGCCATCTCTCACTGCAACGCTGCAAAACGCGCGCAGGCAGCGGCAAAAAAAGTGCGTGAAATTGGAAAGTTTAAGGAAGTGTTTGTGATTGATACCGCGGGTATCAGCAGCCTGTACGCCAGCGACGGCGGAATCATCATGGCTGTCTGAGCCGCAGGAAGCCAATGCCGTGCTGTTTTGGCGGAGCCGTCACTCCGGCGAAACAGTACCCGGCAGCGGACGTTTCTTGGCAGAATATTGTTCCACGGTAATTTTGATGACATTTACGATAGATACAAGCTGTTCATTGAATGTAAAATCTTTGCCTGTCTGGCATTTCATAAGGACGGACAGGCCATATGCTTTTTCTTCGGTATCTGTGATAATCTCAGCCGTTCCCATGCCCATAAGACTTCTGTAAGACATGCCATACTGGCACGCAACCTTTCCTTCAAATGGGATCGCGTCGCATTCCATGGCGAATGAGATTCTGGGATTCTTGCGGATGACGTCAAATTTATATCCTTCGTTCGCCCCGTGCAGGTAAAAGGTCAACTTGCCGTTTTCCAGAATATAGCCATAATTTAAGGGCACGACATAGGGCTGTCCCTCGTCGCTTAAACCGAGGTGCAGGATTTTGCAGGCGTCCAGTATGGACTGGATTTCTGCGGGGTCTGTGAGTTCTCTTTCGCGTTTTCTCATAATTGTTTCCTCCTTCGGTGCAGATGATACTATTATAAGGTTTGAGTCTTTTATCTGCAAGTCATTTTGGGTCTGGAATTTGAATTTAAATGCAGTTTTTCTGCTATACAGGAATATACGGATTTTTTTACAGGAGGTTTTGTCATGAATAAGATTTTACTGGTTGAGGATGATAGGGAGATCAGCGCAATGCTGGAAAATTTTCTGATGACGGAAAGTTATGAGGTGGTAACGGCATTTGATGGCAAGAGCGCTTGTGAAAAGTTTTTTGCGGATAAATTCAGCCTGGTTTTGCTTGATTTGATGATACCGGAAATGAACGGTATGAAGGTAATGAGAAAAATCAGGGAAAACGATACCGTTCCGATTATTATTGTATCAGCCAAAGACAGCGATTCCGATAAGACGCTGGGATTGGGGCTGGGTGCGGATGATTACATAACAAAGCCGTTTTCTGTTACGGAAGTATTGGCACGGATTAAAGCGAATATTCGCAGAAATACACAATATGTTACAGGTGTTTCTGATCAGCATCCTATTCTTAAAAAAGGAAATCTGGCCATGAACCTGGATGACTATTCGGTGACAAAAAATGGCGGCAGAATCGAACTTACCTCAAAAGAATTCGAAATATTAAAACTACTGTTAAAAAATCCCACGAAAGTATATACCAAAGAGCAAATGTATTCCCAGGTTTGGAACGATGCTTATTATGGCGATGAAAATGCGGTAAATGTCCATATCAGCAGATTGCGGAATAAGATCGAAGATAATCCCCGGGAGCCGAAATATATCGTTACGGTTTGGGGGATTGGCTATAAGCTGGGGGAGATGAAGGATGAGTGAGAACACAATGATTTTTTTTCTGGTTGTTATTATTTTATCTTTGCTCCTTGTGGTGATATACCAGCGGTTTGCCTTTCGCAGAGGCATCCAGGCAAAGCTCAGGCAGATCAATGAAAAGCTGGAGGAAATTTCAGGGACAGGCAGCGGTGAGAAAATAATGGTATTTACGGACAACCCGGTCCTGATGGATTTAGGGAAACAGATTAATTGCTTATTGGTAGAAAGCCAGAAAATGAAAGCGCAGTTTAAAAGGGAGCAAATGTCCTCGAAAAAAATGCTGGCGAACATTTCCCATGACATAAAGACGCCATTGACCGTGATATTGGGATATCTGGAGATTATGCGCCTTAAGAATGGTGAGGATGAAATGCTTGAAAAAGTAGAGATAAAAGCGAAACAGGTGATGAACCTGATCAATCAGTTTTTTACACTGGCGAAATTAGAATCCGGCGATATGGACGTAAACCTGTGTAAAATCAATATCAGCGAGGTATGCAGGGAAAACGTTCTGGAGTTTTATGAGATTTTATTGCAGAAAGAATTTGAGGTTGTATTGGATATTCCGGAAACTCCTCTGTTTGTGCAGGGAGATAAGGATGCGCTGCAAAGGATTTTATACAATTTATTATCCAATGTCATACGTTATGGTTCCGATGGAAAATATCTGGGGATTTTTCTGCGTGAGGATAAAAACAGTGTGTACATTGATGTGGTTGATAAAGGAAAAGGAATTAAGCCGGAATATACGGCGAATGTTTTTGACCGCCTGTACACCATGGAGGATTCCAGGAACCGGGAGATTCAGGGAAATGGGCTGGGATTGACAATTGCGAAGAATCTTGCAAATAGCCTGGGCGGGGACATCCTTTTAAACAGTATGCCAAATGTGAAAACAACTTTTACGGTTAAACTGAAAAAATAAGCTTTTAAATATCAGGCGAAAGAAATTCGTAAGAATTATGCAAGAGTTTTGAAAATCTTTGTCTTTATAATGGTATTTGTAACAAACATCTGGACAGAGTGCGGCGTTCCTGAAATGGGCGTCAGTGAAGAAAGGAGGAAAAATGTCTTATATATTGCAAACGAGCCATCTGAGCAAGAGCATAGGTGGAAGGGAGCTGGTTACGGATGTAAATATCCATGTAAGGCAAGGTGAGATATACGGGTTTCTGGGGCCGAATGGAGCAGGAAAGACGACGGTGATGAAGATGGTGGCAAACCTCTGGAAACCGACTGGGGGTGTGGTTGAATTGTTTGGAAACCCATTGGATCATGCGTCGTATGAGGTGTTGAAGCGCATGGGGAGCATCATTGAATTTCCCACTTTTTACGAACAAATGAGCGGCAAAGAAAACCTGCAGCTGCATTGTGAGTACATGGGCTATTACAACAAGGGCAGCGTGGAGGAGACGCTTAAAATGTTGGGGCTGTCTGAGGCGGCAGGAAAGGCTGTAAAAAGCTATTCTCTGGGAATGAAACAGCGCCTGGGGATTGCCCGGGCAATACTGTGCAGGCCGGAGTTTGTGCTCCTTGACGAGCCGACAAATGGCTTAGACCCTGCGGGGATGAAACAGATCAGGGACTTATTTCGGATGCTTTGCAGCGAATATGGCATGACGTTCATGATTTCCAGCCATCTTCTTTCTGAAATTGAGAGCATTGCAGATACAGTCGGAGTTATCAACCATGGGAAGGTGATGAAAGAAGTTTCCATGCAGGAAATTGCAGAGATGAATACAGATTATATTGAACTCGTTGTGGAAGATACGGCAAAAGCCGCCTATGTGCTGGCTGAAAAAATGCAGTTAAGTAATTTTAAGGTGGCTGGAGATTCCAAAATCCGCATTTATGAGCGGGGAATTGCGACACAGAAGGTATCAAAAGAATTGGTTCAAAATGGCGTTGCAGTTGTCTCCATCCATCAACATGCGGAAAACCTGGAGGATTATTTTTTGAAAATGACAGCGGAGGTGGAGAAATCATGTTAAAGTTAATCAGGCTGGAATGGAAAAAGAACAATATTGGAAAATATATCATGGGGGCGCTTATCACGGCGGTTTTGCTGGGAGCGTTTGTGTTTGCATTAGCATTCCTGGGAATTGCAGCAGACCCGGATGGCACCCTGGACGCCGCGCCGGGAACGGACGTCATTTCCGCGCCCATTGAACTGTTTACCAGTATGGCGTTTCTTGTTTACACCAGCGTTATGTTGGCATCCTTTATTGTAAGCGCATATAAGAACAAGACCATGAACCTGATGTTTTCCTATCCAATCAAACGGCAGAAAATACTGGCATCGCAAATGATTGTCCATTATAAGAACCCTTGATTCCAAACAAGTTATGACCTTGAGTAGTTAAAGCAGATTGCCCCCAACCACTTTCAATAATA
>CAJUOE010000251.1 GCA_910587895.1 uncultured Lachnospiraceae bacterium
TACAACATCAATGCGGGGAGCAACCCGGGGCTGATGGAGGCGTGCCAGACGCTGAAGGAATATGCGCAGTATGTGGAACAGGTCAGGGAACGTGCGAAGGATAAGGAGCTGCCACAGGCAGTGGAGGAGGCAGTGTGCTACTGCATCCAGAATGGGATCCTTGCAGAGTTCCTGTTGAAGAACCGGGCGGAGGCGATAGCGATGAGCATCTTTGAATACGATGAAGAAAAACATATCAGGAATGAGAAGGAACTGTCGTATAGAATGGGAATGGAAGAAGGACATAAAGCAGGGATGGAAGAAGGACATAAAACAGGGATGGAAGAAGGACATAGAACAGGGGTGGAAGAGGGGAAGGAACGCCTGAACCAATTGAATAAAAAACTGCTAAAAGAGAACCGCATAGACGACCTTCTCAGAAGTGTAGAAGATGAAACGTATCAGAAGAAATTGTATGAAGAATATAATATTTAACATATAATGAAAATTTCAGGGAAGTTTCTGATATAAAATATTTCTGAAAACAGAGAAAAGCAGGAATCCTCTTACAAAGATTCTCTGCTTTTCCTGACCATTTCGGTGCAATCAGTCCAGATTGACGCTGCGTTTCAACAGTTTTCGGCATATGAGATAGAATATGATGCCGAGTACCAGATAGAAGAGCGACATGGACGGGAATAATATTCGCAGTATCTGTGACACCATAGAAAACAATACTTCCGTTTCCAGGGCCTCCTCTGTGAAAAAGAAACTGGGCAGCATGGCGCCAATTGATGTGACAATCTGTATTACCAGGTATATGCCAAAATAGATTACGAGGGACGCTGCAAGCTTGTTGGTCTTCATCTGCTGTCCCAGTAAAACGCTCAGGTATTCCATCAATACGGAAAAGATTGCGCTTGCAATCATCAAAAGCAGCATCCATAGCAGTAAGAATGGCAAAGGGTAGCCGAAAATCTCAGCAATGGAAGAGGGAAGGTCTAAGGAAGATAGCTCATCTGGCATTTCTGTGGCTGCTGCATGGAATCCTGCGGCTGCACCTAATGCCATAAAGGATGAGATCGTGAGTGCCGCGTTCAGGGCGGACCAGAAACATCCCACGATGAGTTTGGAATGAAACAGCTCGGTTGCCGTGACCGGCAATGTGTGCATCAGATATCCTTCCCTTGTGTAGAGGTTTTTGTAAAAACGCACGTAAATGTAAATGGTTGTGATGCTGGAAAAGACAAGGATAGTCAATGTATAAAAGAGCGTTAAGCAAAGAGCCAGCACAACTCCCAGTTCCGTATCAAACAAATTCGTATTTAACATGACGCATCCGACTAGTGTAAACACGACGATGGCAAGGTTGATGGGCAGCAGCAGCCTGCGCGTGTCTTTCCACTCATATTTTAACAATTTCTTTAACATTTGAATACCTCCCGGAAGATAGTGTCGATGGATTTGTTGTCGCGTTCACGCAGTTCGTCCACCGAAGCGTGCGTGTGCAGTGTGCCGTCCTGAATAAAAATTACCTCATCCAGAATGTTTTCGATATCGGATATCAGATGCGTGGAAATCAGGATGGAGGCATTTTCATCGTAGTTTGATAAAATCGTATCCAGGATATAATCCCTTGCGGCAGGATCCACGCCTGCGAGCGGCTCGTCCAGAATGTACAGGCTTGCGTGGCGGCTCATCACCAGAATGAGCTGTACTTTTTCCTGTGTGCCCTTGGACAATGTCTTTAATTTCTGCCGGGGATTGATCTGTAATTTTGCCATCATATCATAGGCGCGCAGGGAATCGAAATCCTCATAAAAGTCTGCAAAAAAATCTATAATATCCTGTACGCGCATGTTCCCATCCAGGTAACTGTGGTCGGGAAGATAGGAAATGATGTTTTTGCTCCCGGGTCCGACAGGTTCTTCCCTGACATATATGCTGCCTGAGGTTGCGCCCAGCAGTCCGGCAATCAGTTTCATCAATGTGGTCTTGCCGCTTCCGTTGGGGCCCAGAAGGCCGATAATGTGTCCGGCATCAATCTGGAAACTGACGTCAGAGAGTGCAGTGTGGTTTCCATAATTTTTAGTAAGGTTCTTACATTCTAACAGTGTCATGTTTGTCTCCTTCAATATATTCAGAAATGAGGGAAATAACATCCTCTTCCTGTATTCCCAGTCTTTGCATGTTATCTAAAAATTGAGCTACAATGTCTTTGGCGAGTGTTGTCTTCAGGTTTGTAATCATGGTGGTGTCCTCCGTAATGTATCGTCCGCTGGTTCTCTTTGCATAGACCAGTCCGGTTCGTTCCAGCTCGGATAGCGCTTTCTGCATCGTGTTTGGATTTACGGACGCCTGCATGGCGAGTTCACGGACAGAAGGCAGTTTGTCTCCCGGAGCGTATTGGCCAGAAATAATGTCCATCTGGATTTTTTCAATGATTTGGATAAAGATCGGACGGTCTGAATCCAGGTTCCATGGCATCTAATCACCTCGTTTCCTATAATGTATTATTGTACTATCTAAATAGAACAATAACTCTTTTTGAAACAATTGTCAAGAATGTTTTTATTTTGTTCAGATTTTGTTCATAAAAAATTCCTCTTGTCATAATCAGAAAATTTCGATACAATATAAGGGATTCGTGAATAAGGCTTTTCTCATCCTCAACGTAGAGGAAAGGTGGGAAAGGTTTGAAAGATAAAAGAAAATTCATATTTATTTTAATGTTCGTTCTCCTGGCCGCAGGATGCGCGGGGAGAGAAATGCGGGGAGAGGAACTGCTTTTGCCCGATGTGCCGGAGGAGAAGACAAAAGAAGATCTGGATCCTGTGACGGAGGATGCGGGTGGCACAGGGCAGGCAACAGGGCATACCGGGGTACAGAAGCCCCTGATTTATGTTCAGGTGTCGGGAGCGGTGAATGAGCCGGGCGTCTATGCGCTGCCGGAAGGCAGCCGGGTGTTTGAGGCGATAGAACTTGCCGGTGGCGTAAGCAAAGAGGCGGATGTACAGTCCTTAAATCAGGCAAAGCCGCTTGCGGATGGAGAGATGATTCGCGTGTTGACGGCGGAGGAGGCTGCACAGGCAGCGGAGGAAGAGAATATTTCCGCAGGACAGAATCAGTCACAGGATGATGGCAGGGTGAATCTTAACACTGCCACAAAGGAAGAGCTTATGCAGCTGCCGGGTATCGGAGCCGCGAAGGCAGAACGCATTCTGGCATGGCGTGAAGAGAACGGCGGTTTTGCACAGATTGAAGATTTGATGAAAATAGAAGGAATCAAAGAGGGCGTGTTTTCTAAAGTAGAAGACTGCGTCAGGGTTCAATGAGGTGAAATGATGGCGAAAAAGGTTCTTGTAGTCGATGATGAGAAGTTGATAGTGAAAGGAATTCGTTTCAGTCTGGAGCAGGACGGAATGGAAGTGGATTGCGCCTATGATGGCGAGGAAGCGCTCCGGCTTGCGACAGAGAACACTTATGATATGATCCTTCTGGATATTATGCTGCCCAGAATGGACGGCTTTGAGGTGTGCCAGCAGATTCGGGAATTTTCCTCGGTGCCGGTTGTCATGCTGACTGCAAAGGGAGACGATATGGACAAAATTCTGGGCCTTGAATACGGTGCAGACGATTATATTACGAAACCGTTTAACATTTTGGAGGTTAAGGCACGCATTAAAGCAATTATGCGCAGGACTTCCCCCAATGCACGCAAAGAGGAGAATGTCAAGATTGTCGAAAACGGAGATTTGCGTCTGGACTGCGAGAGCCGCCGCCTGTTTATTCTGGGGAAGGAAATCAACGTTACGGCGCGGGAATTTGACTTGCTGGCGATTCTGGTGTTGAATCCGAATAAGGTATACAGCAGGGAGAAATTGCTGAATCTGGTATGGGGCTCCGAGTATCCGGGGGATGTCCGTACTGTGGATGTGCATGTCAGGCGTCTGAGGGAGAAGATCGAGGTCAGTCCGAGCGACCCCAAATACGTGCATACAAAATGGGGCGTCGGTTACTATTACGGAGGCTAGCATCAGGAAACAGCGGAGAAAGAGATGAAGAAGTTAAAGTTTATTCACAGCCTGAAATTCAGGCTGTTCTTGCTTATTGCAATGATCGGGATCCTTCCGAATATCATATTGCGCACCGGCGTTCTTATGACTTATGAGAACCGCGCTGTTTCTAACCGCAGTATTGATATTTCGAGCCAGACGAAGATACTGGCGAATCAGGTGGTTACCTATAATTACATGGCGGATGTATCACAGGAGATCATCAATTCCCAGTTGGAGCAGATGACCAATATTTATGATGGCAGAGTTATGATTATCAACAGCCATTTCCAGATTGTAAAGGACACGTATGGGCTGGATACAGGCAAAACAATTATTTCCGAGGAAGTAGTCAGGAGCTTTAAGGGCGAGGATATCAGCAAGTATGACCAGGAGAGCCGCTATATTGAGCTGGCGGTTCCGCTGAAGAATACGGATACGCAGGAATCCATAGGCGTGATGCTTGTCAGCGTGTCCACGGACAGTATCATGATGAACTACGACTATATTAAGAAGAATATCCAGATTATTGAGATGGTGAATGCGATAGTCATTCTTGCCATCGCGCTTTTCTGGGCGCACCATCTGGTACGCCCGTTTAAGAAGATGACGAAATCCCTGGAGGAGATTCAGGCGGAAGACGAAGAAGAGGAGCTGATGATTTCCGATTATACGGAGACAGAGGCGATTTCGGATGCGTTTAATGAGATGTTGGGACGAATACGGGCGATTGACAATTCGAGGCAGGAATTTGTATCCAACGTATCCCATGAGTTAAAGACTCCGCTGACCTCCATGAAGGTGCTGGCGGATTCCCTGCTTGACCAGGATGACGTTCCGGTAGAATTGTATAAGGATTTCATGGGGGATATTGCAGAAGAGATTGAGCGGGAGAATAAGATTATCAATGACCTGCTGTCTCTGGTGAAGATGAATAAGGCGGCAGGCGAATTGAATATCTCACTGGTAAATATCAATGATTTGCTGGAAATGATTATGAAACGCCTGCGCCCCATTGCGGAGAAACAGAATATAGAACTTGTGCTTGAGAGTTTTCGCCCCGTCAGCGCTGAAATTGACGAGGTGAAACTGTCCCTTGCGCTCAATAACCTGGTGGAGAACGCGATTAAGTACAACAAGAAAGATGGATGGGTACACGTATCCCTCAACGCAGACCACAAATATTTCTTTGTGCGCGTGGAGGATTCCGGTATTGGAATTCCGGAGGAGTATTTAGAGCATATTTACGAGCGTTTTTTCCGTGTGGACAAATCGCATTCGAAAGAGATTGGCGGAACCGGACTGGGGCTTGCCATTACGCGTAATGCCGTGCTGATGCACAGGGGCGCGATTAAGGCGCATAGCAAGGAGGGGGAAGGTACGGTATTTACCGTGCGCATACCTTTGAATTATATTGGAGGAATGACATGAGGACAGCAAAGCGATGCCGGCTCCTGATTGTCCTGTTGCTGCTGGCAGTTTTGTTTGCAGGCTGTGGGAATGACCAGGAGGACGATTCGAAATACAAAGTTTATTATCTGAATAATGATAAGACGAAAACAATCGCCGTAGGCTGTGAGATGCAGGAGGAAGAGACCGACGACATGATCCGGGATTTTCTGGAAAGGCTGTTTTTGCCGACGGATAACCTTGATTACCGGTGTCCCATTCCTGAGAGGGTAAGGCTGGATTCCTGGATTTTGGAGGAAGGTCAGCTGTATCTTTATTTTAACGGCGCTTATCTCGAGATGGATAATCTTGAGGAAGTGTTGTGCCGGGCCGCGATTGTGAGGACGTTGATTCAGGTGGAAGGTGTGGATTGCATTTCTTTCTATGTAGGAGATGCGCCGCTTGTGGATGATGAAGGTAAGCCGATTGGACTGATGACGGAGGAGAGTTTCATTGAGAATCCGGGCGAGCAGATTAATTCGATTCAGACGGCGAGCATTACCCTGTATTTTTCAAATTCAGAGGGAAATGCGCTGATACAGAAAGTGCAGGAAATCCACTACAGCAGCAACATTTCCCTGGAAAAGCTTGTGATGGAGCAGTTGCTGAAAGGACCGCAGGATGAGGAAGGGCGTTCGGCAGTTCCGGACGGGACGAAACTTGTAAATGTATCTGTGCTGGACGGCGTGTGTTTCGTGAATCTGGACGAAGGATTTTTAAACCAGAATTATGAGATCACGGAACCGGTAGTGATTTACTCCATTGTCAATTCCCTGACAGAGCTTACCAATGTCAACAAGGTTCAGATTTCCGTCAATGGGGACAGCAACATCGTTTATCGGGAAAAATTAGATTTGAACACCATGTACGAGCGGAACCTGGATTATATGGACGAACATGCGCAGACACAGGAGAAACAGATAGAAGAGGGGCAGGAGCAGATTGTAGACGCAGCGGGAGGTCGTGATTGATAAAAAGAAATATGGTATGCCTGTGCCTGTCGCTGGTGCTTGGATATTTGTATGCAAGAGCCGGCAAATGGTGGTTTCTGGCATTGTTTATGATGCTGCTCATTTTTGTGGCGGCAGCATTGTGGCATCTTCCGGCGCCTGATCCCGATAAGCCCAGGGAGCGTGGACAGCGTCAGAAGATGTGTATCCTTTATGCTGTTTTGGCAAGGGTGGTCGTGTGTATGGCGTTATTTACAGCATCATTTATTCATATGCAAAAACAGCAGGGGATCCGGGACAGGCTGGAAAATGTTCTTGCCGATGGCGATAACATTACCGTTGCGGGGCAGGTTTTGCGGAAAGAGGAATCGGATGCGCAAAGGCAGCATTCGCAGGGCAAGGGAGCCATTTCCGGGAAACAGGCATTTGAAAAGAAACAGACATCTGAAAAGAAACAATTTATCTATTATCTCAGGGAAACCCATGTGTTTGTGGAGGGCAGGAGTTATCCGTGCCATGGGATTCTTATTTACAGTTCTAACGGTCAGTATCAGCCGGGCAATGTTTTAAAAGCGACCGGACGGTATGCGCCGTTTCCAGTATCCCGCAATGAAGGGAATTTCAATCAGAAACAATATCAGCAGAGCAGAAAATGGGAATTTCGGGTTTATGCAGAATCCGAGACGCTGGTTTCACAGCAGGAAAATAAATATGCCGTGTTTCTGGGCAGGTTACGCGCCAGAATGAAGAAGGTGTTTGTGGATGCGCTGGATGACACGGACGCAGGGGTGATGGCGGATATGACGCTTGGGGAAAAGTCACTGCTTGCGCCGGAGACGAAAGCGTTGTACCAAGACGCGGGAATCTCCCACATTTTAGCAATTTCCGGGCTGCACGTTTCGATTCTTGGCATGGGCTTGCTGCGTTTTTTGCAGTGGATTGGCTGTCGCCCAAAATGCAGCGCCATCCTTGCATCCGTCATGGTGTGCAGTTTTTGCGTCTTTTCAGGGATGGAAGTGTCCACTGTGCGCGCGGTGGGGATGTTTCTTCTCATGATGACGGCGCAGGTTCTGGGGTACAGCTATGATTCTGTGACGGCGTTAGCGGTGAGTGCAGCAGTTCAGCTCTGGCAGAATCCTTTTCTGATGGAATACGCCGGGTTTCTGTTTTCCTATGGAGCAGTATTCGGCGTGGTTGTGGTGTGGAAGATTGTGCAGCGGGCACAAAAGGCGCAGGAGGGGGAACGGAAGAAAAAGGAAGGGCTAAAGAGAGGGAAAGGACGGAAGAAAGGAGAAAAGCAGAAGAAAAGCGGGGGACTGCAGTGGGCAGGTCGGAAGGTGTGCGGCATCATGTGCGCAAGCGCCTGCATCCAGCTTGCGACGCTGCCGCTTACCGTATATTTCTACTATGAAATTCCGACCTACAGCATTCCGGTCAATGCCTGCATCCTCCCGTTTATGGGAATTTTGCTGTTCCTGGGATTTCTGGGCGGGTTGCTGGGGATTTTGTATCCGGGTATGTCCGCGGCTCTGCTGACGCCTGCCGGATGGCTGCTTGATTTCAATGAGGCGATCTGTACCATCTCCGGAAAACTGCCGTGGGCAAATTTTATTGCCGGGAAACCGTCTCTGGAGCTGGTATTGGCGTATTATGGAATTCTTGGCATTTGCCTGTTTTTGGTCTGGCGCAGGAAGAAGAAACGCTATCTGGCGGGAATTGTGCTGATGCTCGCCTGTTTGCTGTTTGTCCGGGAAAATGCCCGGTTTGAGATTGATGTTCTGGATGTCGGACAGGGGGATGGCATTATGATTCAAAATGAAGATGGAGAACATTTCTTTGTCGATGGAGGGAGCAGCGATGTAAAGCAGGTGGGAGAATACCGGATCCTGCCCTTTTTGAAATCGCGCGGGATTCGTTCTGTCAAAGGCTGGATTGTCAGCCATGCGGACGCGGATCATATCAGCGGATTGCTGGAACTGCTGCAGCAGGGATATCCGGTGGAGACTTTAATTCTTGCAGAACATATGGTAAGGGATGCAGCGATGGAGGAATTGCTGCAAACGGCGAAAACGGCGGGCTGTGAGATATTGTATGTGTCGCCGGGAATGAAATTTGGCTCTGGAAATACGGTATTTACGGTACTTGCGCCGGATGTGGAAGGTACAGAGCGCAATGCGTCTTCCCTGTCTTTCGTATTGGAGCATGGGGAATTTACCGGGGTGTTTACCGGTGATATCGGCGCCCGGCAGGAGCAGGAATTGCTGGAATCCGGACGTTTGGCGCGCTATGGCGTGGAAAATGTGGACTTTTACAAGGCTGCCCACCACGGTTCCGACTATTCTAACAGCGGGGAATTATTGGAGATGCTGTCTCCGGAAATAACCGTAATTTCCTGTGCAGAGAAGAATTCTTACGGACATCCCGGCAGGGAGGCCGTGAATCGGATGCGGGAAACAGGCGGCAATCTGTTTCTTACGATGAAACAGGGGCAGATTTGCATACAGCCGGAGGAAGAGGGCGTTTTGGTCTGGACATATTTTCCCTGAGAGTATAAGATGATGGTATGGAGGATTCGAGATGAAAAGCATAGATGAAGATATCAAATCGGGAAGTTTCCAATCGGTGTATCTTTTGTACGGGGAGGAATCGTATTTAAAGAGGCAGTATGGACAGAAATTACGTCAGGCATTGGTAAAATCGGATGATACGATGAATGCCTCATATTACGAGGGGAAGAATGTAAATCCCGGCGAGATGATAGATTTGGCGGAGACTTTGCCTTTTTTCGCGGAGCGGAGGCTGATTTTCGTGGAAAACAGCGGCGTGTTCAAGGCTTCCTGTGAAGAGCTTGCAGATTATATGAAGCATATTGCTAAGACGACCTGTTTCGTGTTTGTAGAGGATGAGGTTGATAAGCGGAGCAAGATGTATAAAGCGGTCAGGAATGCGGGGCGCGTGGTCGAATTTCCGCGGCAGGGACAGGAAATATTGACGCGCTGGATTTTGTCGCGGCTGAAACGTGAGAACAAGAAAATTACACAGCCGGTCTTGCAGCTTTTTCTGGAAAAGACCGGGGATGATATGGAATATATTGACAGGGAGCTGGAAAAGCTGTTCTGCTATACCCTGGAGCGGGAAGTGATTTCAGAGGAAGATGTGGAGGCGGTCTGTGTCGGGCAGACGACGGGAAAAATATTTGAAATGGTAGATAAAATTGCCGAAAAGAAGCAGAAACAGGCATTGGAGCTTTACTATGACCTGCTGGCCTTAAAGGAGCCACCGATGCGGATTCTGTTTCTGATTGCCAGGCAGTTCCAGATTCTCCTTCAGGTAAAGGATTTGAAACGGCAGGGCTATGACAATAAATTTATCGCCTCCAAAGCGAAAATTCCGGAGTTTGCCGTGCGTAAGAATGCCGCGCAGGCAGGGAGGTTTAAGACCGACCAGTTAAAAGAGGCTGTGGCAGATTGCGTGCAGACGGAAGAGGATGTAAAAACAGGCATCCTGAATGACCGCATGGCAGTGGAGCTTTTGATCGTTAGGTACAGCGGGAAGTGAGGAAACATGGTAACAAACTGGCGGAACTAATACGAAGGATAGACAAATATAGTGGGTTGGTAATGGACAAACCACTATGTTTTGTGGTAATATAACCTAAGGAGGGACCCACGAAGTGGGAGGATGCCTTAGGTTTCCTGGATATAGCCCTAAAGTAGATTGACCGAAGGAGGGACATATGGAAACAATAGACCAGAGTAAAATCAGAAATTTTTGTATCATTGCACATATAGATCATGGGAAATCCACCCTTGCCGACCGCATTATCGAGAAGACGGGGCTGCTTACCAGCCGGGAGATGCAGGCGCAGGTTCTGGATAACATGGAACTGGAACGGGAACGTGGAATCACGATTAAGGCACAGGCCGTCCGTATCGTATATAAGGCGAAGGATGGCGAGGAATATATCTTTAACCTCATTGATACCCCGGGACATGTGGATTTTAATTATGAAGTTTCGCGCAGCCTCGCAGCATGTGACGGGGCTGTTCTTGTCGTGGACGCGGCGCAGGGAATTGAGGCGCAGACGCTTGCGAACGTTTATCTGGCGCTCGACCATGATCTGGACGTGTTTCCGGTTATCAATAAAATTGACCTGCCCAGTGCAGAGCCGGAACGCGTGATAGAAGAGATTGAGGACATCATCGGGCTGGAGGCGCAGGACGCCCCCAGAATTTCAGCAAAGACAGGCCTGAATATTGAGGATGTCCTGGAACAGATTGTAACGAAAATACCGGCGCCTGGCGGGAGCCCGGACAATCCCATGCAGGCGTTGATTTTTGATTCCCTTTATGATTCCTACAAGGGCGTAATCGTGTTTTGCCGGATGAAAGAGGGAACGGTTCGCGTGGGAACAACGATCAGGATGATGGCGACAGGCGCGACGGCAGACGTTGTGGAAGTCGGGTACTTTGGGGCAGGACAGTTTATCCCCTGTGAGGAGCTCAGTGCAGGGATGGTTGGCTATATCACGGCAAGCCTTAAGAACGTGCGCGACACGCAGGTGGGCGATACCGTGACGGACGCGGCCAATCCCTGCAAGGAGCCGCTTCCGGGGTATAAGAAGGTAAATCCCATGGTTTACTGCGGCATGTATCCGGCAGATGGCGCCAAATATCCCGATTTGCGGGATGCGCTTGAGAAATTACAGTTAAATGACGCCGCTTTGCAGTTTGAGCCGGAGACGTCGATTGCGCTTGGTTTCGGATTCCGGTGCGGCTTTCTTGGCCTTTTGCACCTGGAGATCATTCAGGAGCGTCTGGAGCGGGAATACAGCCTGGATCTCGTGACGACGGCGCCGGGCGTTATCTACCGGGTATACAAGACTAATGGAGAGATGATTGAGCTGACGAATCCGTCCAACCTGCCGGATCCGGCGGAGATTGATTATATGGAAGAGCCGATGGTAAATGCGGAGATTATGGTTACCAGCGAATATATCGGCGCAATCATGGATTTATGCCAGGAACGCCGCGGCATCTATGTGAGCATGGAATATATGGAAGAGACGCGCGCGTTAATTAAATATGAGCTGCCGTTGAATGAAATCATTTACGATTTCTTCGACGCTTTGAAATCGCGTTCCAGAGGCTACGCTTCGTTTGATTACGAGATGAAGGGGTATGCCCGTTCCGAGCTTGTCAAGCTGGACATCTTGATCAACCGTGAGGAAGTGGATGCATTGTCCTTTATTGTCCACAGTGGAACGGCTTATGAACGCGGCAGGAAAATGTGCGAGAAACTCAAAGAAGAAATTCCGCGGCATCTGTTTGAGATCCCCATTCAGGCGGCAATCGGCAGCAAGGTAATTGCGCGTGAGACCGTAAAGGCAATGCGCAAAGATGTGCTTGCCAAGTGTTACGGCGGCGATATTACCAGAAAACGCAAGCTTCTGGAGAAACAGAAAGAGGGCAAGAAACGGATGCGCCAGATTGGCAGTGTAGAAATTCCGCAGAAGGCGTTTATGAGCGTCCTCAAACTGGATGATAAATAGATGGAAGCAGAGAAAGCATTGGAATTATATATTCATATTCCATTTTGTGTGAGGAAATGCAATTATTGTGATTTTCTGTCCATGCCTGCCGGGGCGGATGTGTACGGGAGTTACGTACACAGGTTACTGGAAGAAATCAGGCAGCAGGGCATATTCTGCCGCGATTATCAGGTCTTATCTGTATTTATAGGGGGCGGAACGCCGTCCCTGCTTGCCGGCGTGCAGGTGCTGCAGATTATGGAGGCCGTGCAGAAGGGGTTTCGACTGAAAAAGGACGCGGAGATTACGCTGGAATGTAATCCCGGGACTTTGACGGGAGAGAAGCTGTCCTTTTATAAATCCGCAGGCATCAACCGTTTAAGCCTTGGATTGCAGTCTGTGGATGACAGGCATTTACAACGGCTTGGAAGGATCCATACTTACAGAGATTTCCTTGAGAGTTTTGATCTGGCAAGGAAGAAAGAGTTTAACAATATCAATGTGGACCTGATGTCTGCATTGCCCGGACAGACGCCTGCGGACTGGGCGCATACGCTTAAGAAGGTTACAGAGCTGCAGCCGGAACATATTTCCGCCTACAGTCTGATTGTGGAAGAGGGCACGCCTTTTTATGAGTGGTATGGAGAGGACGAACTGCGCAGGGAGCGTGGGGGAACGCCGCTCATGCTGCCCACGGAGGAGTGCGAGCGGGAGATGTATGAGATGACCCGGGAAATATTGGAGACCCGGGGATACTTAAGATATGAAATATCCAACTACGCCCTGCCGGGCAGGGAATGCCGCCACAATATCGGTTATTGGACATTGACGCCGTATCTGGGGCTTGGCCTTGGGAGTTCTTCTTTTTTGGAACACGTATGGTTTTCCAATACAAAAGACCTCGATATGTATCTGAACGGAGATTTTGTAAACCTCTCGGATATCCTGGAGGGGGCTTTTGAACCGGAGGGAGCGCAGGCTGTTCTGGAAGGGGAATCGGATATTATTTATCTGGATAAGCGGCAGCGGATGGAAGAATTCATGTTCCTCGGGCTTCGGATGACGGAAGGAATTTCCAGAGACCGATTTGAGGAAATGTTTGGTGTAACGATAGAGAGTGTTTATGGACATATCCTGCAGAAATTGCGGCATCAGGGGCTTTTACAATTGCAGGAAAACAGGGTATCCCTTACGGAATCGGGAATCGCAGTGAGTAATTATGTGTTCTGTGAATTTTTGGAGGCGTAAGGATATTTATTGCATATTATTTGGCATTTTGCTATTAAAATATGAAATAAATGCGGGAAATCCTGCAAAAGAAAGGAGAAGGAAGGTTTAAAAGGAAAGGGAATTTAGTGAAGAAAGGAGAAAAAGATGAGGTATAAGAAAATTGTGAGCAAAATACTTGCTTGCGCAATGGTAGTTACGACTGTATTTACAGGAAATGTGGCTACCGCAGATGCAGCTGCCGGAAAGCTCGAGCCGGTGGCGAAGTATGATTTCGAGACGGTGGAGAATTATCAGGATATCAAGAAGGTTACAGGAGACCTTCAAGATTACACTGGAGACTTCAATGTAGCGGATGGAGGGCATAAGAGCGATAAGTCGTTTAGTACAGCGGTAGACGCTGCTCATTGTCTGAAACTTCCGCAGAAAAACCTTACGGACTATACGGTTTCTCTGTGGACATGGAGTGAGTATAATACATTGAATGCGAAGGATGGCAAGAAATTTCCATTCATATCACTTGGAACACCAGAAAAGTATGTTACCTTAAAAGCTGAAGATGGAAAAAATGATAGACAAGCATACCTGTATTCTGGTACGGAAAAAGTTGTAGGCGAAATGATAGGGGTAAGCACTGGCGGATATTGGAAGGATAATTGGCGTATGCTTACAATTACCCAGTCTGGAGATACAGTGACGGTTTATCTGGAAGGCAAGAAGAAAGCAGAAACTACGGTAGAAGGTGGCTCATTGCTAACCGGAGAAGGCAGTATCTTGATTGGCGCGCAGCAGATTGGCGGCGGTGATACCTGGGTCAAATATGACGACATCAGCGTCTACGACGTGGCCTTAAGCGATGCGGAAGTAACGGAATTATTTACAGAAGGTTCTGTCACAGACAACCGCTCCCCGGACAAAGTGCTTGAGGCAAAGGGCATTACCGTATCCCCGGAAGACGGCACGCTGTTAGCAGGAAAGACCATGAAAGTGGAGGCGGTACTTCCTTCAGGCGTGGCAGGAGCGGATGGACTGACCGTTTCCTATGCGTCAAGTGACACAACTGTTGCAACCGTGGATGCAAACACTGGTGTTGTGGCTGGCGTGAAAAAGGGTACGGCGGAGATTACCGCGACAGCAGCAATCGGAACGGTGTCCAAGACCGCGAAGATGAACGTAACAGTCATGGCAACACCGGAGGAAATTTTGCAGGAAGTAGATTCTGTTAACGTGTCGAAAAACATTACTTGTGCAGTAGGTGGAACCGGACAGGTTGAGGTAGAACTTCCGACCGGACTTACCAAAGAGGATGTTACAATAGGCTATGCAGTTTCACCGGATGATGCGGTAGCGTCTGTGGACAATACAGGAAAGGTTACGGCGAAAACCGCCGGCAAGGCGCAGGTGGTTACATCCGTAACGGCAGGCCAGACGACAAAGACAGGAATCACTGAGGTATGGGTTAAGAGTGCAGCAGAAATTCTGGATGAAAAAGGAATCACGGTAACACCCAGCCTGAAGATTACGGGAACCGGCACGGCTCAGATCGAGGTGACGCTGCCTGAAGAAATCAAGGAAAGCGATGTGACGATAGGATATGCGCTGAAATCAGGAGCGGCTACCGGCATTGCAACAGTGAATAATACCGGACTCGTGACAGGTGTAGCGACGGGAAGAACCGTTGTTACAACGACGGTAACCTGCGGCGCGGGAGATGGCATGGTAACGAAGACGGCAGATACGAACGTAAGGGTTCTCGGAACAGGGGTAGACGAAACGGTAGCAGTAGAATACGACCTGTCTGCAGCAGATAATGGCAAACTGACGGATATTTCCAACCATAACAACGATGCCACCATTAAGGGAACGAACTATTCCTTTGCAGCACAGGACGGAGAGGACGTTATGACCCTCGGTGCAAATACATATCTGGAACTGCCCAAAGGCATTGTTTCCAGCCTTGATGATGTTGAGAAATTTACAATCGAGACCAGATTTGCTAAGAGCGCATCCTGCGGAGGCAATGCATGGCTCTTCTGCCTTGGCGCAAATACGAACACGAATTATCTGTTTGTATCTCCGAATTTCGGAAATCCAGGTATAATACGGAGTGGAATTAAGAACAGTACCGATGAAAAATTGTTCACGACGTCAAAACAGCCGGGAAATGATATTTTCCATACGCTTGACATGGTATTTGACGAAGGAAAAGTTACGCTTTACATGGATGGAGAGCAGATCAAGGGAGATTCCGGTGAATACAGTATAGATTCCGGCTACAGTATGCAGACGGATATCGTTGATGCAAATACCACGGAGACTGTTTTAGGGTATATCGGGAAATCGCTCTGGCCAGCAGACGGACTGTTCCAGGGTAAGCTGTCTTCCTTTAAGATTTATAACGCAGCCCTGAGTGCAGAACAGATACAGGGAGAAGATGTAAAACAGGCGTTCCAGGAAAAGGTAAACGGCATGGAGCTTACGGCTGATAACCTTGGTACGAAAAATCCCTCTGTAGATGAAATAAAATATGACCTGGCATCCCTGCCAGATACTTTTGAGGAAAATCCTGTAACATGGAGTTCGAATCCGGAAGGGCTTATTGCAGCGGACGGCAAGGTATACAATGACGAGACGGCAGATAAGGATGCCAAATTGATTGCAACCGTAACCTCCGGCTCCATGACGGCAAAGAAGGAGTTTGCGGTGAAAGTGCTGAAAGCAGACCGGACAGCCTTGAATACAGCGATTGCAACGGCGCAGGAAAAGATTGCCAACGCACAGGATTATACGGCAGATTCCATTGCAAAACTGAGAACAGCGCTTCAGGAGGCACAGTCGCAGGAGATCAAAGGACAGACAAGAATTGACAGCGCCGAGACAAAACTTACGAGAGAGATTAATAAACTGGTAGAGGCAAGGGGTGACCGCGATCCGTTCAGCAAAATTACCAATAGCTGCTGGGACAGGGAGGTTACGATCGAGCCGACAAAGACGGCAACCGTATTCCGTCTTCCGAACACCCTGAAATTAAATGAGGACGTTACCATTACCTATGAATCCAGCCACCCGGCGATTGCATCTGTGAATGCAAACGGGCTTGTGACTGCCGGGAAGAGGGTCGGCTACGCAAGGATTACCACAAAGGTGAAGGCTGTCTATGACGGATTTGAGATGGAATACCAGACATTGGTGAAGGTAAATCTTGACGTTACAAAGACCGCAGTATCGACAGATAAGACGAAACTTGCCAAAGGAAAGACGGCGAAGATAACGGTAACGCCAACTGCAACCATGAAAGCACTGGGAAGCACCGTAAGCTATACGGCAACCGGTGCGGTGAGTGTTAATCCGGGTACCGGAGTCGTGACCGCGAAGAAGTCCGGAACCGGAAAGGTAACGGTCAAAGTTTCCTGCGCAGGCAAACAGGTCATCAAACGGTTTACTTACAATGTTGGTGAAATTAGCGGAAAGAGCAGCCTCAAGAGAAAGAAATCCATTACCCTGAAAGTAAAAGGCCTTTCCGGCAAGGTAAAATGGTCTTTGGATAAGAAGGGAAAGAAACTGGCGAAGATTACTTCCAAAGGCAAGCTGACGGCAAAGAAAAAGAAGGGAACCGTGACGGTTACCGCGAAGGTAAACGGCGTTACCATCACAAAGAAGATCAAGATTAAATAACAGGCGCAATCGAGCAGGAGGCAAATATGAAGAAAAAGATATTAAATATAGTATCTGCTGTATGTCTTACCGCAAGCCTTACCGTGGGTGCATTGCCCGCGGAAGGGCTGCGCGTGCAGGCGGCAGGAAATATCGATGAGGCAGTTGCAAATGGGCTGGTAATTGAGGAGTCTGAGATTAACAAGCTGTTGACGGAAGACCTGACCCTTCCTACATCTGTAACCGGATTGGAAGGCGCAACGATTGAATACAGTGTCAGTAACAGCACATCCGGCAAGGAAACGCATGGCAAGGCTGTTGTAGAAGACAATATCTTAAAGGTCACAAGGCCTTATGCAGGTGAAGGAGATTATAAGTTTAACCTGACAGCCAAAGTGACGGCAGACGGCGCAACCTGTACCAAGAACTATCCGCTCATTATCCGTGAAGGATTGTCCGAGGATTCGTATGCGGGATATGTCTATGTGTGCTTTTCGGTGCCGAAAGGTCTGCCGAAAAACCAGGAATATGACGTACAGCAGATTCATTTCTTCCTCAGTGAGGATGGGTTGAACTGGACGGCATTAAACGGCTGCCAGCCGGCATTTTTAACAGGTTCAGACTACATTGACAGCATTGAAAGATGCGGTGGTTTGAGCAGCAAAAGCGTCAATTATGAGACAGATTTGGATGAGGAGGGCAAGAAGGATACGGTTAGCGGAGACGCCTCCGTATTATTCCCCTTTGAGGGAAGGGATCAGGGCGTGCGCGACCCTTATCTGATCCGCGGATCCAGGAAAGACGGTAGTGATTCCAATAAGATATGGCTGCTCGGCACGGATTTGAATACCCATTCCAGCCAGTATGGCGGAGTGAAAGCGACGAACAAGCTCGGAGACTGGGGAAAGACATCTCAGGTTGGAGTCGGAAGCCCGAGCCTGTTTGTATGGGAGACCGAGGACTGGGTACACTGGACGAGGCGTTACGTTGACGTGGGTTCACAGATAGAGGCTGCAATGTCATGGGCGCCGGAGGCAATCTATAATCCGGAGAAGGATAATTACCTCATGTACTGGTCCGGACGCGTGAAGGCGGACGGCACAGCCAGAAACCGCCTGTATTGCTGTGAGACCAAGGATTTCGTGAATTTCGGACCGACCAAGCTCTATGAGCAGGAGGCCTTCTACAAGAAATATATTGAAATGGGAGGCGCAAATGATAACGATGGTTACGGCAACATTGATACTTCCCAGCTCTGGGTAGCGGACAAGGATGCGGACGGAAATATCACCAATCCTTACGGCAAGTTATATCGCGTGGTGAAGGATGAAACCAGAAGCGATACCAGAAAAGGAGCCCTTTTGGGAATCCAGCTGATGAGCGCGGACACGGTGTTAGATCCAAACGTCAATTATGATGCGACGCAGCCGGTCAGAATTACCCCATACGAATATGAGGAAGATGGAGAGACATATGCCAGCGTAGAAGATTTGACGAAGCTGGAACCCACATTTAATAAGAATGCCTTAGGGAAGGCGGAAATTATTTATAACTGGTTCGCAAAGGAGTCTGTGGGAAACCATTTCACCAAGATTGACCAGAAGGTGCTGGATAAACCTGTGGCAGAAGGCGGCATTGTCGGCAAGTGGGAAGAGGGCGCTACGATGTTCAAGTTCATCGACCGTGATGAATGGTGCATCATGATTGACAATTATGGAGATATGAATGTCCGTTACGAGCCGTTTGTCACTACGGATTTATCAGAGCCGAACAGCGTGGTGAAGATGCCGGAGGGTACCTATGGGCGTACCGATGGAGATATCGGAACCCACGGCGGCATGATCCCGATTACGGTTAAAGAGTACAATACGTTGATCGAGAATTATAATGACCAGAGCAAGATGACAGGCTTGAATGCCAGTGCAAAGAGCAATTACCATGAAATTAAGCCGATTACAATTGATGCAAGACCGATGGACGCTCTGGCAGAGAAACTGGAGGCGGCAGCGGCAGGCAATGAATACAGCGCAGGCGTGAAGGCTCAGATGAAGAATCTTGCCACAAAAGCAAAAGAGCTGGCAAAACGCAAGGACTTCACGGACTCCACGGAGATGGACAGCCTGACGGCGCGTGCTGATAAATTGCTGGCAAATAAACTGGTTCAGATACCGCAGATGTATGCAGATGCCGTTGACTTAAGCGAGACGGAACTTACGCTCTGCACGAAGGCCGTGGAAGGGCTGCAGGTGAAAGAGACCCTGGTTGCGGATCTGGATGTGGAAGACGCACCAAAGACAATTACCTGGAGCAGCAGCGATTCGAGCGTTGCAGAGGTTGCTAATGGAGTCGTAACTGCGAAGAAAGCAGGAACAGCAGTTATCACGGCAACAGCTGTGGGCGGTGCAAAGGCAACCTGCAGCGTGACGGTAAAGACGGTTCCCACGAAGGTTACTTTGAAAAAGAAGAGCGTGAGCCTGAAACGTAATAAGACGTTCCAGATCAAAGCCAGCGTTCCGAAGAACACGGTCTGCTCGACATTCAAGTATAAGTCCAATAAACCGAAGATCGCCTCTGTTTCCAGCGACGGAAAAGTGACAGCTAAGAAGAAGGGAACGGCTAAGATTACGGTTACGGCAGGAACCAACAGCAAGGCAAAAGCTACCTTTACGGTGAAAGTAAAATAATTGCAGGTAAGATTTAATACTTTACCATCAAAGAGCCAGGGAAAATCGTGGAAACATGATTTTCCTTGGTTTTTTTGTCTTACAGGAAAGATGGAAATTGTGCAGATTGCATAATTTTCTTGACAAAAACTAAGAAAAGCAGGATAATTATACCATATTAAAAAGTTTGGGGGTAAACATATGAGCAATACCAAAAAAACAAACAGCAAAGAAACAACAGACAAAGACACAAAAGGCAAGGGCATAAAAAGCCTGGCGGTGATGGTGATTTTAGTGGTTTTCATGTTAATGGCAGTCAATACCATTTGCCTTGGAGGACTGGGAATTTATTTTCTCAGCCAGTCCATGCGGGAAACAGCTGAACAGTATGAGACAACGAAGAACCAGGATTACCGGACAGAGATTAAGTCCCAGGTGCAGTCGGCGATAGCCGTAGTACAGGGATACTATGACCAGGCAGCAGATGGCAGCCTGACAGAAGAGGAGGCGAAGAGCCGGGCAATGGAGTCTATCCGCAGCATGCGTTACAGGGATGATGGTTCCGGGTACATATGGATTGACGCCGTCGATGGTACGTTAGTGATGCATCCCATCCTGTCAGATCAGGAGGGGACAAACCGTATAGACATGACCGATCCCAATGGCGTGAAAATTACGCAGGGTATAATAGACGCAGCAGAAAGCGGCGAGGGTTTTCATGAATTTTCCTTTACCAAGTCAGACGGCGCCACGGTTGCGCCCAAGATTGCCTATGGGCAGAAATTTGACGCCTGGGGCTGGGTTGTTGCAACTGGCAATTATGTGGATGACATGAATGAAGAAATTGAGGTCACCAGATCAAGGATCAGTCAGGAATTTAAGCAGATGATGCTGATGTATGGCGTGGCAGTCGTTATCATTATTGCGATAGCATTTGTGGTATCCTTGATTTTTGGAAAGCGGCTGACCGTTGGCATCCAAAGAATTGAAGAGCATCTCATCAAAACAGCACATGGAGACCTGTCCTATGAACTTGATCCCCGGCTGATGAGACGTGCAGATGAAATCGGCAATATTGCACGTTCCCTGGATGGGGTTAAGAATTCCCTGGCATCCATGATAGGAAGCATCAGCGAGGCCGGCGGACATTTGCAGAGCAGCAGCCAGAAGTTCAATGACAAGTTTCAGGATATCACGGAGAGCATACAGAACGTAAATACGGCGATTGAAGAACTTGCGCTGGGAGCGACAAGCCAGGCTTCTGAGACGGAGACGGTAAATAACAAGATGGCTGAACTTGGCGAGGTCATTGAAGTGGAAAAACAAGGCGTCAAGAATCTGGAGGAATCCGTTTATACGATGACAGAGTGTTCCACTGAGGCGTCTGAGAGTATTGATTTGCTGTATAAGATTACTGAGACGACCATAGATACGATTGAAACCGTATATGAGCAGACAAACCGCAACAATGAGTCGGCAGAGAATATCAACAAAGCGGTGGAGATTATCAAGGGATTGGCAGAGCAGACAAACTTACTGTCCCTGAACGCAAGCATTGAGGCGGCCCGCGCCGGGGAGGCAGGAAGAGGATTTGCTGTGGTGGCAGAGGAGATACGCAACCTGGCAGAGGAATCCGCCAACAGTGCGCAGGAGATTGAAGGCATTGTCAAAGAACTCATGGGAAATGTCTCCGTTTCCGTAGATAACATGCAGGTTGTCTCCAGGAATGTGCAGGAACAGCAGTCGCGCCTGGAAGAAACGCGTGCGGCGTTTAACAGCCTGTACAAGGAGATTAAGCAGGTTGAGAATGTGACAGAGGATATCGGTAGCCAGACGGGCATCCTGGATTCCCTGCGGCGTCTTGTGGCAGATTCCGTGAACAACCTGGCGAGCATTGTCGAGGAGAATGCAGCTTCCACAGAAGAGACCAGCGCCAGTATGCAGCTTGTGGCGGAAGGCATTGAGGAATGCAGCAAGGATACCCATTCTCTGGTAGAACTGAGTGAGCGGCAAGGGGAAGAGACGAAGAAATTCAAATTATAACTTTAGATGAAAGTGCAGTTTGGGGCTGTTGCCCCGAGCAGCACTTTCCATAAGTTATCCAACGTCATTTTGATAAATTGTTGGTGAATTGAAAAAAAGGCTTGCAAAATCAAAATAGAATGTGTATAATAGACAAGGATTTGATAATAATATAACAGATATGCCAAAGTGGCGCAGTTGGTAGCGCGTCGCATTCGTAATGCGTAGGTCGAGGGTTCGAGTCCCTTCTTTGGCTGCATGGGAAGTACCTTTTCACGGGTTGGTGGGAAGGTGCTTTTTGCCATAGAGTAATTTCAAAAGTGATGAGAATGTATATTTGGAGGCTTACATGAAGGATGAAAAATCTGTTACAAATGAGGAGGATCTGGAAATCGTAGAGATTGCCGAATTTAAGATAAATGATACGCGCAAACATAAATTGAGGCAGGAAGAGCAGGAGAAAAGCAGGAGGCAGAGCCTTTATGGAATTCTGGCATTGTATGCGGCGGGATTTCTGGCGGCGGTTCTGCTTTGCGTGTTTGCATTCCAGTTACCGGCAGCGGTGGTATGTGTGATTCTGGTTTTGGAAGCAGCCATTGCGGCCTGCATGTATGAGGCCGGTGCAGGGATTCATATTCTGGAGGTTATCATTGGCATCGTGGCAGGCGTCATATACGGAAGGCTTTTGCTGATGATTGTGGGTGCGCTTATTTATTTGGGAGCGGTGATTGCCCTGCGGGGGATAAGGAGCCTGTATTAGGGAACAGAAAGATGTTCTTAAAAGGGATTGATTGTGCAACGGGAGTTTGCTGCATGATCAGTCCTTTTTTGTGTAAAAGAATCTGTCAGGTATCGTTGAGGAGCATATGATAATTTAGCAGGAATAAATTACAGCAATCAGGACAGGAAAGGAGAATGCCCTATGAATATCAAAACAGAATTTATTTCAACCGTGAATACGTATGCAGGAGAGAACCAGGCAAAGTATATCGTTATCCATGAAACTGATAACTTTGCAGAAGGCGCCGGGGCAAGGAAACATGCCGAGGCACAGGCGGCAGGCCATTTGAGCACATCCGTACATTACTATGCAGGATCGGATGGCGTGTATCAGGCGGCAGCCCATACGGATGGCGTCTGGGCCATAGGAAAAGAGTATGATGGAGAACATTCGATAAAGGATGCTACGAACCGAAATACCATTAACGTTGAAATCTGCGTGAACAGCGACGGGGATTATGCAAAGGCAAGGCAGAATGCAATCGAGCTGGTAAAACACCTGATACAGACGACCGGCATTCCGGCAGAGCGGGTGATTCGCCATCATGACGCCAGGGGCAAATACTGTCCACGAAAGATGATGGATGATCCTTCATTGTGGGAAGATTTCAAAGCACAGATTCAGGCAGGGAAACAGAATGTATTATATGTTGCCGAGTGTACCGGAGACGGTGTGCGTGTGCGCGCGACACCGGATTTTGGAGATAATGTCATTCGCTATTTAAATAAAGGGAACCTTTTCGATGTATTGGGCGAACAGGGTGCATGGACGAATATCCGCGTGATAGACAAAGTGGGGTATATTTACTCTGATTATGTGAAACGAAAATAATATTTTGCTGCAAACGAAAATGCTGCTGATTGACAAATCACAGAAACTTCACAGTTTTCCGATGCCATATTTAAGTTTCATTTTAAGTTCAGGGACTATACTGAGCATGAATAAAACAGTTCAGAAAGGATTGATATAATTTATGAAGAAAAGATTTGCAATGATTTTGCTCAGTGTAGTTTTGGGAGCAGCCTGCCTGAATGGATGTGGCAAGACAGATAAAGGAATTGAAAAAAAACATGGCACAGAAGAACAGCCCCGGGGAGAAATGTCCGAAAAGCCAGAAGGGGAAGCGCCCCGGGGAGAAATGCCCGAAAAGCCGGAAGGGGAACCGCCCGAGGGAGAAATGCCCGAAAAGCCGGAAGGGGAGCCGCCCGAGGGAGAAATGCCCGAAAAGCCGGAAGGGGAGCCGCCTGAGGGAGAAATGCCCGAAAAGCCGGAGGAAGAACCAGGTCACAGTGATGGCACAGTTTAAAAGGAAAACAGGAGGAGACAGGCGTGAAGAAAACAGGTAGATGGTGGAAACGATTTGGGAAGAAAAAAATCATCTTATCGGCTGTGCTGATTGCCGGGACAGGACTGGCATTGTCGGGATTTTATTCTTTGAGAAATATGAGGGGAGGCCGGGCAATTGCCCGGGAGATGTCTGTGCAGGAAACGCAGGCAAAGACGGGAACAATTTCTGATACGATTGTTGGAACCGGAAATCTTGAATATGAGGAGGCAGGATCCATTACAATTCCTTCCGGTGTCGTCATAGACGAGGTAAAAGTGGATGCGGGGGACGCTGTCTCGAAAGGAGACGTGCTGGCTGTTGTAAATGAGGCATCGCTGTTTCGCGCCATGGAAAGCATTCAGGAGGAAATAGATGCGCTTGACGAGGACATCGAGGAAACCAGGGATGATACGGACAGCCAGTCTGTAAAATCCAGGGTAGATGGAAGAGTGAAGAGAATATATGTCCAAAAGGAGCAGGAAGTATCGGACTGCATGGTGGATCAGGGGGCGTTGATGCTCCTTTCGCTGGATGGCTTTCTTGCTGTCGATATCCAGACGGATGCAGAGATTTCCAAAGGGGATGACGTGGTCCTTACGCGTCCGGATGGGACAGAGGAAGAGGGAACAGTGGAAACGGTGGAAGATGGGAAAGCAGTGGTTCTGTGTACGGACAGCGGCGTAGGAATTGAGGAACAGGTGGCGGTCACGGATTCTGAGGGAAACGCGCTGGGAAACGGTACAACCTATATACATAAACAGCTTGCCATTACGGCAACGACAGGGACGGTCGAAGAAATCTGTGTGTCAGAGGATGAGAAAGTATATGCAGGAACCACGCTCTTAACATTGGATGGAGAAGAACAGAGCCTGGAATATCAGGAGCAGATGGCGACGAGGGAAAAGCTGGCGGAAAGCTTGCAGGAGATGATTGCCTTATCCCAAAATGGCGTTATCACGGCTGAGTCAGATGGAATCATAAAAACTGTCAATATTTCTGCAAACAGCAGTACATCGGAAACAGGGGACGTGCAGATTTCACAGAATGAAACTGCGGTCGTAAAAAGTACACAGGCCTCCCAGGATATACAGGTTTCTGAGAATGTGGCAGCCAGTGAGGAGGCGCTGGCATTTAAAATTATGGATTCCGGTACAGCAGACAGAGACTGCCTTGTGATAGAATCGCCTCAGACTGGAAAGACGCCCCAGACAACGCTGTGTGCGGAGGATGGAAGTTATGAGGGACTGGTTTCATGGAAACCAAAAGACCAGCAGTTTGCAGCAGAGACTTCCTATCAGGCAAATGTGACGTTGACGGCGAAGGATGGCTATCTGTTTGACGGCGACAGTATCGTGCAGGTGCAGACAGGCGTCCTGTCCGGCGTGGATGTGGCAAAAGATGGGAAGAGACTGAGTTTTTGTATCACGTATCCGTTTACATCATCTGAGAAAACAGATTCCCGGAATGAAACCGGCAATGAAACCGGAACAGGAAATGAAACTGGAACAGAAAAAGAAAATGAAACGGGAAATAAAACTGGAACAGAGAGTGAAAATAAAACAGGAAATAAAACCGGAACGGAAACTGAGAATAAAACCGGAGCAGAAAAAGAAAATGAAACGGGAAATAAAACCGGAACAGAAAAAGAAAATGAAACGGGAAATAAAGCCGGAACAGAGAGTGAAAATAAAACAGGAACCGGAAGTGTGACGGGAACTGGAACACAGAAAACAGCCGCAACCAAAAGTGCAGGCGCAGCGAGCGTAGCTGCAGCAGATACCTCGGCATCCCAGACCGACAGCAGTGCAGAGGCGGCAGATTCTGATGAGGAAGTGGTTGCATTTACCCTTTCCTCCGCAGACGCAATGATTCTGTCAGTAAATGTAGATGAGCTGGACATCAATTCCGTATCGGAGGAGCAGCAGGCGGAGGTGACGCTGGACGCCATTGAGGACGAAACGTTTACCGGAACAGTGATTAAAGTGGGAAATTCCGCAGACAGTGCAGGCGGCGTCGCAAAGTACGTGGTAGAGCTCAAAATACCCGGGGACGAGCGTATGAAGGAAGGGATGAACGCTTCCGCTACGATTACTGTTGAAGAGCGGGAAAACGTTGTGACAATACCGGTAAATGCACTTCAGGAACGAGGATCCAGAGTATTTGTCTATACACAGACGGACGAGGAAGGAAATCTTTCCGGTGAGAAGGAAGTAACGACGGGATTGTCAGATGGAGAAACCGTGGAAATTGCAGAAGGATTGTCCGAAGGAGAGACTGTTTATTATCAGAAGACCGGAAATCTTTCCGGGCAGGGAAGTTTTCAGGGATTTGACCAAATGGGCGGCGGTCCCGGAGGTGACATGCCGGATGGTGAAATGCCAGGGGGCGGACAGATGCCCGGCGGAAAAATGTCAGACGCACAGAAGAACGGAGGCGGAATGCGTGGCGGGCAGCAATAGGAGAGAAGACATGATTCAATTACAGGAAATTTCAAAAATATATGAGATGGGCGATGAAAAGGTGATTGCCTTAAACCATGCCAGCATGGAAATCAGACAAGGAGAGTTTGTCAGCATTGTCGGACCTTCGGGCAGCGGAAAGTCCACGGTGATGAATATTATTGGCTGCCTGGACACTGCCGATGAAGGAGAATATATTCTGGACGGCATTTCCATAGAAAATTATACGGAAAAAGAGCTGGCTAAGATCCGCAATCAAAAGATAGGATTTATTTTCCAGAATTTTAATCTGCTGCCACGGCTGACTGCGGAAGAAAATGTGGAATTGCCGCTGATTTACCAGAGAATTTCCACGCAGGAGAGAAAACGCAGGGTACGTAAGGCACTGGAGCAGGTGGAGCTTTCCGGGCGGATGGGGCATCGCCCAACGGAGCTGTCAGGAGGTCAGCAGCAAAGGGTGGCGATTGCCCGCGCATTGGTGACGAAACCATCGCTGTTTCTGGCGGATGAGCCAACCGGAAACCTTGACTCCCGCACGGGAGAGGAGATTATGGGATTGTTCCATGCGCTCCACAAGGCAGGCAATACGATTTTGCTGATTACGCATGACAACCAGATTGCCGCGGAGGCAGAACGGAAAATTCATATCCGGGATGGGGAGGTGATCCAGGAATGATGGTTCAGACGGGTAAAATGGCATGGAATGCAGTCTGTGCCAATAAGATGCGGACGTTTCTTACAATGCTGGGAATTATTATCGGAGTGGCTGCGCTGATTATCCTGGTGTCGATTGCGGATGGCGCCGGAAATTCAGTATCCAGCCAGATTTCCCAGATGGGCAGCAATTATCTCAGCGCGCAGATTTCAGACAACAAGGAAAATCCCTTGAAACTTGCAGAGTTCATGGAATTGTCGGATGAGGAAGAGTTTGCAGAATCATCTCCGGTGGGCAGGATGAGCGCGACCGGCAAGACTGGTTACACCAGCAGTTCCGTAAACATATATGGAACCAGCGGCGGTTATTTTACGATTATGGATATGGAGCTGTATGCGGGAAGGCTGCTGAAACATACGGATTTGGAAAACCATTCTTATGTAGTTGTGGTTTCTTATGATACGGCGGTGGAGTTTTTCGGGCGGGCGGATATTGTAGGCGAGAGCCTGTCCCTGGATGGAAAATCATTTCAGGTGGTGGGCGTATTGTCCGAGGACGCGTCATCCCCGTCTTCCGTAATGGCAGTGAAAAATAATAGTGATGACAGCTTGGAAACCGTTGTGCTGGAAGGCTATATTCCCTATGCGACAATGAGCAGAATGACAGATAATGCGCTGGAAATCACACAGTTTTATGTATCTTCCCAAGACGAGGATTCCATGGAGCTGGCAGAAACGAAATTAGAGGAAATCCTTCTTGCCCGTTTTGGAAATGATGAGGATGCATTTTCCATACGGAACCAGTCGGATGTTATGGAGGCAATGCAGGAGGTAGGAAACACCATGTCCATGATGCTGGGCGGAATCGCAGCAATCTCCCTTCTGGTCGGCGGCATCGGCATCATGAACATCATGCTCGTGTCCGTGACGGAGCGGACAAAAGAGATTGGCATCCGCAAGGCGATCGGGGCAGGAAAAGGCAGCATCATGCTGCAATTTCTTCTGGAAGCGATGATGGTCAGCCTGGCAGGCTGCATCGTTGGAATTGCATGTTCCTGGATTGCGTTAAAGGTCATGGGAAATGTGATGGGCTCTGCAATGAGCGTGGCGATGAATGGAAAAGTGGCGCTGTTATCGGTGGCATTTTCAGGACTGATTGGAATCGTGTTTGGGCTCTATCCGGCGAACAAGGCGGCAAATAAGAAACCGATTGATGCGCTGCGGTATGCGGGGTAAAAGGGAAATGCTTGCCTGTTTAAAAAAGGACGTGTATAATAAAAGGAGATTGATAGTTGCTTTGGTTATTGTTATGTGGCGAGCAGATAAAAAGGGGTTAAAAGGAGGAATGAAAGATGACATATGAAGAATTTTTTGCAAAGGTAAAAGAGAAATTTATGGATGCGGATGTATCCGACATTACGGAACATCTGGCATACCAGTTCAACATCACGGGAGAAGCCGAAGGCATCTTTTATGTGGAGGTAAAGGACGGGGAGCTCTTCGTGGAGCCGTACGACTACCATGACAGGGACGCCGCGTTTACGGCTACGGCGGAAAATCTTCTCAAAATTGCGGAAGGGAAATTAGACCCGATATTCGCCGTCACCATGAGGAAACTCAAGGTGGAAGGGAATATTGACAAGGCGCTGAAATTGAAAGGCATGATTGACAGCAGGAAAAAATAAATTTTGGACTGGGAAAGGATGTGGCACTTATGGGATTGGCAGAATTTGAGCGCAGGAAAGATGAGAAGATAGACGGGGTAATATATGATATGTCGCCTGCCCCTGGGTATCGACATGGGATAATTAATAATAACATTAACAGAAATATTGGAAATGCTTTAAAAGACAGTTTGTGCCTGGTGTTTATGGAAAATCTGGATTTTAAATACCATCCGGAGGAAAATGATGATTACCTGTGCCCTGACGTTATGCTAATCTGTGACCGGAAACATTTAAAGGGCGGTTCATACACTGGGGTTCCAAAATTTATTGCGGAAACTTTAAGTCCTTCAACAGCCAAGAGGGATCGAACAACAAAAAAGAATATTTATGAAAAAGCAGGCGTGGAGGAGTATTGGATTGTCTCACCGCAGGGCGCTTTGGAAATCTATTATCTTGAGGATGGGGCGTATGTTTTGGAGCAGAACTATATCTTGCAGGATGATAAGGAAGACGAAGATTACAATGCAGAGACGGAAATCACATTGAGAGAATTTCCCCATATCAAAATGACGCTGGCAGAAATATTTGCGGGCGTTGATTAAGGAAATACTGTGTCGGAGAATGCATTTTTAAGGAGAGGGAAGTCCCTTAAGCCATTTTAAGGCTTGCGGACTTCCCTCGTTTTGCATGTCAGGCTTTATGATATGCGTTTCAGGTAGCGTTTTTCAAAGTGGCTCAGTAAGCTGTAAAGCCCCCATGCGAGCAGGCAGAGGATAACGATGGACATGATGACCCAGTCCAGCTTGAAAACCTGGCTGCCGTAGATGATCAGGTAGCCAAGCCCCTGCCGCGAAGAAATGAATTCTCCGATGATGACGCCTACCAGGCAGAGCCCGATGTTTACTTTCATGACGGCAAACAGCGCCGGAATATTGGCGGGGAGCACTACCTTGGTGAGGATATGGTATTTCTTTCCGCCCAGGGTCTTAATCAGCTTGATTTTCTCCGGGTCTACGGACTGAAAACTGGTGTACAGGCTCAAAACAGAGCCAAAAACCGCGACAGAAATACCGGTAATAATGATGGTATTGTAATTTGCACCCAGCCACACAATCAGAAGGGGCGCCAGCGCGGATTTTGGCAGGCTGTTTAAGATGACCAGGTAAGGCTCTAATGTCTCAGAAATCTTTTTGTTAAGCCACAGAATAATCGTTGTCAGGAGCGCAAGGACAGTTGTCAGTACAAAGCTGCTTATTGTCTCGAACAGGGTGACGCCTGCATGGATAAAAAGCGTGTGATCCATCAGCATATCATAGGCGCACAAGGCAACTCCCGAGGGGCTGCAAAAAAAGAAAGAATCAATCAGATTCAGTCTTGCCGCGCCTTCCCAGATTCCCAGGAAGAGCACAAAAATGCACAGCCTGCCTGCAGCGACCGTGCGCCGGTGTTTTTTCTGAGCCAGCAGGAATTTCTGCTGGGCAAGGGAAATCTCACTCATTGTCATTCAGCTCCTTCCATATTTTATTAAAATAATCTTTGAATTCCGGCAGGTTCCTGCGTTCGAGCGGGCTGATATTTTCCGGAAATGAAATGTCAATCACATTTTTGATGGTCGCGGGACGTTTGCTCAGTACCAGTACCTGGCTGCCCAGGCTTACCGCCTCAGATAAATCATGGGTAACTAAAATGGCTGTTTTCTGTTCTTTTTTTATGATGGTGCCAATGTCGTCGCCAACGGTAAGCCTTGTCTGATAGTCAAGGGCGGAAAACGGCTCATCCAGCAGCAGGATTTCCGGCTCCAGCGCAAGCGTGCGAATCAAGGCCGCGCGCTGCCGCATACCGCCGGAAAGCTGGGATGGCCGGGCGTTTTTAAATTTGTATAAGCCGTAAGTTTTTAACATGTCAAAAACCCGTTCTTTCGCAGCCGGGGTCAGCTTGTTCTGGATTTCCAGTCCCAGCAGCACGTTTTTTTCGATGGTGCGCCATTCTAACAGATGGTCGTGCTGGAGCATATAACCGATGGTTCCGCCGGCTTTGCGAAATAATTTCTGCCCATACAGCAAAATAGAACCGTGTTCCGGTTCTATCAGACCTGCAAGAAGGGAAAGGAGGGTGGATTTGCCGCATCCGCTGGGACCGACAATTGCCAGAAAGTCGCCCTTATGAACCGTAAAATTTATATTATGGAGCGCGGGGGTTTCTCCCTGCATCGTATGGTAGGAATAGCCCACGTGCCTGATTTCCATTAGTTTTTCCATAAGTTTCTCCTTATTATCGCTTATGTTATTGTATGAGGGAAACGGGAGAAGGTTCTGTGGGATTATTGGTTTTCTCAAACAGGTCGCCGATGGAACAGCCTAAGAGATCGCTGGGCATACCTGGATAAATTTGAGATTGACAGATGAAAAAGAAGTTTTTATAATAGACACATGGCACGTATTGACAAGTAAGGAAAGGAGGACAATTATGATTGCAAGGAATTTAGGAATCAATGATTTAACAGGAAACATTAGAGAGAGGATTGTCCTTCCGGCGGCTTACCGGTAATAGGCACAGTATCAGTTTATCTTATTCCGTTTCTATTTGGACAATCCGCATCTCTAATCATTTTAGGGGTGTTTTTTTGCGCCCATTTTGCAAAAATGCACAGAGGAGAGAGGATTATTATGAAAACAGTAGACGGAGTCTATACTTCTGCAAAAATATTCACACACACAATCGAAGATTATGCAATGGCGCAGATTCAGCAGCTTTGCGATGTTCCGGCGTTTCAGGGATGCAAAATCCGGGTAATGCCGGACGTCCATCCAGGCAAGGTGGGAACGATCGGTTTTACGGCGGTGGCAGGAGATAAGCTGCTTCCGAACGTGGTGGGCATTGACATTGGGTGCGGCATTACGGTTGCGAAACTGAAACAGAAAAGAATGGAGTTCCAGAAACTTGACACCGTAATCAGGGAGAATGTGCCCGCCGGGTATCATGTTAGGAAGGCTGCACATAGGTTCAGCGATACGGCCATGCTTTCTGATTTAAGGTGCAGCCACCATGTCCATGAAGAGAAAGCAAGGCTGAGTCTTGGAACGCTGGGAGGCGGCAACCATTTTATAGAGGTTGACCGGGATGAAGAGGGATTTCTTTATGCTGTCATCCATTCGGGGAGCCGTCATCTGGGAAAAGAGGTGACGGAATATTACCTGCGCGAGGGGCACAGATATTTGAAAGACAAGGGGCAGGATGTTCCTTATGAGCTGACGTACCTGGAAGGGAGCATCATGGATGATTATGTCCATGACACGCAGGTTTTACAGGAATTTGCCAGGCTCAACCGAAGCGTTATCTTAGATGAGATGGCAAAGGGCATGAAATGGAAAATAGAGGACATTTACCATTCCGTCCACAATTACATTGATGTTTCCGCAGAGGGGACGATTTTGCGGAAAGGGGCAGTGTCCGCCAGAAAAGGCGAATTTGTAGCGATTCCCATCAACATGCGTGACGGGGTACTGTTGGGAACAGGCCTTGGAAATGCTGACTGGAACTATTCAGCGCCTCATGGCGCGGGACGGCTGATAAAAAGGGAATATGTAAAAAATAAGTTTACGGTCTCAGATTTCAAAGCCCAGATGAAAGGCATCCATTGTTCCTGCATTGGCAAAGACACGCTGGACGAAGCGCCGTTTGCCTACCGGGGCGTGGATGAAATCATGGAACATATAAAGGAGACCGTGCAGATTCAAAAGAGACTGTTTCCTGTCTATAATTTTAAGGCAGGGAGCAAATAATTCAATTGTGTGTGGACTTGATATATTTTGAAAAGGAAGGAAATTAAAATGGCGAGATATAGAGAGGTTCCCTGCAAATATTATGTTGCGCTAGGGGAATGTAAGAAGGGCAGGGAAGCCTGCCATAAAGCATACTGCCAGCATTGCGGAAAATATGAACCAAGGGCAAGGGTAAGGAGCATCAACCGCAAAAAGCAGTATAACGAAAAACAAAGGTGTAAAGACAGTATGTGGTAAAGGGGTTCTATTACTAAGGCGGTTAGATGTCAGGATAAGTAATGCTGGGAAAAAATTGTCATATTGAATGAAATCGCTAATTCCCCAGCTATGCTGGGGAGAATAGTGTAAGTGGAAACGATGAGGATATTAAGAAAAAGCCTCCTATGATACAATGAGTATGGTGTCGCAAGTCAACTCAAAGAATAGGAGGCGGTCCAAATGGACAGTAAAAGTTTAGCACATACGAGATGGAAATGCCAGTACCATATTGTATTTATACCCAAATACCGAAAAAAGAAATTATTCGGTCAGTTGAAACACGGAAGGAAGAAAGCGAAGGAGCCGCTTTTTAGCGGCGGCAAGTAGTATATGCTTGCGACATCCGCCTTTCAGGCGGGCAGTAACAGAGCCCTTGGGGGCGTTTTTCAAACCTCCACTTGAAGTGGGGGTTGGTGATTAAAGCAAAATGTATGTACATAGAGCCGGCAGATAAAAACTTTTGTTGGTTCTTTTGGTTGTTAAAACCCTTAAGTTATAACACATAAACTTTTTATGGCTTCTGTTTTTAGTTGGAAATTCAATAATAGGATTAAAAGCTGATGAAAATCGTAGCAATATGTTCTATGGGCATGATTTAACATTCGGTATAAGTATTTGCGAAAGATAGTAGTCAGCAGTAAAATAATAACAGGAAAGAGGAACACAAAACACATTTGTGTATTGCGTTAAAGCCAGTGTTTACAAGGGATTGCAAAGATAGGCTACATTTTATTATCGAATTTGAGACGGCAGAGGAATGCGGGTAATATTCGGTGTTTGCGGTAATGACAGGTAATACCGATAATAGCTGGTACCGGTTTATCGACACTGAGACACCGGAGGAATATGAAAAATATATTGGGAAAGCCAAAGCAGCTTTTAATTCTATTCTTGCGTAACCTATTGAAAAATAGGTTACAATAAGGTAAAATGAGGTTACAAAGGAGGTGTGACATGGACGGAGAAAAGATGCAGAAAAAAATAGAAGAACTGGAACAGCAGATTGCGGAACTGCCGGTGGGTTATATTTCTAAAAAGAAAATTCATGGAAAAGACCGTTTTTACCACCAGTGGACGGAAGATGGCAAAGTCAGGAGTAAATACCTGCGAGAGGGCGAAAAAGAGCCATTAGAGGAACAGGTTCAAAAGCGGAGAAAGCTGCAGGCACAGTTAAAGGAACTGAAAGCCAAAATGCCAAAAGCCAGAAAGAATACCAAAGGAATTGAGATAGAGCAGGGTTCCTTTGAATGTAATGTAACAGTTGGCAGGGAACTTCTTGCCCTGTCACAGGATGTAGATGGCTGGGAGAAAAGAGACTGTTATTCCCAGTTGCAAGATTATCTGTATCATGGGGACAGAACCCGTATTTGCCTGGTCTATGGGCTCAGGCGTACCGGAAAGAAGACCATGCTGCGGCAGGCAGTGGCAGATATGACAAAAGAAGACCAGTTAAAATCTGCCTATATCAAAATCCGCCGCAGTGACACGATGGCAATGGTAAACCGTGATATGAGAAAGCTGTTTGATGCCGGCTATCAATATGTATTTCTGGATGAGGTAACGCTCATGAAAGAATTTATTGATTCGGCTGCCCTCTTTTCCGATGTGTTTGCCACAATGGGAATGAAACTTGTACTTTCCGGGACGGATTCCCTCGGTTTCTGGCTGGCAATGGACGAGGAACTGTATGACCGTGCGAAACTCATTCATACCACTTTTATCCCATACCGGGAATACAGCAGACTGTTAGGGATTGACAGCATGGATGAATATATCCGTTATGGCGGGACACTCCGTGCGGGGGAAATTCACTTTGAAGACCGGGAACTGAATGCAGAAGATGCCTCGTTCCGGGATGATGAGACGACGAGGCGGTACATTGATACTGCCATCTGCAAAAATATACAGCATTCGCTTGCCTGTTATGAGGACGGGCATCATTTCAGGCATTTGTATACACTTTACGAGGCAGGAGAATTGACAAGTGCCATTAACCGTATTATTGAGGATATGAACCATCGGTTTCTTCTGAAAGTGCTGACGCAGGATTTTGTGTCCCATGATTTGCGGCTTTCCGCATCCAATCTGAGAAAAGAGCGTGAACTGGAAAAGCGCACTGATGTGCTTGATACCCTTGATACAGAGGCTGTAACAAGATGTCTGATGAATATTTTGGATATCCGCAATCAGGAAGAACAGTCGATTGGTATAACAGAAGCACATATCGCAGAAATCAGGGAATATTTGGCGGTACTGGATTTAATCATTGACTGCCCGATTGAGACAGCGACAGCCGGAACCCACCCGATGGAACACATCCTGTTTACGCAGCCAGGAATGAGGTATTGTCAGGCACAGGCATTGGTCTATTCCCTTTTGAAAGACGAAATATTTTTCTCACTGAGCGAGTATGAAAAGAAGATGGTAACGGAGCGTATTCTTGAGGAAGTGCGTGGCCGGATGATGGAAGACATTGTGCTGTTAGAAACCATGAAAGCAGCCGGACAGAACTGCCGTGTGTTTAAGCTGCAGTTTGCAGCAGGCGAGTTTGACATGGTGGTATATGACACAGAGGAAAACTGCTGTGATATCTATGAAATCAAGCATAGTGAGAAAGCCATCCCGAATCAGTACCGCCACCTGATCGATGAAGAAAAGTGCCGGCAGACAGAGAGAAGATTCGGAAATATCCGGGGACGCTATGTTCTGTACCGTGGCAAAGATGCAGAGAACGAGGCCGGAGTGATTTATCAAAATGTAGAGAACTATTTAAAATCGCTTTCGGAAGGTATTTCTGTATCAAATGTGAAAAGCGTTTCTAAGCTTTTGTAATAAAAAGTGAATTAATTTTAAATATATGAAATAAAAAATCAGTCGTTTTGCAGGAGAGGAAACGGCTGATTTTTTATGCCATTTTTTCACAGCAAAACGTGTGCGAATGGAGGTAAATTATGTTCAGACGAAAACCAAAAGTATTGACACCGGAGCAGATGGAGGAAATCCGTATCAAAGATTTCTTTGACATGATCCTGCCCGGAAACATCAAATTTTTTTTCGACCATTACATCATCGGGGATTCTTACCACTCGGTATGGGTGATCCGGGAGTCTGGAAAGACCATTATCTGCCTTGATTCCGAATCCGAGTACGAGGAACTGGCGGACCGGGGGATTTTGCATTCCGGAATATACTTGTTTATTTGCAGCATGATTCAAGAAACGAACGATTTGAAGATATGATAAA
>CAJUOE010000252.1 GCA_910587895.1 uncultured Lachnospiraceae bacterium
GGGAAGGCAGAGTAAAAGCGGCCTATGCTCTTGACTCAAAAGGGCTTTTGGCGGGGATAAGCAAGATGGCTTTGGGCAATCAGTCAGGCGTCAGATTTTGGAAATTTGCTGCCGTTTCTGCCAGAACAAAGATGGCAGATGTTCTTTAGAAACAGGCAGGGCTAAAAGGCAGGTAAATCTGTTAAAAAAATCTTTTTAAATTCTGTTTCCAAAGACACTCTTGAAAGTAGTGTATCAGAGTATGTTTGCGTAGTTAAAAAGAATATTGTCACGATAAGAAACGTCCGGCAGAGCCATATCTGTCTGGGCGTTTTTTATATATCTGAAAATTTTTTGAAAAATTATTGGAAAGAACCGTCAAAACGGGTCTTCCCATTTGGGAGAAAGAATGAAGGGAAGTTTATGCCTTCTCTTTCTGCCAGTCGGAACGGGAAGGAGGTGAAACCGAATGGAACAATCTCCTTCCCAGGATGAATTGACGGTCATGCACCAGTTTGACCGTCTGTGCCAGCTAGCGTTGGACGGCGAAGCGGCGAATTACTACCGGCAAATGGAGTACCGGAGGAACCACGAAGTAAATTTTTCTGAAATGACAAAAAAAGAACTGGACAGCATTTTTGTAATGGATGAATACAATCTGGACAGTTCACATTTCCAGGTTCTTGGTTATGACATAGAGGTAAAAGACACGCTGCTTGTGGAAGCACTGCAGGCTCTGACAGAGAAAAAGCGGAATGTAGTCCTTCTGTCTTATTTTCTGGAGATGACGGATGCAGAGATCGCAAGGGAAATGAAGCTGGTACACAGCACGATACGGGAGCATAGGACACGCTCGCTTGAATTACTTAAAAAACTTATGGAGGAAAATATGGATGGAGCAGAAGAATAAGCGTACAGAAGAAAGAAATTTGCTGCCTTTTCATATTATTAAGGCGGCATCAGAAGGGGATGCACAGGCGATCCAGGCTGTATTGAAGCATTATGAGAGCTACATAGTGAAATTATCCACTAGAAAAATGTATGACGAGTTTGGACAGACGCATTACTGTGTGGATGAATCATTGCGCAGACGGCTGGAAACAAAACTGATTGCTAAAACATTGGCTTTCCGCCCGGTTCCATATAAGGGCATACGAGCATAGAAACAGACTGGCCGTATTTTTTGTACCTTGAAAATTTCATATTGAGAATCCTGCAGGACGTATGAAACAGTTGAGCTATTTAATGAATACGCCATGACTATCTGTATCTGAAACTTTACGACATCGTGTCGCAAAGTGGAGGATATTAAAAACGATGGAATGTTGATACAGACATTGAAGTAAAGGTACGAGCGACAGATATTTGATTATAGGCAGAGGGACAGGGACTTTGTGGCGACGATGCTGTTTCTGATAATGATACTTCCGGAGGTAAGCTGTTCCGGTCTGAAAAGATGGTGAGATTCCAATGGCGCTGTTTCCTGACGGCCGCCTGCAGGATTATACAATAAGTTATAGGAAAGAGGGAAATGAATGGAATATGAAAAAAAACTGATGACAATAGGAGAGTTTTGTGAATATGTGGGGATTGGGAAAACAAAGGCCAGGGAGTTGATTTCTAATCCATGTTGTAAATATGTAGTTAGGATTGGGCGCAGGGTATATGTGCATAAAGAGTTATTTGATGAAGAACTAAGAAAAAATGCAAAATTTCAATTAAACTAACATTTCCCATCAAAACCCCCATTTTACACAATCCATCAAACCCATTACATCATCAAACCAACCATTTTCCCTTGTTTTTGCCCTCATAGGACCAAAACAAGGGAAAGTTTTTTAATTACCGCCCACCACCTTATCCAAAAGCCTTGCGGAAGTCCGTTTTGCCTCTCTGGTGGCATGGGCATAAACATTCATTGTGGTGCTTACATCAGAGTGCCCCAGAAGTTCCTGCACATCTTTCGGGGCTGCCCCGTTTGATAACAGGTTGCTCGTATAGGTGTGCCGCAACTGGTGGAAGTGGAAATTTTCAAGCCCCTCTATGTGTTTCTGTATCAGCCTGCATACATTAGAGAGGGTTGTGGTTGCCTCGTAGGAACCGTCCTGCCGCAAGCACACAAAGGACAGTTCTTCATAATCTTCCGGTATTTCCTCCGTACTTTGCAAAGAATACAGGTCATAATGCGTCCTTCCCTTTTCCATTACTTTCTGATAGTAATTGCGGAAATACATTTCGCCACATCTGAAACGCTCCCTGTGCTGTTGCTTTCTGGCTTTTTTCAGTATCTCTGCCAGTGTGTGGCAGAAATCCACTGTGCGGATTTTTTTTCGCTTGGTTGCCCCGATTTCCATTTTGTGTCGGGTGGCATTGTAACGCATACTCCGGCGGACGGTAAGATACTGTTCCTCAAGGTTGATGTCCTGCCATGCCAGCCCGCATACCTCGCCAATGCGTAATCCAGTATAATAGGCTATCTGCACCGGCAGGAGTGCCGGATTTCTTTTTTTACGGAGATAATCCGTTATCTCCGTGTACTGCTCATGGGTAATGGTCGGGATGTCTGTCTCATTTTCCGCATTTCCCTCAAACAGTTCCACTTCCTCCTTTTTTACCCGCATACGCACACAGGCACGTATCGACTCGGGCCGTCAGACCATCGTCGGTATCAACAAATACCGCCTCGACC
>CAJUOE010000253.1 GCA_910587895.1 uncultured Lachnospiraceae bacterium
AAAAAGAAAAAGGTGGTATCCGGAAAAGCGCGGCAGGGTTCCAAATACAGTGTGAGCGTCGGAAAGAAAAACTATAAGGCGAAAGTGGAGAACGGCTCTTTTAAATCCGCAAAGATAAAAAAGATAAAAAAGGGAACAAAGGTTAAAGTTGTGGAGAAAATAGCAGGAGGAAATCAGATACAAACCGTTGTAAAGGTAAGTAAGTAAAAGCTTGACGGAATAGTGGAGATGGTATAAAATGGGTCTGTTGTGAAAGGAGAAGATGTGATGCAGAGGAGCGTTTTAGATTATCTGGAGCAGTCGGCAGACAGGTTTGCAGATAAAACAGTATTTGCGGATAACGAGAACAGCATAACTTACCGGGAGTTTCGAAAACAGGCGAAGGCGGTGGCGTGTGGGCTTATCACACATGCCGGGATAGGAAGAAACCGTCCGGTTATCGTATTGATAGAGCGTAAAATTGAGAGCCTGGCAGCATTTTTTGGCGTTGTTTACAGTGGCAATTTTTATGTACCGGTAGACTTTTCCATGCCGGCAAAACGTATTGAGCTGATGATTGAGACCTTGCAGCCGGAGGCGGTAATTGTAACGGAGAAAACGAAAAGAATCATGGGACAGATTTCCTATGACGGCTGCGTGGTGGACTTGCAGGAGCTTGCAGGCACGGCGGTTGACGAGGGAAAACTGGATGAGATTGCAAATCAGAGAATTGATACGGATCCGCTGTATGCAATTTTTACTTCCGGCTCTACCGGGGTGCCCAAGGGTGTGCTGGTTTCACATCGTTCAGTGATAGATTTGATTGATAATTTTAAGGAAGAGTTTGGATTCGACGAGACAATTGTGCTGGGGAACCAGGCGCCGTTTGATTTTGACGTTTCCGTGAAAGATATTTATTCCACGCTGAAGAATGGGGGAACCATGTATGTGATTCCCAAGATGATGTTCTCCATGGTGGCAAGGTTGATTGATTACCTGAATGAGAATCAGATTAACACGGTTATCTGGGCGACGTCCGCGCTTCGTATCGTGGAAAACCTTAATGTCTTTTCCCAGAAAATGCCAAAGTATTTGAGAACCGTAATGTTTTCCGGAGAGGTGATGCCCAATAAAGTGTTGAATTACTGGAGAAAACACCTGCCGGATGTCATGTATGTGAATCTCTACGGTCCTACAGAGATTACCTGTAACTGCACGTTTTATAAGGTGGACAGGCCGTATGCGGATGAGGAGGCGCTGCCAATTGGCGTTGCGTTCCGGAATACGGACGTCTTTCTGCTGGATGATGCGCGCAAATCCGAAGTGCCGCGCGGGGAAAAGGGAGAACTTTGTGTCAGGGGAAGTTCCCTTGCGCTCGGGTATTATAATAATGAAGAGAAGACAAAAGAGGCGTTTATTCAGAACCCTCTGAATACCACGTATCCGGAGACGATTTATTGTACCGGGGATCTGGTGCGCTATGCAGAGGATGGAAACCTGATGTTTATTTCCAGGAAAGATTACCAGATTAAGCATATGGGACATAGAATTGAGCTGAGTGAAATTGAAATTGCCATCAATGCCCTTCCGTTCGTGGAGGCAGCCTGCTGTATCTATGATGAAAAGGAAGAGAAGATTGTCTGTTTCTATCAGGCGGCTCAAAAGTGCGACCGGGAGCTTTTAAAGAGTCTGGGAAAGACCCTTCCAAAATATATGTTCCCTAACAGGCTGGAGCATTTTGAGAAACTTCCGCTGAACAAAAATGCCAAGATCGACAGGACATGGCTGAAGGAAAGGTTATGAGGTTGTGCAATGGAACAATATCAAAAAGGAATGATTATTGGCGGTACGGGTCTCTTATACCAGGCGGCAGAAGTGCTGCAGCAAAGCGGCAGGGTAAATGAGACGGAGCTTTATTTTTGCAACAGCAATGGATTTGGCAAAAAGCAGGCAGAAAATGCGCAGTACACGAGCAGGGAGGTAACGGTCAAAAAGGACCTGATGGAACTTTTGGCGCAGGAGAGTGCAAAGACACTGGTACTGTCCGTCATGAATCCCTGGCTGTTTACAAAAGAGGCGCTTAATAATCCGAATATCTTTGTGATCAATCTCCATCATGCACTGCTGCCGGCACACCGGGGCAGGAATGCGGAAGCATGGGCGATTTATGAAGGAGATGAAAAAGCCGGAATTACCTGGCATAGAGTAGATACCGGGATTGATACGGGAGCAGTATTTATACAAAAGGAGGTGAAGATTGGCGACAGCACGACTTCCCTGAAACTTCTGGCACAGTTGAATGCGGCAGCTCTTGAGGGGCTTGAAGAATTGCTTTCCGGAGATTTTGTTGAGAAACCGCCGCTTTTTCCGCCATCTGGAAGTGAGAAACTTCATCTGTCGAAGGACGTTCCCAATGACGGATGGCTGGATTTATCCTGGGATGGTGCGCAGATGAGCCGTTTTCTGAGGGCTATGGACTACGGAATCCTGGATGTATTCGCAAGACCCAGGGTTCGGCTGGAGAACAAGGTATACGTCTGCAAATCGTGGAAGATTCAGAAGGCAGAGCAGGGAAACGGAGACAATCTCACGTTTGATCCTGAGAAACAGGAACTTGTAATTCAAAGAGAAAAAACAAAAATAGTATTAAGAAAAATGGAGAAAGAGACATGAAAGAAGAATTGATGAGCATTTTAACTGATTTGAGACCTGACGTGGATTTTGAAAATGAGGAGAAACTGATTGATGACGGCGTATTAGACTCCTTTGACATTGTATCTTTGGTATCCGAATTGAATTCCGAGTTTGATATCGAGATCAATGTTATGGATCTGGAGCCCGAGAATTTTAACACCGTGGAGGCGATGCTGGAGCTGATTGTTAAAATGCAGGAGGAATAACAGGCGTCTATTAAACTGAGAGGAATAGGAAAATGGATTTTATTTCAGCTACATTTATCGGGTTTGTCATCATATTATCCTGCATTTATTTTATCGTGCCGGATAAAGTAAAATGGTGCGTGTTGTTAGCTGGGAGCTATATATTTTATATGGCTTCCAGCGTGAAGGCTTTGTGTTTTCTGATTATAACGACAATCGTTACGTTTGTCTGCGGAAGGATACTGGGAAATATTAATGATGGACAGAAAAAGTATCTGGAAGAGCACAAAGGGGAATTAAACCGGGAACAGAAGAAAGAAATTAAGGCCAGGACGTCAAAGAAAAAGAAAAGGATTGTGGCATTGGCGGTTCTCATCAATCTTGGACTTTTGATTTTCCTGAAATATTTTAATTTCATCGGCGGGAATATAAACAGCCTTCTTGCCCATTTTGGAGTAAACGGACAGGTTCCGCATCTGAGCCTGCTGTTGCCATTGGGGATTTCTTTTTATACCCTGCAGTCAATTGCCTATATTGTGGATTTATATCGGGGAAAATACGCGGCAGACCGTAATTTCTTTAAATTTTCCCTGTTTATGTCTTTTTTCCCGCAGATTGTCCAGGGACCGATTGCAAGATATGACCATCTTGCGCACCAGTTATATGAGCCCCATAAATTTGAATATAACAGGGTAACACAGGGCGCGCAGCTTATTTTATGGGGATTCATGAAGAAATTGATCCTCGCAGACCGCCTTGCGGTGGCGGTGAACCTTGTGTTTGATAATCCGGATTCCTATCAGGGATTTATCCTGTTCTTTGCAGCGGCAGGATATGGGCTTCAGGTGTATGCAGATTTCTCAGGAGGAATGGATATTGCCCGGGGCGTAGCGCAGATTCTGGGAATAGATCTTGCCCTCAATTTTGAACGCCCGTATTTCGCATGTTCCATCAGTGAATTCTGGCGCAGGTGGCATATTACTTTGGGCGGCTGGATGCGCGATTATATTTTCTATCCGCTGTCTTTATCAAAGGCATTTGCCAATCTGGGCAAACGCACCCGCAAGATTTTCGGCAATTATGTTGGCAAAAAGCTGCCGACGTTCTTATCTATGTTTATCGTATTCCTGCTGGTAGGCGTCTGGCATGGCTCCAGCTGGAAATATGTGGCGTATGGCGTATGGAACGGCGTGATTATTGTGTCCAGTATTTTGCTGGATCCTTATTATGAAAAATTCCTCAAAAAATGCAGGATCGATACGGAATGCTTTAGCTGGAAGTTTTTCCAGATGATGCGGACGTTTGTGCTGTGTAGTTTTGGACGTTTCTTTTCCAGGGGAATTTCCTGTATGACAGCTGTGAATATGATAAAAAGAACGATTACGCATCCCAATCCCTGGGTGTTTTTTGACGGCTCATTTTTGCAGCTTGGCCTGGATTACAAAGATTTTTATGTTATCTTTGCATTTATAATTGTACTTTTGGTGGTAGGCATCATGCAGGAAAGAGGCGTACACATCAGAGAAAAAATTGCAGAACAGAACCTTTACTTCCGCTGGCTGCTGTATATAGGGGCAGTAGTCATTGTATTGATTTATGGAAGCTACGGTCCGGGATACAATGCAGGTGAATTTATTTATCAGCAATTTTAAGGAGAATTGAGATATGACGAAGAAACAGGGATTACGTCTCGTACTGTTTTCGCTGATACTGGGCGTGATAGTGTGTGCATTAATCAGAGTATTTGGAATGCCGACGGATAGGGATACCGCATTGGGCGTAATGAAACGCTACAATGATTTCTATGATGAGCCTGAGAATACCTGGGATTGCGTGCTGTTGGGAACAAGCTGCGTGGACAGGCAATGGGCGGCGCCCCTTGCATGGAAGGAATATGGAATGGCAGTTTACGCCATGAATACGGATGTACAGCCGATGTACTTAACGACCTATCTTCTGGATGAAGTAAGAAAAACCCAGGACGTAAGCCTTGCAGTGGTGGACGTGAGGGGAATCAAATTCAGCAGCCTCAAACCCACGGAGGTGCGGGTGCGCCGTGTCACGGACAGCATGAGATTTTCCCTGAACCGGCTTAAGGCAATCAAAAGGGCGATGGAAGTTTACTCAGAATATAATTTGTATGTAGATGAAGACGAGAAGATAAAAAAGCCGGGGCGGGCACCCATGTATTTCTCATTTTTGAAGTACCATTCCCGTTGGAAAGACGGGTTATTCCGGGACGATTTCATCCGTCCGGTGAATGACATGAAAGGGATTTACGGGGCACCGGATGCTTTTCATGTGGAAGAAGTGGAGCCAACGGAAGTGACTGACGCTGTCTGCGAGCTGAATCCGCTGCAGAAAGAGGTTCTGGATGAGATTGTGCAGTATGGGGAAGATACGGGATTGGAACTTCTGTTTACCTCATCGCCTTCCAGGCTGGGGAACAGCGAGCAGCCGGAGATCAACGCGGCAATCCGCTATCTGGAAGAGAAAGGCGCCAAAGTCATCAACTTTAACACACAGGAAAAATACGAGGAAATCGGGCTTGATTTTTCAAATGACCTGTACAATGCCCATCATATGAATTCCAGGGGTGCGATAAAATTTACCGAGTATTTTGCGAAATATCTCCATGAGAACTATAAGTTTGAAGATAAGCGCGGTCAGGAGGAATACAAAGAGTGGGACGAGGCTTATGACCGCTATGTGAAGTTTTTTGAAGAAGGCTGGAAAGAGGCGGAATAAAATATGACGAAGAAACAGGGATTGCGCGCAGCATTGTTTCTGCTGGTACTGTGTATGGCATTGGGAGCGTTGATTCGTGTGTTTGGTCTGCCTGCAGGAGGAGAAACATATTCTACGAGAAGACGTTTTCAGGAATTCTACAGCGAAACCAGGAATACCTGGGATTGCGTGTTGATAGGAACAAGCTGTATAGACAGGGAATGGGTGGCGCCTCTTGCGTGGAAGGAATATGGCATGACAGCGTATGCCATGAATACGGACGCACAACCGCTGTACCTTACAACCTTCCTGTTGGATGAGATAAGGAAAACACAGGACGTCAGGCTTGTGGTGGTGGACATGAGAGGGATCCGTATGGAAAGCCTCAGACCTGCGGAGGCAAGGGTGCGACGTATCACGGACAGTACAAAGATGTCAGCAAACAGAACGCGGATGGTAGAAAGAGCCATAGGTTTTACAAAGGAATACGCTGCGCGTGACGATGTCAGGAATCCGCAGAAACTGTTGGCACAGTTGGATGAGCCCTCCCTGTATTTTCCGTTTCTCAAATATCATTCGCGGTGGAAGGATAAGCTTTATGCCGATGATTTTTTAAAGTCAGCCAGCGATATGAAAGGCGTATATGATAATAAGGCTGCGTTTCGGACGGAGAAGGTAAAGCCTACCGAGGTTGTTGACGAAGTTGCAAAATTGAATGAAATGCAGACAGGTATATTGGATGAAATTGTGCAGTATGGGGAAGATGCCGGACTGGAGATGCTGTTTATCTCATCACCTTCCCGCTTAGGGAAAAAAGAACAGCCGGAAATTAACGCGGCGATCCGCTATCTGGAAGAAAAAGGCGCGAAAGTCATTAATTACAATACGCAGGAAAAATACGAAGAGATTGGACTTGATTTTTCAAGCGATTTATACAATGACCATCATATGAATTCCCGGGGAGCTGTGAAATTTACGGAGTATTTTGCCAGATACCTGCACGAGCATTACCAGTTTGACGATAAGCGTGGCAGAGAAGGGTACAGGGACTGGGATCAGGCTTACGGGAATTATGTGAAATTTTATGAGGAAGGCTGGAAAGAGGCGGAAGCATCAAAATAGTATCTGAAATACAGAAATAATCCTTTGTTTGCGGGAGTGGAAGAGATGAGAAAAGCGGGCGGCTTAGGCCTGAGGTTATTTGTTTTTCTGATGACAGGCATGATATTGTCAGGAATCATAACGGTCATGTTCCTTACAAAAAGTATCAATCTGGATAAGTTTTATGATGTTGGGGCTGTGTACGATGTTTCGGATACAGATTTTGAGTTGCCGGGAACCAACTGGTATTATGATTATGAAGATGAGCTGATTGTCGCGCAGGCCAAGGATGCCAGCTGCAATTACAGGATGAAACATGGTCGGAAAAACTGGGGTTATCTTTATTTTTATATTGAGAACCTGAGTAGGGAGACGCCGGCAAGAATAGATTTTCTGGGAGAAGACAGTGAACTGCTCTATTCGATAGACTTTGTGTTTCAGAATGGGCGCAGTGTCCTGCAGCTTGAGGATAAAGACTTCTATGCTTATAAGGTTACGGTTCAAGACCCGGTATCCTTTGCGATTGATGGAGTCCAGTTCAGGGAGAGGGAATATAATATTGCATGGAATCAGGCGCCGGCAGTTTTTGCAGTGGCGCTTATGTGCTGTTTTCTGTTAATGTTGTTGACCGTCATGTTATTCAGGCGTTGCCGCGTGGGACGGTCACGTTCTTTCGGGAAAAATTCGTGGCTTATGACATGGCAGAAATGTTATGCGTATGTGCTGGAGCGGTGCAGCGTATTGTTTTATGGGCTTTCGGAGCGGGAAAAATCCCTGTTGCGCTGGCTCTTTTTCCTTGCGTGTATGCTGTTAATTCATTTTTCCAGCTTAAGAGGGTGGACAGTAAATATTGCGTCACAGAAAAGAGTAGTGCTGATGCTGGGAGTTTTAATTTTATGTATAGCGTTTCTGTCGTGGGAATGGAGAAATAAAATTCCGGATTGGCATAATCCACTGGCATTCGCATGGTATGCCGTATGGTTTCTATGCATTGTTTCGGATTTTGTGGTGCCAAAGAGTCTGCGCTATCTGGGGATTTTTATGCTGTTTTCCGTAGAGCCTTTTTATCTGGCATGGAACAGCATGAAGAGACCGGAGCGATTGATTCGGGAGTTCCTGTCTGCTTTGCGCTGGTTTTATTGGGGCGCATGTATTTTCTGCCTTTTTTTCAGCCCGCTTGTCCCAGGATTTCGGTATATCGGCATATATAGAAATACAAATGCTTTTGCGGGATTTCTTGTCACAGCGAATGTTGCATTCCTGACCAGTCTGGATGATAATTTAGGCACGGAGAAACTGAAAAAACGCGTATTGGTGGAAAATGTATTTGGACTCGTTACCATCTGGGGATTTCTCATGCTGACAGAAAGCATTACATCTTTGACAGCATATGCGGTAGAATGGATGATTTTTTTATGGAAACAGTTTCCGGCAGAGAAAAAGAAGAGTTATCATAAAAATCTGAGAGGCGTGCTGTTATGGACAGTTATCAGTTCTGCCATAGTTATGACGGTCGGGCGCTGGGGAATTACCTATGTGCCAAGTATGATTGGAACATCATCAACGATTGAGGAGAGAGAAATACAGCCTGCGACGGGAATATCTCCTTTTTCCTTAAAGGTCGAGGCAGCAGGAAACAATGGGGTTTCCAAACGTGTGCTGGAAAAAATAACCAGCGGAGAATGGTATTCCCTGTTCACTGGGAGAACGATTGTCTGGAAAGCGTATATCCGTAACTGGAATCTGTTTGGACATAGTGGATATCAGGAATGCATCGACGGAAAAAGAATGCACGCCCATAATGCAGTATTGCAGATGATAAATAATTATGGTATCTTTATTGTGATACCGTATCTGATTATGCTTTATTATAGTCTGAAATATGGAATCATGGCGGTTTTTCATAAAAAAAGGATACGGATGAACCTGTTTTTTGTGCTGGCCTCTGCAAATTACGTAGTGCAGGGACTGGCGGAAGATATTGCCACGCCCTATGCATTTTTAAGCTGGTTGATGTTTTATATTGCATTGGGGGGCATATTCCATCAGCAGTCCGCGAGAACAGAAACATAAGAGGTGGGTAAATGAGAAAAAACAGAAAACTTCATATGTTTCTGCTGTTATTGGCAGAATTGCTTATCAGTGTGATGATTGCCATGATGTGGATTGGCGGGAGCGTAAACTTTCGGGAATTTCTGTCAGCTGGAAGGGTATATGATGTTTCGCCGGTGAGCCTGGAACAGAATTCCAGAAGATGGGGTTACGATGAAGAGAAAAAGGGATTTTGGCTGCTGAAAAAATGGTCGGGCAGATATTTTGATTTAAACGGACTGGATCAGCCGTGGAACTATCTCTACCTTACGATCAGGGAGTCAACAGCGGAGTCTTTATCGGGGTATATCAGATATTATGGACCAGACAGAGAGGATCGCTACAAACAGCCGATAGAGGTGCATGTGGGGGAAAATGTAATTCCCCTGGACGAAGAGATTCCCATGACAGAACTGGCCATCGTATTTCGAAAAGCGCAGGGACAATTTGTTGCTGTTTCTGAAATACAGCTCAGGACGAGACCGCGTGTTTCTTTTTTGGCATTTCTGAAGTGTTTTGCGGTTGTATTTGCAGGTGTTTTTCTGTTTCTGGCAGTGGCGCTTTTTCTGAAACGCAGATTTATCAGGAGCAGAAGAGAAAACCAGGTCATTGAAGTGTTGTCATACAGCCTACAGGATGTGATGCGGATATGGGGAGATGCTATTGGAAGGCGGACAGGCGGTAGGCTGTATCCCCATCAACGGGAGTCTGTGCGCAAATTATTGTTCAGCGTCCTGATTGTCTGGATGATGGTTGGAAATGTCCTGGGCTGGCTGGAGAATGCGGATGTATACCGTTACCACGTGCTGGCCTGTGTGCTGCTTTTGCTTGCCATCGCTTTTGTGTCATGGGAAAAGCCGCTGCAAAACAGGTTCTTTCATGGAGCATTATTTAAGAGCTGGTTCCTGTTATGGCTGGGAATCATCTGCTGTGACTTCTTTGTATACAGGCTGTTGGAATCTCTGGTGGGATACTCGATGTTCTTTGCAGGAACTATGTTTTTTTATCTCTGGCAGAATATGGAGAGACCGGACAGGATGCTCCGCAATCTGATGGGGGCGTTGGAGATAACTTTTTTCTTCGCAATTGTCTATTGTATGGTATTTCGCATGAAACTGCCGGCAATTGATTATAATGGAATGTTTCGTAATCCGGAAGAGCTTGCCATGTATGGCGTGCTGATGGCGTCGGTTTTCCTGTGTGAGATGAACGGATTGTTAGATCATGTGGCAGAGCGTATTGCCGTGGAAAACAGCATTGGCGGGAAAAAAATATTTGCTGCCTGTATAAAAAACATAACGGGTGGAGCGGCCGCCCTGTTTTTCGTGTTGCGCAGCGGCCATATGCCGGGAATCCTGATTTTTGCGTTGCTCGTTATGTGTTACGTTCCGATTTTAGCCGTGAAAATATGGCGGCTGTTAAAAAAGTACCGGATGCTGCTGGTTCATATTATTATGGCAGCCATCCTGGCTTTTGCATGTGTTTGTGTGATGTTTGCCAGTATCAAGTACCTGCCGGGAACGCTTGATCTGGATGTCAAATACAAAAATGAGCTGCGTCTGACGAATCTTCAGGGAATGCAGAAAAAGATGTTCCGCATGGAAAATCCCGGAAGCCTCGCAGGCGCAAGGGCGAAAGAAGTTGCCAAAGTTCCGGTTATCTGGCGCAGTTATGCCCGGCGGCTGAATCTTTTCGGGCACGGCGGGACAGAATGGATATTTCGTGAGCAGATAAAACCATACAATGCGTATCTGGATATGGCGTACCATCATGGCATATTTATCCTCTTGCCCTACGCAGCGTTTCAGATTACTATGGTTTTGGCAGGGTTTAATCTGGCTTTTCGGAAGAAAGGCAGGAGAAATCTGTTCCTGTTATCTTTGGGGATTGCATATATATGTTTTTCTTTCGTCGCGAATGTGGAAATTCCCTGGGGGCATCCCCTGTGGCTGTGCTTTTATTTAGCGGCTGGCTGTGCAGGGAAAATGGGGACAGAAGAAAACTTAGGAAAAGAGGGACTTACGTGAAAACTCAGATAGAAAATAATCAGCTTATATTGAAAAAAATTATTCTTGTGGTTTATGATATTCTGGCGATGATAGCGGCAAGCGTGCTGGCGCTGTTTCTGCGATTTGAAGGACGGTATGATGCAATTCCACATGAATATTTAGAGAAAATTCAACAGTATATATTTATTGTAATTATAATCAGTCTTGTTATTTTTTATGTGATGCGGCTCTATGGCAGCCTTTGGAGCTATGCCGGTACTACGGAATTAGTCAATATTCTGGCAGCAAGCATTCTGTCTGCCGGTGTGCAGATGGCGGTGTATGTGCTGGTGGATGTGCGGATGCCCAGAAGTTATTATATATTCTATGGAGCCGGACTTTTCACATTGGTGATAATCAGCCGTTACTCCTGGCGTGTCGTCCGTACTTTGGTTAAACGGCAAAAGAGCAGCAAGTCCTGCACGAATGTGCTGGTAGTCGGCGCAGGTGGAGCCGGAAATATGCTGGTGCGGGAGATTATCAACAGCAGCCATATCAATAAGCGGGTGGTAGCCATCGTAGACGATGCAAAATCCAAGCAGGGCAGTTACCTTCATGGGGTCAGGATTTATGGAGGCCGGGAGAAGATACCGGATCTGGTAAAGAAATTAGACGTGCAGGAGATCATGCTTGCGATTCCTTCTGCCCCGGCAAAGGAGATCAAGCAGGTATTGGATATCTGCAAGGAGACCGGATGCGAGCTGAAACGCCTTCCGGGCGTGTATCAGCTGGTAAACGGTGAAGTCAGCGTAAGTGCGCTGAAGGAGGTGGATGTCAACGACCTCCTGGGACGGGAACCGGTAGGGGTAGACCTGTCATCCATCCTTGACTACGTATCGGGCAAGACTGTCCTGGTAACCGGAGGAGGAGGCTCGATTGGAAGTGAGATCTGCCGCCAGGTGGCGGAGCATAATCCGAGAAGGCTTATCATCGTGGATATTTATGAAAATTCTGCTTATGACGTCCAAAATGAACTGAAAAATAAATTTCCTTATCTGGAACTGGTTGTATTGATTGCTTCCGTGCGCAATACCAAACGGATGGATATGATTTTCGAGAAATACCGTCCGGATATTGTGTACCATGCGGCAGCCCATAAACATGTGCCCCTGATGGAAGACAGTCCCAATGAGGCGGTGAAGAATAATGTTCTCGGGACCTGGAAGGTGGTTCAGGCGGCTGACAGGTGGAAGACGAAACGGTTTGTGATGATTTCCACAGATAAGGCGGTCAATCCCACCAATATCATGGGAGCCACCAAACGTATTTGTGAGATGATTGTGCAGACTTACAACAACCGTTCGGAGACGGAATTTGTTTCCGTGCGTTTTGGAAACGTCCTGGGCAGTAATGGGAGCGTAATCCCGCTTTTTAAGAAACAGATTGAGCAGGGCGGTCCGGTAACCGTTACGCATCCGGAGATTATCCGCTATTTCATGACCATACCGGAGGCAGTTTCCCTTGTATTGCAGGCGGGAGTCTATGCGAAAGGGGGAGAAATCTTCGTTTTGGATATGGGAGAGCCGGTCAAAATCGTTGATCTGGCGAGGAACCTGATTCTTCTTTCCGGGCACAGGCCGGATGAAGACATCCCCATTGTCTATACCGGGTTGAGGCCGGGAGAGAAATTGTATGAGGAAATTTTAATGGAAGAAGAAGGACTGCAGGATACGGAAAATAAACTGATTCACATTGGCAAGCCGATTAAGATGGACGAAGAGAAATTCCTGATACAGTTGGAAAATCTGGCAGATTATGTGGTGCAGGAGCCGGATGACATTCGTAAATGGGTGCAGGAAATCGTATCGACGTACCATCCGTGGGAGGCATAGACGAATTATTTCACTGATATGGAAATAGAATGATAGAGAATTCTGTTATATAGGATATTATCAATACAGGAAAGTTTGAGGAGTAAGATATGGCTTTCAATAACAAAAAGATTAAAAATTTCTTTCGCGTGACGACAGTGGTAACCGGGGCGGCTTTTGTTACCCTCAGCGTGATTGCGCACAAATGTAAAAAAGATTCTACATATGAATATGAGCCAGAGGAGCAAAATCCGATGGAGGGCAGGAAAGTTGTTTTCGTCGCGGATGACAGCGAGGCGGAAAATGCCGATGGCAGGAGAGGACATCTGGAGGCCATTGGAGATACCGATTATCATCCCGGTTTGTATGATAAATATGTAAAACGGACGCTGGATATTCTGTTGTCTTTTGGCGGGTTGGTTCTGCTGTCTCCGGTATTTTTGGGATTTGCTGTTGCAATTAAGATAGACGATCCGGGTCCGGTGTTTTTTACGCAGAAGAGGCTGGGACAGGATAAGAAGTTCTTTAAATTGCATAAGTTCCGCACGATGAAAATGTCTACCCCCCATGATGTTCCTACCCATATGCTGGAGAACCCGGAACAGTATATTACGCGCATGGGCCGTTTTATGCGCAGGCACAGCATTGACGAAATACCGCAAATCTGGGATATCTTTGTGGGTAACATGAGTGTGATTGGACCACGCCCGGGTCTTTGGAATCAGGATGTTCTTGCCGCAGAGAGAGATAAATATGGAGCCAATGATGTCAAACCCGGTTTGACGGGATGGGCGCAGATTAATGGGAGGGATGAGCTGGAGATTCCGGTGAAAGCGAAACTTGACGGTGAATACGTGAAGAGAGAAAGCCTGTTATTTGATGTAAAATGTTTTCTCGGGACAGTTGGTAAAGTTGGCGGTGATGACAGCGTGGTAGAAGGCGGTACCGGTGAAATGTCCAAAACGGGTCGTCCATATACGGATGGAAAAGACGATCAGGAATTAATTGGCAATACAGGATTCGGGCAGACGGTTACAATAGATAAGAACGCGCAGAAAAGAGTCCTTATTACAGGAAAAGGTTCTTATATTGGGGAATCTTTTGTAGAGTATGCACGGAAACATTATCCATCCATATTAATGGATACGGTTGATATGATGGATGGTGCATGGCGAGAGCGGGATTTTTCTGCTTACGACGTTGTATACCATGTGGCAGGAATCGCCCATGCAGATGTGGGCAAGGTTGACGAGGCTACAAAGGCAAAATATTATGAAGTCAATACGGATCTTGCCGTTGAAGTTTGCAGGAAAGCGAAAGCAGAAGGGGTAAAAGAATTTATCTTCATGTCTTCCATGATTGTATATGGAGATTCGGCGCCACTTGGAAGAGATAAGATTGTAGATGAGCAGACAGTACCGGCGGCAGCGAATTTCTATGGAGATTCAAAGCTGCAGGCAGACGTGGCGGTGCGGGATTTTGCGGATAAGAAGTTTAAGGTTATTGTGTTGCGTCCGCCGATGATTTATGGAAAGGGCAGCAAAGGCAATTATCCCCTGCTGGCAAAATTAGCCAGGAAACTGCCCCTGTTTCCAGATGTCGATA
>CAJUOE010000254.1 GCA_910587895.1 uncultured Lachnospiraceae bacterium
CTTTTCTGCATAATCCTCTAACATTGCCTTTTGGTTGGATATGCTGTTGCTCTCGCCCTGCAACTCGTCATCATGGCTCAGCCTCTCGTATAATGCCGTTAAATCGTGACTCATAATCAATTTCCTCCTTCCCGCCAGTACTGCATAAATGCTATGCTGTGGCTGTTTTGTATTTATTTTGATTAAGAAGTCTTTTATATTTTATAACTCCCGCCGCCAGTTTGTATTTTTTATACTGCTTTACCGCAAAATGCTCCGGCTCTCTTTCCTCCAGCTCATCGAACATCAAATCAACGGGATTTTTAAATTCCTCATCGTCCTCCCTTGCTTCGCTGGCATTTATCATGTCAAGCAGGGTAGTGAAATTCTGTTCTTCCTCCACGCACTCATACCAGATATACCCGATCAGTGCGGTGTAATAGAGCTTTTCGGCTTTCACCCAGAAATCTTCGCCGGATTGCTGCCCCTCCCCTTTTGTGTTTAAGATGATTGTGTTTACAAGTTTCAAAATATCCTTCTCGCTCCGGATATAAACGAGAGGATTGTAGTGCATGGATTTTTTAAAGTTAATGGTATTCAGCACTTTCACCCGGTAATTGTTCTTTAAGAGCATTTTTCCGCACTCTACTAATACTGTACCCTTCGGATCAGTGACAACGTATGATGAGTGCATCTGCATCAGGTTCGGTTTTACGAAAAACCTCGTCTTGCCCGAACCGGAGCCGCCGATGACAAGGATATTTTTATTCCTCGCATACTTTGGCTCTCTCGGTCTGCCGGACATCATCAGCCTTTCCGTTTCTGTGAGCAGCACATTGTTCTCAAATACCGGATCGACATAAGGCTCAATATCTTTCGCATTACTCCACCTCGCAGAACCGTACTCCATGCCATGCCGAAACTTCTTGGCGTTCTTGGCTTTGAAATACACCACAAGGCGGAGCGCAATACCGCACCCTATCCCTATCAGCAAATCTTTTGGATGGAAACTTGGTAACGGGTTGGAAAATAAGTCCTCCATCCCCGCCATGACCACCATCGCTTTTGCAGAAGCGTCCTGCCCCGGCGATACCCGCCACAGCCACGCAATTTTGTCGCAGAAATACCCGGCAAGCACATAGGGGAGATTCATAAGGAAAAGTTTCTTTTTGTCAATATTCCCCGTCTTTGCCTTCAGCTTTTCAGGGACTGACTTTAGGTCTTTGGCAATGCCCTCTACGATTTTACTCATAATGACTGCCCCCTGTCCTTCTGGTGTTCCCTTGCCCTCTCCCGGTTCTTGTCCTTTCCCAACTGTTCCCGGAACTGCGCCAGCTTCTCCTTTACGGAAATGCGGCTGTGCTTTTTCTCATTTACTTTTACAAATTCCCGGAATGCCTGTGTTATCACATCTGCATCCTTCCCTTTGAAAAACACCATATATTTCGGCGGGGAAACTGTCTTGTCCTTTTTCACAGCGAACTGCACGTTGTACTTCTTTGCCACTCTCTCAAAAGTTTTGATGTTGTTATCTGTCACCTCTATGCTCGAAGCACCCATACCCTGACCGACCAGCTCTTTCACTGATATTTTTCCATGCGGCATCTGCTTTCCCTGTTTCTGGTGTTCCAGATACATCTTCATAGCCTTTTTCAGCACATCGGCAGTCAGCCGGGAAGATTTAAACACAAGGGCAATCGTTTTCTGTGTCACTTCCTCCTGCATGGTTTTCCTCCTTCCTTTTTATTGCTGTACGCCCGTTAGGGTGGGACGTACAGCCTGCGGATTAAATATTTCATAAGCTCTCCTTCCCACTTCTGGACAAAAAGTCCAAAAGTCTTATAAACGCAAAAAGGGCAGCTACAAACCGCTGTTTACGGTCTATAACTGCCCTTACGCTGTTTTTCTGTATTTACTTTTTAGTTTCCTTCCCCACACAAAACACGAAAATACTTCTTTTTCTCCGAGATTTCCTCCTGCCTGTCTTTGGAAAACGACTGGAATATCTTGTCATAGCTAAGTTCCACAAGCGGCGTTCCCAGCACAGATGTTAATATTTCATGCTCATACCATATCCGCCAGAGTTCCTCAAACAGTTCCTTACTGTCCGAAAATGCCATTGCCGAATCAAAGCCTTTCCCATCACTGAACCATTGCAGACGGACAAAGCCGAACCTCTCGGCATCCACCACCATTACATCGGTCAGCTCATACAGCTCCGCAAACGCATCCGCCACCTTCCGGCATTTTGCCCGTTGTTCTTCCGTAATATATTTTTCCGCCATAACGCCTCCTAACTTACTTCTGGACAAAAAGTCCAAAAGTCATCCATTCTCTTTCAAACAGCAGATTGTGCAGAGGTCAGCGTATAATACACCCTCCCCGCATTTTATTGTGTCAAACAAAAGGCACTGGAACAGCACGTCACGCACACCCTCAAGGCTTGCAATGCCAGGTTCATAATATACTCTTCCTTGTGGCTGCTGATACTTCTGGAGGGAACCGGCATGGAGTACATGCCCAGCGATTCCGCAAC
>CAJUOE010000255.1 GCA_910587895.1 uncultured Lachnospiraceae bacterium
GGGAATGGCAATATCCGGTGTTTCCGGGCAGTTGATATAGTGGAGGACCGCATTCACAAGAAACTGCGCCTTGCTGCGCGGCCCCTGTTTTTCCAGCAGACGTATCACGGCGTCATGGGCCGGATCATTTTCATTAAATTTGATACTGAACCGCTCCCGGTCTTTCTTTCCACCCATAAGCTCACCTGCCTGCCGTTTCCATCTTATAGAGAAATTCATACCCCTTTGCATTGGCATTGATATCCTCCACAAATAGTGCATTTCCCACCTTCCCGGAAGCTTCGATCTGCCGGCGCAGAAGGATGGCGCCGCCGCCCACAAATACCACCATGCCGGACATCAGATCCAGCATACGCTCCCGCAGGCTGTTTGCCAGGTCATTTACAAAATCCTGCGCCAGCTTTTCCACAAGGGAGGAGACTTTCGGGGCATAGGTGCTCTCACCGTCCTTTAAGATACCGTCAATATCCGTTTCTTCCAGCAGGATGTCAAATTCTGAATTGGCTTTCGTCCGAATCCGGTTATAGAGCAGGATCACTCCGTTTTCCAGGGAATCGCAGATACTCAGATCCGCCCGGCCGGAACGCATCATCAGGTAGTCTGCCGTAAACCCGCCGATATCTACGATAAGCACCCTCGGCTTGTCTAACAGCCTGTCCATCATAGTCACCGCCGCCCTGACAAAAAGCAATCCCCATGCTGCCCCTTCCGATACAGAAGCCAGACAGACGTAGTATGGCGAAAAAAAGAAAAGCCAGCAGGTCAGACTGGTATCTGTGCCGCTGGCTTTTCTATGTCATGCCCTATGAAAACGCTGTTTCCATACCTGTTGGTTGCTGTGCCTTAAGTTTCAGCTAAATGGTACCGATATTTATAATTCCCCTTTTGTTGTCAGTCTTTTGCTGTACTTATCCTCCGTATAACTTTTCTTCGTATAATCATTATCCGTCTGCATAGACAATAGGGGTCCTGTTTTTCTTTGGATACATATCAAATTGCCCTACCAATATGCTACTTTTCATTATATATGCAAAGCCAGAAAAAACTTTGATTTTTCCCAACTTACAGGTTTTTTCCCCGAAATACGGACATGGATCAACTTTATCGGCTTAAAATTCCATATTCTTCAGAATACAATCCTGCCAAATAAGCAAACTGCCCTTATGCAATCTGTTTCTCCAGAATAACCTTTACCATTCCATCCTCTATCTGGAAGAAAAACGGCATCCCCGGCTGCGAATCTTCATATGTTCCAATATACTTCTGAAACTCCGCCGCATCCGTTGTGGTGTACTCCTCCGGGTAATCAGAACCAGTAAAATCGCCATTCCAATCAATAAAAGTATATATGGTCTGCCCGTCCAGCTTCCATGTAACCGTTTCCTCATCTGGATTATATATATAATAGCCGTCCGGCATGTCCTCTTCCAAAAGGTTCAGCTCCTTTATCCGCTCCATGTCATCATCCGTAATGAACTCAGCTATGTCTACTGTTATGGTACTATCTGTCATGCCTTTCAGGAACGCAGCAATATACTCCCCTCCGTTTTCATCCATATAAGACGGATTTGCTGCCTGGGCATTTTTAGAATCTCTTTTCTTAAGCACAGCCACCGACAGGACTGCCACCACCGCAACCAGGACGATCCCTGTCACCACATAGATACCCATTCTTCTTTTTTCATTTCTGCTCATAACTGTCCTCCTTTACTTTTCATAAGCCCAGATTTTCTTAATCTGATCCTCTATTTCCTCAAAAGTCCACTCCCTCCTGCTCCTTGCCACACAGTTCGGGTCATTTACCCAAAACCCGCCGTCATCATAGCCATAAATGACAATAAAATGGCCGGACACCGTAAAATCACCCTGCCCCATGGCACATACCAGTATCTTACCTTTATCCAGCGCCGCTTTTACGGCACGTTCTGTCATTCTTGGTTCTACGGCTTTGATGCCATACATTTCAGGAAAATCCTCCATCAGCCCCCATGCGGTGCCTGTTCCGTTTACATAGTAGCCGTTCTCCATGGAATAGGCAGCTATCCTGTCAGGCGTGAGCGTCTCATCCCTTGTCAGGTAATACAAAATCATCGACAGGCAGGTGGGGCCGCATCCTGCAAGCCCGATACAGCTGTCCCCGCCATAAGGCTCATATCCCCATCGTGGGTCCCATTGAAGCAGCAGCGGACATTCCTGCTCCTTTTCCAGTTCTGTCAGACCTCCTGCCGTGTATTCGTTACCGTCCAGATAGCCCACCACAAAATCCTCCATCTCCGGATTATTTGCCAGGGCTGTCAGCATAACCTCCGGATATTGTGAACTGTTCCTGCAGATCGCCGCAATGCCCGTATTCTCTTTTCCCAATTCCTCCAGTCTTTGGATCGTTTCTGCCAAGGTACGCTGTACCGGCTTTTCCACGTTCATTATAGCAATGCTGCTGACATAATCCGTCTCCTCTTGCGGGCCAGCTTTTACTGAAGTTTCGATTCTGCCATATTGCAGCACTTCAATCCGCTTCAGAGCAGTCCGCATTTCTTCCAGTTCTGCCTTTATGTCTCTGATGTGGAACACAAGTACAGCAATAGCGGCCACCGTTGCAAGGAGAAGCAGCCTGTTTCCTGTCTGCCCTTTTTTCCTATATTCCACCCGCCTCCTTTTCATTTCCTGGTTTCTTCCGCTGTTCCTCATTTCCGCTTCTCCCTAAAATAATCGAAACCTATCCTGCTAACACCTTATTTCCCTATCAGGCTTTTGGGCAAATATACATAACGAAAAGAAATAAAAATACACTGCTGCAGAAAGGATAGAAACCAAATTCCAATGTGGCAATAGCGGCATATTATCTAATCCTGCACCAATAAGCAGATAAAAATCCATCATACCATAAAATATTTCTCTCCAACTGCCTCCCAGCAATTCATAGCTCGGCGGCACACACCATGCAATTTCCACAGCTTTCCATAACAGAACTATCCCTATGCAAGCTCCCAGAACCTGTAACACACTGATGCTGATCCATTTCGTGTCCATATTCCCATCCTGCCTAAATGCCTTTATTCGTGGAATGCACTTCTTCCATTTCCATACCGATCTGCAGGCAAGAAATACTGCATATCCCCCTGCTATTATCAGCAGAGAAAAGAACCTCTGCTCAAAAACACCCTTTATCAGATCTATCTGCATGAGCTTGAGCGTTTCTATGGGATACCCCACTTTCTTCATCACTAATGCCGCATCAGCCAGGTTAGGGAACCTGCACCATATCTGGCTGATTTCCAAACTCGACATACCCAAAAGATCCTTTGTGGAATATGGTATATATATTCCTGATTCTTCCTCTTCCCTCCCCGCCATGATTCCTATTATCTGATAGGGCACCTCATTGAGAAAAACTGTTTCTCCCACACATTCCCGGTTCCCAAAAAGTTGAATTGCCGCCGCCTCATTGAGCACCATTAACGCCAGCTTCCTGTCTATCTGCATACCATTAAAAAAGGCTCCTTCCTGCATGTGGGTATTTGTAAAGAATGCGTAGTTTTCGTTGGTCAGGAAGACAGGAATTTCCTCCCTGCGAAAACCATTTGACACATCAGGGTAAACCTGCTGCGTATAGGTCAGGTCAATACCCTCCTTCTCAATATTGGCAATGTCGGTTTCCGTAAAAATCCTGTCATCACGTTGGGATGATAATGCATATACCCCATCGCATACCGCACTCTGCATTTTCAGCCAGGACAACAGGCAGATTCCTGCTGCTCCCACTAGAATAAGCAACACCAGCCATTTCCTTCCGAATATTCTTTTCATCGTGTGCCATCTCCCTCGTAAAATACGTTGCTCCCATCCGCAATTTCACTTGTAGATGCTATGATGACAAGCTCATCTGTCGGCAGCCCCCTTACTGCACAGTAGGCTTCATCTGAACCCAGTAAATCCACGGACATCCTGTGGGCCTTGTATCCTTCCCCCAGTACACTGTTATTCTCCTGTACCACCAGGACATAATAGCCTGTTGCATCTTTGCACAGTGCCGTTGCCGGAATAAGCGTATCATACAGCTCGCCGTCTTCCCTAATGGCTATTTTCACCCGCTCCCCTGCCAGAGATGCATCAGCACTCCTCACTGTGATATTTACTTTATAACCTTGCAGATTCTGGCTGTCATAGCCAAAGATGGAGCTGATTTCCCCCTCCACCGATTCGTTCTGATCCACAAGTTCCAGCACCGGCACGCTTTCCATGCTGATATGTTCAAACTGTTCCTCGCTGATGATCAGGCTGCATACCCATTCTTCCGACTTTTCAGCAATCTCATACAAAACCGTATTCTGCATGGAGGACACATATATCCCTTTGCTTACGCCAATCCATGAGATAATCCCGTCTTTATCCGACCTGACATCATACATTTCCCCTGTCCCGCTCCGTTCAACCCTCATCAGGGTCTGGCCCGCCTTTACCTCATCCCCCACATCCACCAGTATCTCCCTTATCTTGCCATCGATGTCTACATAGATAGATTCTGTGTACGCATAGGTAAATTCCGAAGTTCCTTCCACTGTAAAGCTAAGCCTGCCCTGTCTGGGCAATGCTGCCGTTACCACTGGAAGCCGGTAGTTATAAAAGGATTTTGAAAAAAACGTCAGTGCCAATAAAACAACGGCTAAAACTACAAATATTTTCTTAAATCTTTTTTTCTTTTGATATGCTCTTTTTTCATTTTCTGCCTTATCCATTTTCCATTCCTTTCGTCTTTCTATCATATTCCCACGGCGCAAAGATTCCGGTGATGCCTTAAAATTCTTATCACCCTTTCAGCCCCGTAATGGCAATTCCGTTTTTTAGATACTCCTGCCCATAAAGCAACACCAAAAGTACCGGCAGCGCATAGAAACAAGAGCCGGCAAATGCAATTCCTAATTCGCCGCTGTTAATCTTTGCAAGAAAAATGGATAACGGCTGGGCTTCTGAGTTCTGTATGAATATGACTGCCTGATCCACCAGATTCCAGTAGTCTAAAAGGGTAAGCATTGCCACTGCCGCAATCCCATGCTTTACCATTGGCAGCACCACCCATAAAAATATTTTTCCATGCCCTGCCCCATCCACCTTTGCCGCCTCAATATAAGCATCCGGCATACTTTTCATAAACTGCCGTAAAAGGAATACCCCCAGCGGATTGAAGATACCGGGCAGGATAACGGCAAGGTAGCTGTCCGTAATGCCCATCCAGTCCGCTACCATATAATTAGGCATCAAAGTTACCTGCAGCGGCAAAAGCATAACGATAATGTACAGAAAGAACAGGCCCTCCTTCCCCCGGAACTTCAAAACAGTGAATGCATATGCTGCAGGAGCCGACACCAATATCTGTCCAAGTACAATCGGCACCACAATCTTCACAGAATTCCAGAACATATGCAGATACACCGGGCTGTCAAATAACAGGGCGGCATATTGTGACAACGTTGCCTTTTTGGGCACGACATCCATATCAACATATTCATCTGCTGCCAGGCTGCCTGTAGAGTAATTGTTTTCTACTTCTCTGCTTCCCATGAGAGAATTAGTAAAAGTGATGACCAGCGGCATCATGTAAAATACTACAATTACAATAAATAATACATATAAAATTTTTCTTTTCATTGTCCCGATTTTTTTCATGTTATTTCCTTTCTGCTGTGCCAGACGAAGAAAACTTTCTCACACTAATAATGCAGATTCTCCGAAAACTTCCTCTCTGCCCGGAATATGCAAACCACAAACAATACAATGACTATCGTAAGGATATAAGTCGCACTGACCAGCTTTGAGTAATTCAGGGAGAGGAACATATTATTCATATAATGCTGCAGGACATACAGGCTGTCCGGAGGGTACTCTCCTGTAATAATATAAATCTCCTTAAAAACCTTAAATGAATTCACAAATGTCATGATCAGCACCAGAAACGTAGTCGGCGCCAGGTATACATAAGTGATATTTCTGAACTTCCAGAACCTCCCCGCCCCTTCCACATCAGCGCACTCATAATATTCTTCCGGGATGCTGCTTAATCCGCTTATGAACAGCGCCATGTTATATCCAATATTTTTCCAGATGAATATGATGACCATTACCATCATTCCATAACTGCCCTCCAGCCAGTCTATACTCTCCACATGGAAAACTGACAGAAATCTGTTCAGCGTTCCATGAAGCCCAAAGAAATTTTCCCAGAAAAACGCGGATGTGGCAGAGGGAATCGCCAGAGGTATCAGAAAAAACAGACTGAAATAATTGAAATATGCCTTCATTTTCCTGACAACAAAAGCAACACACAGGGAAAGAACCACATTCAACGGAATGCTGACTGCCATAAACCATGCTGTATTCTTCAGCCCTCTCAAGAAATAGATGTTTTGGAACAATGCCTTATAATTCTGCAGCCCGCAAAACTTTCCGTTCACCGGATTATCCACGACAGAATAGAAAAAGGACAGCAGAAACGGAATCAGGTAAAAGAAACAAAACCCTGCCAGACTGATAAGCAGCATAATGCATGGCAGCATTTTATTTAGTTTCCATTCGTTTTTTCTTCTCATATACAGACTCCTGTTATGAAGTGACTTTTGTCAAGAGGTAAATTTTGAAAAATAAACTTTTTCCTTTCCACTCTGACAATACTCACATTTTTAACTGACAGCATCAGGAAAGAGCTCTGATTTAACAGTTCCCGGATATATGGCTATTCGTTCAAGATATTTGGGAGTCATCTTCAACTACGAGATTGTCAATAATAA
>CAJUOE010000256.1 GCA_910587895.1 uncultured Lachnospiraceae bacterium
AATGGTGTGCATAGAAAAATGCCTGCATTCCAAAACGAAATACAGGCATCATCCACACTAAATTTTAGATATTTTACCTGTCTACTTGACAAGGGGCATATCATTATTAGGTGGTTACTTTTTTGTAAGTTTTGTGTGATTTAGCCGTCTAAGCATGAAAAATTTTTTTGTGTTAGATTATGAGTTGATTAAAGAAGCGCATTACATTATAATTTGAGTGTAACATTTATTTTGATATGCAAAAAGAAAAGAGGTATTGCTATGGTTAAGAAAGAAGAACTCCCGGCTTGCCCGGTTGCTACAACCGTACAGCTTATCGGGAATAAATGGAAACTATTGATTATGCGTAATCTCCGTGTCAGGCCGTGGCGGTTTAATGAGCTTCAAAAATCATTAGAGGGTATCAGTCAGAAAGTTTTAACAGACAGTTTACGCTCTATGGAAAGTGATGGGATTGTTACCCGTACTGCATATCCTGAAGTGCCGCCAAGAGTGGAATATGCCCTTAGTGAATTGGGGGAGTCCATGCTTCCGATTATTAACGCTATGGAAACGTGGGGGATAGAGTATAAAAAACAGCAGTAGAAAAGAAAGTACATTCAGATTTTGTGAAGATCCAATCGGAATTGAATTTGCAGAGAACACGGAGGAAAATATAAATGGTTTTAATGGTTGATACAACAGCGAAACATATAGGAAAAGCAATGGCAGAAGAATTGTTTCGCAGCGGTGAAAATGCAGCTGAGTTTGAGTTGATTGACACCACGGGGATGCAGATTTCGCACTGTGTGGGATGTAATTACTGTTGGCTGAAAACGCCGGGCGTATGTTCCATTCGGGACGATTATGAGCCGATTTTGAGAAAGATAAGCAAAGCTGACCAAGTCTGGCTGATTTCGGATACACACTTTGGATTTGTTTCCTGGCAAACAAAAAACATAGTAGACAGGATTTTGCCGCTTGTCACTATGTATCTGAAATTCAAAGACGGACAGATGCGCCATGTAATGCGCTATGATCATCAGCCAGATATTGGGATTGTCTATACCGGAGAAGGCGACCAGGATTACCTGGAGCGGTGGTGTCAGCGTACTGCGCTAAATCTGGGGAGTCGTTCACTGGGAGTCTTTTCTGAAAGCAGCAAAAAGGAGGCGGTTTCATGCATGTTATAATTATCAACGGAAGCCCACGGGTACAGAAATACAGCAACACAGAGAAAATCATTGCTGCCTTTGCAAAGGGACTGGCAGAAAAAGAAATTACCTTTGAAACATATGCAATTTCCGACCGAAAAACATGGGACATCATTCGTGATGCTTATATAAAAAACGATGAAATCCTCATTGCGCTGCCATTATATGTAGAGTGCGTACCCGGACTCCTTTTGGAATTTTTAGAAACTCTTCCCAAAAAGGACGAGCATACAAGGCTTTCATTTCTTTTGCAAAGCGGTTTCGCGGAGGGATGCCAGCTTCGCTGCGGCGAAGCATTTCTGGAAAAGTTACCGAAATATTTGGGCGTTCGTTACGGCGGCTGTCTGGTTAAAGGAGATAATTTCGGGATCCGGTTTTTAGGTGAGGAGAAACAGGCTCAGATTACAAAACCATATCAGGCAATGGGCGAACTGTTTGCAGAGGGAGACGGTTTCTTCCGTGAAGAAGCCAAAAAATTTACCGGCCCGGAATATTTTCCATTTCCTGTGCGCCTGATGATGGGATTGGTATTCAAAACCTTTGCGAAAAAAATGTTTCAGAAAGTGGCGGCATCGTGGGGGTGCCATGTATCGCTTGATGAAAGAGTATGGGAAACAGGTTCTAACGGGGAAAATAGGGCCTAAGAAAAATTTCGGTTTGCAGAAAAAAAATTTAGCGATTTTCTGAAGAAATAGCAGGGATGTAAATTTCTGCTTGCAAATCAATATGAATTTTCCTACAAAATAAAATTTGGGGGATGTAAGATATAGGAATAAAACCCCTGCAAATGGTGTCAAAATGCTATTTGCAGGGGTTTTTATGCGTTTAATTAAAAGCCACATGCAGATTATACCCGAAAAAGTGCGAATTATTCAGAAAATGCAGAAAAAAACAATTGATAATATTATAATGGAAAAAAATCGACAGACCAGTCAGGTGGGGAATTACTTATGGAAAATCAGGGAGAGGTAAAAGAAGGATGGAAGTTAGAAGGAGAAAAATGATACACAAAATTTTGGCAGTTGTCGTATCTGTTTGTATGCTGCTTACGGCACAGCCATTTTATGGGAAGGCTGTCAAGGTGCAGGCAGCGGAGGAACCAGCAGGCAATGCGGATGCTAGGGCAGTGGATGCGGGTCATGAAGGCCATGCAGGCTGGACAGCGGTTACGGCAAATGATGAAAATGCCGTGGAATGGACGGGCGGAAATTACTATTTAGGGAATAATGTGACGATGGGCACGATTACCATTACGGGCGAGGTCACATTATGCCTAAATGGAAAGACCCTGACGCATTCCGGCGAGACTGGAAGCGCCATCGTGGTGGAATCTGGCGGCAAGTTCACGCTGTGCGACTGCAAGGATCAGTGGGGGCATGCGGGCGGTTTTGATGAAACGACGAAACAGTCCTCTTACACGTTGACGGGCACGGGCGGAAAAATCACGGGCGGGAAAGGCACGCCCGTAAAATATACGATGGGTCAGTCGGGTACGACATGTTATTATGTAGGGGGAGGCGTTTATGTGCAGTCGAACGCCGTCTTTTCCATGACGGGCGGCGCGATTATGGACAATGACGTAAGCGTGCAGACGGATGATGGTCAAAATTATACTGCCCGAGAGTATCATGGAGGGGGAGTTTATGTAAAAGACAGTGGCGCGTTTCATATGTCTGGAGGCGTGATCGTGGGAAATAAGGCAGGCAGCGGAGGAGGGGTTTATGTAGGTTCTCCGCAAAATGACCCGACGACGCCTTCCGCCGAGTTTCACATGTCAGGCGACGCGGTTATTATGAATAACGACGGGGGCGGATGCATTATTATGCCGCATAAACGTTTTGACATGGATGGCGGGGAGATTATAGGAAATATAGATGAATTTAAAGGCGGTGTTGAAATAGCGAAAAATGCAATTTTTTATATGAGAAACGGAAAGATAGAGGGAAATAGGTCTTCTGCTCCAAGTTTTGCTGCTGGCGTATACTTGATTGATGATTCTTTTGCATATCTGTCTGGCGGTTCTATCCGATATAATTTGAACACGGCGCAAATGGGAAATTTTCGCGCGGGAGGAGTGCGGATGACCAGTTCCGCAACAAAATGTAAGATTTCTGGCGGGATTACGATTACGGATAACTATGTCAATGATTCTGAAAACAATGTTTTATTAACCCTTCAAGCGACGATGGAAACGGTCGGCGAATTATCAGGACACATCGGCGTCACGACCGCCAAAAAACCAAATTCCTTTTCGGAAACGGACACGACCGAGCCCAACAAGCCATATGTGACCGCCGTATGGGGCGGAGCGGTGGAAGAAGGGGGAACGAATTACCAGATCACGGAAGAGGACCTTTCCCATTTTTCCAGCGACGAGGGGTACGCCGTCCTATTAAAAGAGGATAAGAAAACGGAGAATAACCGCGGAAACGTGCTTGTCATCGGAAGCGACCTTGTGGTAAGCGACGCGGCCACGGGCGAAAAGATAGCGCTTTCTCCGACATTTGACATAAACACGAAATCCTACACGGCCACGGTGGAACACGGCGTTTCGAGCGTGGCGGTCGTGCCCGCATTGGCAAAACCGACCACGATGACGATCCAGAACGCGGACCATGCGTCGGCGGCAGACATAGCAGATACGGATAACATACCGCTGGCTGTGGGAGTGAATACGATCAAGGTGACGGAGAGTGATAGCAATACGGTCTATACGGTCGTAATTACCAGGGAAGAAATAAAAGAGAATCCGGTGACCGTCACCGCCTATAAAGACGGCGAAAAATGGGCGGACTGCCCTTACCGACATAAGCTGACTGCCGACAATGGGGCGACTTTTGTCACAGACCTTACTTCCGTGCCCGACGGTACATACAAATTATACAGTGATGATACTGACACGGGCGTGGCCGTGACCGTGGTGGGTGCGGCAGTTTCCGCCAGGGCGGATTACTATACTGTGACGTTCTACGATAAAGGCACGCCGTTTACAACTCCCACCCCGCAGATCATCCTCAAAGGCCAATCCGCGTCTGCGCCCGAAAGGAATCCGACGAAAACGGGTCACAAATTCAAGGGCTGGTTCACGCAAGACGGAGGCAGTGAGAAATACGATTTCGATGCGAAAGTGACGAAAACGACTTCTGTTTACGCGGGCTTCGAGGCGAAGGTTTATACTATAACATACAATAAAAACGGCGGCAAGATAGAGAACGAGAGCAATTATACGAGCTACACCTACGGCGTGGGTCTGACGCTGCCGATTCCGACAAAGAAGGGGTATTCCTTCACAGGCTGGTATGACAACGAGGATCTAAACGGGGATGCAGTTGCCAATATTTCCGCTACAGACACCGGGGATAAGGAATACTGGGCAAAATGGACGGATGATATCGCACCGGTAATTGGCGTATTGGAATACAGCTACCAGCCGAAAAACCTCTGGCACTGGCTGATCGGGAAAGACAGCCTCACGATAACAGTGCCCGTAACAGAAGAAGGCAGCGGGGCAGATGAAATCATCTATACCGTAACGCCGACTGGCGGCACGGCAAAACAGGAAACCGCAGAAATAAAAAATGGAAAGGCAGAGATCACCTTGTTCCCGGATTTCAAAGGAACGGTTTCGATTACCTGCACCGATAAGGCGGGTAACATATCCTCAGGCGTGGCCGTGGAGGCAGGCTTGGATGCAGACGCAAACGGAATTATCCTTGAAGATAACGCACCGGAGATTGCCTTTCAGGCGAAAAATGCCGAACGAATGCAGTCGGGAGAGTATGAGTCGGCTCCTGATATTGCCGTGACCGTAACGGACGACAAGGACAATGCGGTTTCCGGCGGAATTGCCTCTGTCAGCTATCAGGTCGGAGACGGAGCTGTTAAGGCGGTAGATCATGACTATACGACAAGCATGGTCGTAAATGACAGCTTTATCATTCCGGCAAGCGAGATTCCCACCGGGGAAACGGTCATTTCCGTAACAGCAAAGGATCATGCAGGGAACAGCGTTACCGAAAGGATGACCATTAAAGTACATGATTCCAGTGATCCGCCAGGAGATATGGGAACCGTCAGCAAAGATGTGGAAAAGGACGAAAAAGCCCCGGACACCACGCTTTCCACCAGCAAAGAAGAACTGGCAGACATCATTCTCACAGAGGAAGAAAAAGCACAGGTAGAAAACGGGACGGACATCAAATTTATCCTTGACGTAAAAGACGCCGGGGACACCGTCACAAGCGACGACAAGGCAGCGGTACAGGAGGCATTAAGCAAAAGTGGCGCAGCCAAAGGCTTTGTCGTCGGGCAGTATCTTGACATCAGCCTCTTTAAGGTAATTGGGGCAGACCGCAGCGCCATCTCCCAGACGGCAAGAAAACTAACCATTGTCATTGAAGTGCCTGACAGCCTAAAAAGTGAAGACAGTGGGAAACCACGTACTTATGCCATCATTTGTGTACATGAAGGCGTGGCAGAGACGCTGGTGGATTTAGATAACAATGATGACACGATTACCATGGAAACTGATCGGTTCTCTGCCTATGCGATTGTCTATAGCCAGGCGGGTAGCGGGGAAGATGACCCCACCACGCCAGACGACCCGACACCGACACCGGACGATCCAAAACCGAAACCGCCAGCCAAGGAACAGCAGCCAGACAAGGAAAAGGGATCCACAGAAATCCATTCCGGTCTGAAAGGTTCCTGGAAGGGAGAGAAACTTCAGGTCACATGGGGAAGGGTAACCGGTGCGGACGGTTACAGCGTCTATGTGCAATATTGTGGCAAGGACTTTGGCGCCAAATCGCTGAACCAGGTAAAGGGCGGCAAAAAGACGAAGTTTACTGTCAAAAAGGTAAACGGCCAAAAACTGGATACCACAAAGAACTTCAAAATGTACGTCGTGGCATGGAAATGGAAGAATGGGAAAAAGAGCGCCCTTGCCAGAACCTTAATCATCCACGTTGCAGGCAAAGACAGCGCGAGGTATACTAACATCAGAAACATTCAGGTAAAGAAAACCTCCTATATGCTGAAAAAAGGCGGTACTGTAACGCTCAGACCAAAAGCCATCCTGCAGGATAAGCGGAAACTACAGCTTTCAGCAGCCCATGCCAGGGAGTTCTACTATCTGAGCAGCAATAAAAAGGTGGCGACGGTAACGGAAGGTGGAAAGATAAAGGCAAAAGGAACAGGAAACTGCACCATATATGTTTTGGCGAAAGACGGATGCAAGCGCAAAATTAAGATAAAAGTAAAGAAATAAAACAGCAGTTCTGCAAGAGGACGGGTGCGTGATGCCCCGTCCTCCTGTTTTATAAATCTAATTGTATTTTTTCTCTGATAATGGTACAATATTGATACGGAAGGGTGAACAACTGAGCCGGTAAGAGCTCTGGGATTACAAAGGAGGATTTGTTTATGAAAAAAGTATTTTGTAGTTTGGCAACATTTATTTTTGTTATCCTGTGTGGTTTCACTGTAAATGCGGGACACGATGTGACTGCGCCCAGGATCAACAGCGTGACATTGGATAAGGATACCGTGGTAAAGCCGGGCATATTAAATATCACGTTAGACATTACGGAAGAGGAAACAGGAGTCACGCATATTACCATTGGGTATAGAAAACCCGGCATACCTGAGACGTATTCTTTGACGGCATATTTGACGATACCGAATCAGTTTACCGGAAAATATACGGTGTCAGTTCCAATTTCAAGCACATTCAATGTCGGGGATGATTTCTATGTATCAGACATTCAAATCAGCGATGCACAGGGAAACGAGAGCTTTTATTTAAATGTGCAAAATGAAAATAAACTTTATCTGAGAAATGAAGATGGTTCTCTGAATAAAGATGAATTTTGTCCTGTGAATCATGGGTTTTCAGTAAAAGAAGAATTTGACGTTAATTTCCAATACTATATTACCAATCCCAATATCATTTCCAAAATCAGAAATATGGGCGATGCAGAAACAGGAATGGTAACATATGATGCCAATAATCATGTTGCCTCCAGGCAGATCTTTGATGCAATCAAAGGAACGAATAAAACGATTGTATTTTCCAATGATTCTGTGCAGTGGGTGTTTAAGGGGAGCGACATAACAGGAAATATAAAGGATATTGATTTAAATACAGACTCTTCAGAAACAAATGGAACAGACTATGATAATAGCAAAAATGTCCTGAAGATAGATTTTGCAGATAATGGAGTATTGCCCGGGAAGGCGAGGATTCGCTTAAAATCAGATTATATTTTTACACTCCACAATCTTTCGGACACCCTTTATCTGTATTATCTCGATCAGGCTGATAACGCTGTAGAAAAAATAAATACAGACGTTAATTACATACTTGACGGTACTGACCACTGGTGCCAGTTTTATGTATATCATAATTCCAGTTATATCATCTGCCCACAGGCTGCCCGGTATATTCCGGCAAAGGGGACAATGATAAACGATAATAAGACAAAGGCGCAGTACAGGATAACGAAAGCCGGGAAGAAAAATGGTACGGCAGAGTACCAGAAACCAGCAAATAACAATGCGAAGACCATTACCATACCGGAAAACGTATCCATTAATGGTATTACATATCAGGTGACACATATCGCCGACAATGCATTTAAAAATAACAAAAAACTGACCAAAATTGTGGTCGGCAAAAACATAAAGACGATTGGCAGGAATGCGTTTGCCGGATGCAGCAGGTTAAAGACCGTTAGCAAGGGAACCGGCATAACAAAGCTTGGTTCAAAAGCGTTTTACAGGTGCACACAGCTTACAAAGGTAACAATTCCGGCAAAGGTAACTTCCATTGAGAGCCAGGCATTTTCCGGTTGCAGGAAATTGAAGACCATTACCATTAAATCAACAAAGTTAAATTTTGTTGGTAAGAATGCCCTCAAAGGAATTGACGCAAAAGCAAAGATTAAAGTTCCCTCAGCCAAATTAAAAAAATATAAACAGCTGTTAAAGAAACGAGGACAGAAGTCCACCGTAAATATAATCAAATAACCAGATGCGTTTGCCGGACATACTACGATGCCTGAGGGCAGGTAGCATGTCCGGCTTATTTTGGTGTTTTTTGCCAGAAATGTTGTTTTTTTACATATATATGGTAGAATGTTTATTATATAGTAAGAATGGCAAAGAAAGAGAGGAATCAAGATGCGCCAGAAAAAAGAATCAAATTCCAGAATCAAAAGACCAAGACGGCGGGGAATTGGAATTACGGTAAAATTGGTAGCAGCTGTCATTGTAAGCGTTATCATTGCTGTGTCAGCGCTTTTGGCAGTCGTATATAACCGGATGTCCCAGACACTGCTGGACAAAAGCGAAGAAATACTGGGAACCACGATGGATAAGACAATCCAGGAGACAAGGGCATGGATGAACCGAACGCTTACCATGCTGGAAACCCAAAGGGATACGATACAGTATGAGAATATGGATATTCCTGAACTGACAGAGTATATCAAACACACGGCAGGGCAGAATGACGCATATCCCGCCGGACTGTATGTGGCGTTGACGGACGGGGCATTGTACCATGCATCCTTTGTTCCAGGACCGGACTTTAACGCTCTGGAAAAAAGCTGGTATCTGAATGGACTGGAATCGGAAGAGTTTATTTTGGGAGACGTCTATTTTGATGAGGACAGCCAGTCATATGTCGTGGGGGCATCAGGAGTGCTGAAGGGTTCCGGCGATGCTGTGCGCGGCGTTGCGGCGGCAGACGTATATCTGGATTCCATTTCTGATATTGTCAGTGACAGCCAGATTGAGGATACGGGCGGCATATTTTTGGTCGATACCCGTACGGATACGATTATCGGACACCGTGACGAGGCGGTTGTAGGGAAAAAGCTCGGGGAATCCGATGGGATGTATGCCTATGCAGAGGAACAGATACAGGCGGGAAAGATGGGAATCAGCCTGTACGGCAACACCTATATTGAGATAGCGGGGATTGATGGGAGCAGCTGGATAGCAGTTGCCTATGTGTCTAAGGCGGAGGTGTTATCTGAGCTCTATGACCTGACACGTGTTGTGGTAACGATGTCAGTCATTGCCATCCTCATACTGCTCGTGATTGTGACACTTCAGATTCGAAGGATTATTGGCAGACCGGTAAGGGAGATGAGCCGCGTGGCAACCCGGATTGCAGAGGGAGACCTTAACCAGAGCATTCGTTACCGGTCCGGAGATGAGCTGGGCGTCCTTGCGGATAATTTTAATCAGGTTACGATCCGATTGCGTGATTACATAAACTATATCAATGAAATTTCAGATACGCTGCACGAGATTGCCAAAGGAAATCTGGCGTTTGAACTGAAAAATGAATATACCGGTGAGTTTGTAAAGATCAGGGAATCCCTGGAGGAGATTGCTGTTGAACTCAATGTTGCCGTAGGGCAGATGAAGACAGCTTCGCGGGATGTCGCAGCCGGTGCGGCACAGGTTTCCAATAGCGCGGTAAGCCTGTCGCAGGGTTCCACGGAGCAGGCGGCAGAGGTGGAGACGCTGGCGGGACATATTGGAGAAGTATCCGATAGCGTACAGAAAATTGCGCAGGGCGCACAGGAAGCCAGCGACATTTCCAGACAGGTCAGGGGAGGACTTCTGGAGAGCAACACCAAGATGCAGAATATGACGGAAGTGATTCAGAAGATAAGCGAAAAATCAAATGCAATCAATAAGATTGTCAAGACCATTGATGATATAGCGTTCCAGACGAATATTCTTGCGCTCAATGCAGCAGTAGAGGCTGCCAGGGCAGGAGAGGCCGGGAAGGGCTTTGCAGTGGTAGCTGAGGAAGTGCGGACTCTGGCGGGCAAATCTGCGGATGCAGCCCAGGAGACCACGGAACTTCTGGGAGAGACCATGGATTCTATGGAAGAGGGAGTTCGTGCAGCAGATGACACGGCAAAATCCATGCTCTCAGCTGCGGGAATGGCAGAGGAAATGGATGGACTGGTAGGCGGCATTGCGGAATATACAAAGCAGCAGGCAGTCACGGCAGAGGAGATCAGCCACGGAATAGACCAGATTTCCATTGTTGTCCAGAGTAATGTGAATACGGCGGAATCCAGCGCTGCCGCCAGCCAGGAGCTGTCCAGCCAGGCTGCTGCGCTTAAGGAGCTGGTGTCCAGATTCCAGTTGAAGGAATAAAAGGGGAACAACATGAAAATAAACAGAAAATTATTGTCTTTGTTGCTGGCATTGGCGATTATGTCCGGTTCCATATTGCCGTGGATGCAGATAACCGTCCTGGCACAGGAAATACAGACGAATGTGCTTGCTATAGAGGATAAGAAACTCTACGATGATTTGAAATCATGCTTTGGACCAGGCAAATTTGATAATTATAAAGCAATGACCGCAAATGATGACGAAAATCAGACCATTACGTTGGACATGCAAAAGGTGAAATTGATTGAGATACGTAACGTCGATATGAGGCAGGAGAATTCGGAAGAGATACTCCAAACTCTTATTCGCGGATGTACGAATCTGAAAGGGCTTAAATTAAAAGGCTGTAATCTCAGTGAGTTTGACTTTTCTTTTCTCGATCACAAAGAGTCATTGGAGAGCCTGTCCCTGGCTGACGGCAAGCTTGGCGAAGTTCCGGATATCATATTGCCAAACCTGCAAATGATTTGTTTGGCAAAGAATGATTTATCTGCCGACGGCGCCTGCAATTGCCTTACAGAAGACAGATTCCCGAACCTGAACAGTTTATGGCTGGATGATTGTGGGATATCGGATATCAGTTTCCTTGAACATACGGGAGATTTGCAAACGCTGTATCTGGGAGATAACCGGCTTACCGATGAATCCCTTGCTGCATTGATTGACTTGAGCAGTGAAAACTTATCCGGTCTTGAGGATCTTAATCTGGGAAAAACGATCCATGATGGTCTCTCAACCAGCCTACCGAATTTCCGCAGCGGAAATAAATTTACAGACCTTGCAAGCCTGGCGTCCCTGCCTGCCTGTTTTCCGGCGTTGGGGAACCTGGATTTGTCATATCTTATGATTGATTCACTGCAGGAGTTTGCCAGTGTAAGAGATGGCGTCAAAATTGATTTCAAAAGAAATAAAATTTGTGATTTTACAGGTTTTACCAGTGGTAAAAATTTTGATTTGACGTATCAGGATATCTCTCTTTCCGGTGATTTTGTGGAAGGCAAGGAGCGCGAGCTTCCAGAGCTGCTCCAAAGGATTCTGGATCAAGATGATGTGCTTGCTGGAACTTTGAGCTATACGAACTGTGGCCTGACGGAAGAGGGTATGGGCATTATAATTGAAAAGGGCGCTGATACGGCGTACGTGCAAGTAAATAATGGAAAACTGTATAGCTCTAAAATTCATTTTGATTTTAAGAGGATTCCAGGCTATACAGTTCCGCAGGACTTAACGGCTACGGTTGGCGATACCCTAGCAAAGGTTGCATTGCCTGCCGGCTTTACCTGGAAAGATGCCAGTTTGCCTGTGGGCGAAGAGGGAACGAATATCTTTCAGGCGATTTATACACCGAAGGATTTGGAGAGATATGTTGTGGTGGATGATATTGATGTGCCGGTTACCGTTAAGGCGCCGGTAACGGAGCCGGAAGACCCGCCAAAACCGCCGGAGCAGACGGATCCAACGGAACCGGAAGACCCGCCAAAACCGCCAGAGCAGACAGATCCAACGGAGCCGGAAGACCCGCCGAAACCACCGGAGCAGACGGATCCAACGGAACCGGAAGACCCACCGGAACAGACAGATCCGAAAGACCCGCCGGAACAGACGGATCCGAAAGACCCGCCGAAACCGCCGGTGGAGCAGACAAAGCCAATTATCCCGACAAAGCCGACAGAGCAGGAAAAAGCGGAGCGGGAAAAGAGGGAACTGACATTTAATGCCAATCTGAAAGTAAAGCTGAAAGGGAATAACATTCACATATCATGGGGAAGGGTACCCGGCGCAGACGGATATGACGTCTATGTGCAGTATTGTTACAAGCGTTTCAGTGCGAAATCCATTACGCCTGTGAAGAATGGCAAAACGACAAAAGTGATCGTGAAGAAAATCAATGGCAAAAAGCTGGACTTAAAGAAATTTTGCAAAGTTTATGTACGTGCCTATAAGCAGACAGATAACAAAAAAGAAACGCTTGCAAAGACCATCACCGCACATGTCGTAGGAACCAGGAACACAGAGTACACGAACGTGAAAGCGATTAAGTTAAAGAAGAGTTCGTTTACTTTGAAAAAAGGCAAGAGCGCAGTGATTAAAGCGAGAACCGAACTTGTCAGCAAGGGTAAAAGGCAGCTTACGGATAAACATGCGAAACAGTTCCGTTATGCGTCTACCGACAAGAAGGTTGCAACGGTTTCCGCGAAGGGAAAGATTAAAGCCGTGGGAAAAGGGTCGTGTACAGTTTATGTCTATGCCAGAAATGGATATGCGAAAAAGGTAAACGTAAAAGTAAAGTAGACATTCCACGTCATTTTCTCAGCATTTGGGAGCATATCTGTTGTTTTGCGAATGGATAAATGGTAAAATACTATCTCTCAGGAGGTGGTTGTTTGATTCACGTTGCAATCTGTGATGATGAAAAGTATATGTCAGACATCATTGGAAAAATGGTGTCTGACTTTTTCCATAGGAAAAATATGGATATTGCAATTATGCAATTTTCTTCCGGGGAGGAATTACTGGAATATGATAAGCGGATAGACATCCTGTTTCTGGATATCCAGATGAAACATCTGGACGGCATAGAGACCGCCAAAAGGCTGCGGGAACATGAATTTAAAGGCTTTCTGATTTTTGTGACAATCCTTAAGGAAATGGTGTTTCACTCTTTTGAGGTACAGGCCTACGATTATCTGGTAAAGCCAATCGAAGAAACACGTTTTGAAAAAATGATGGAACGCCTGTTCCTTTCCCTGCAAAATGCCAGTGAATCGAATTTGCTTGTCCAAAAGGGATATGAAAGCAGGATTGTGCCTTTTGAGGATATTGTCTACTGTGAAATTATCGACCGGAAGGTATACCTGCATCTGGAATCCTCAGAAGTCATCGACTTTTATGGCCGGATTGAAAATCTCGAGGAAAAACTGGACGACAGGTTTTTCCGCTGTCACAGGAGTTTCCTGATCAATATGAAGTATTTGAAAAGTTACAAAAACGGCAGGGCATACATGGAAGGCAACAGGGAGATACCAGTTTCGCGGCTGCGCAGTAAGGAGTTTTCTGGTGTGATTTTACAGTATATGAAGAAATGGAGGCTGTAAGGTGGCGGATTATATGGATTTTTTTAACTGTTACGTCATGGGAATCGTCCAGATGCTGACAGGATTTTATTTTTTTATGAAGTTTATACAAAAGCGGGTAAGGCTGTCTGTTTATTTCCTGTTTATGGTAAGCGGTATAATCGTGATAAGATGCATTCCCGGCGGCATCCTGGAATTTCTCGCATATACTTTGCTGCTGGTTGCAGTTGGGATCTTTATCGGCCATGCAGACTGGAAGGCCGTCCTTTTATATGCTGCGCTGACCGTTGAAATCATGCAGTTCAGTTATGGAATCGTAAATTCCCTGTCCAGTATTTTGTATCCCCTGGCATTTCTGGTTTTTCCAAAGACGGCTGGCTTTGCGTTTATGATATTGGGGAATATGGCGTCATTGCTGTTGGCTGTGTTTTGCTGCCACATGGTATGGCGTTATTTTTCGTATTTGGAAACCCTGAAAAAACAATATGTGTTCCTGATCCTGATACCGATATGGATGATATTCTTTATGGGAGAGTATATCAGCTCCATTATTTATGGCTCGATCGTCACAGACAGCGGAGGCATGGTGGCTGACGCCAATCACTACCAGATGTTTGTGATACAGGTCCTGGGGATGGCAAGCCTGTTTTGTATCATGTTCGCTTACAGAAAGCTTTTGGAAAATGTTCGCCTTACTATGGAGCTATCGTTGCTGGAGCAGGAGGAGCATTCGCTGAATCAGTATGTGGAGGAGGCAAAGGCCCGCTATGAGAAAACAAAGTCCTTCCGCCATGACGTCAGGAACCATATTACGGTAATCAAAGAGCTTTTGCAGAGAGGGCAGCCGGAACAGGCCTTGCAATATATGGAAGATATGGAGGGCATGGCGGAAGAATTGTCGTTTCCGTGCAGCACCAATAATCCAGTAGCGGATATTCTGCTCGGGAATAAACTGGGGCTGGCAAAGAGCATGGGAATTGAGGTCCGTTGTTTGCTGTCGCTGCCGTATCCCTGTCCGGTGCGCGATATTGATTTTGGCATCATTCTGTCAAATGCACTGGATAACGCCATTTCGGCCTGTAAGAATATGGAAGATGGTTTGGAAAAATATATTTGCGTGGCGGGGCGCATACAGGGAGATTTTATTCTTTTGGAGATTGAGAACAGTTATCAGGGAAACGGCAAATTCAAAAGTGGGACGGGGCTGTCAAATATCAGGGCGGTAGCGGAAAAATACCACGGCGCAATGAGCGCTAAGACGCAGGGAACGTCATTTGTGCTCAACGTACTGCTTATCATTCCACAGCATTCAGGAGACATCTCACAGCAAATCCCTTAATCAGTTTTTTTGTCCATCCGAAATAGGGAGAGGAGGAAGGCAAATGCGCAGCATTTCTTTAATGCCTTCCGACGACATGGCAGGCGGCGAGGAGCGACGCGTGCCAATACCATAATAAGGAGGCGGACATATGTCAATGGAAATCAATGGAAACTACAACTATCTAAGGACCAGCTGCGAGGAGAAACTGAAGGCGGGGAAAACGCCTGGCGCGGCAGATGTTAAGTCATCGGAAAAGATTCCTGCACCAAATGACGAATACATCAGCAGTGAGAAAACAAAAGAGAAACCCAGCGGACTGTACCGGTTAGGGCAGGATGAAAACGGCAATCCAAAAGTTTTATATGATGACCCGAAGAAAGCGGGGGATGCAAAGGAGGAGAAACAGCCGGCAGTGAATGCAGCGGCTCCACAAAAACCGGAAGAAGAGAAGTGTGTTGGGAATACGAACGCAGTGGATCGGGAAATCCGTAAACTGAAAGAGAAGAAACAGGAGCTGGAGCAGCAGATACGGTCGGCATCCGGGGACGAGGACAAAGTGAAAGAGCTGGAGAAAAAGCTGGCGCAGGTAGAAAATGAATTAAAGATGAAGGATAATGATGCTTACCGGAGGCAAAATACTTCTTTTTCCGAAAAATGATAAATTTTAGAGAATTTTTATTGCCTATTACCTTTGTTATGTATTATAATAGGGGACAGGAAGTCAATATTTCCCATTTCCCGGAAGGTATACAGGTTTTTGGCCGTCCCTGGGGGAAGGAAATCTTCACTTCAGAAAAAGAATAAGGAAAAGAGGTAAAAAAATGAGTAAAATCGATTTGAGCAAGTATGGTATTACCGGTACCACAGAGATTGTCCACAATCCTTCTTACGACGACCTGTTTAAGGAAGAGACCAAGCCGGAACTGGAAGGCTATGAAAAAGGACAGGTCAGCGAGCTTGGCGCAGTGAATGTTATGACAGGTATCTACACAGGCCGCTCCCCCAAAGACAAATTCATCGTTATGGATGACAACTCCAAAGACACAGTATGGTGGACTTCTGATGAATATAAGAATGACAACCATCCGGCAAGCCAGGAGACATGGGATGCAGTAAAGAAGATTGCTCAGAAAGAGCTTTCCGATAAGAGATTGTTCGTAGTAGACGCATTCTGCGGCGCTAACAAGGATACCCGCATGGCCATCCGTTTCATTATGGAAGTGGCATGGCAGGCACATTTTGTTGAGAATATGTTCATTATGCCAAGTGCAGAGGAACTTGAGAGCTTTGAGCCGGATTTCGTTGTATTCAACGCTTCCAAGGCTAAAGTTGAGAATTACAAAGAGTTAGGCCTCAATTCTGAGACGGCTGTTGTATTCAACATTTCCAGCCGTGAGCAGGTTATCATCAACACATGGTACGGCGGAGAGATGAAGAAAGGTATGTTCTCCATGATGAACTACTATCTGCCGCTGAAGGGCATCGCTGCTATGCACTGCTCTGCCAACACAGATATGAACGGTGAGAATACGGCAATCTTCTTCGGTCTTTCCGGCACAGGTAAGACAACTCTGTCCACAGACCCGAAACGTCTCCTGATTGGTGACGACGAGCATGGATGGGACGACAACGGCGTATTCAACTTCGAGGGCGGCTGCTATGCGAAGGTAATCAACCTGGATAAAGAGTCTGAGCCTGATATTTACAATGCAATCAAGAGAGACGCTCTTCTTGAGAACGTTACTCTGGACGCTGACGGCAAGATTGACTTTGACGATAAGAGCGTAACGGAGAATACCCGTGTATCATACCCAATTAATCATATCGAGAAGATTGTACGTCCGGTTTCTTCTGCACCGGCAGCGAAGAATGTAATCTTCCTGTCCGCAGACGCGTTCGGCGTACTGCCTCCTGTATCTGTTCTGACACCGGAGCAGACACAGTATTACTTCCTGTCCGGCTTTACAGCTAAACTTGCCGGTACAGAGCGTGGAATCACAGAGCCTACACCGACATTCTCCGCTTGCTTTGGCCAGGCATTCTTAGAGCTGCATCCGACCAAGTATGCAGAGGAGCTCGTTAAGAGAATGGAGAAGAGCGGCGCTCAGTATCATGGAGTCCGCAGACTGCGCCAT
>CAJUOE010000257.1 GCA_910587895.1 uncultured Lachnospiraceae bacterium
GCCTTGTGAGTTCAGGCGGTGACGAAATTGTTCATACCCTCCCGACAAAAGCGGATACAGGTCTGTTCCAAAACGGAGGGACAAATTCATATACTTCTACAAAGATTTCTGACGGAGAATCCTATCCTATCAATCAATCCGGCAGAGAGCCGGAACAGGACAGGCATGATGATAGGATTGATAGGATGGATGATGCAAATGCCTATATGGAAATCATAAAGGAGAATATTGAGTATGAGCATCACATGAAATACAGTGACTGGAGCGAAAAGGCACTGTATGAGGAACTTTATGAGGTAATCTGTGAGATTGTCTGCGTGAAGCGAAAGACAGTAAAGGTCAACGGGGAGGATTACCCTTATGAGCTTGTAAAATCAAAGTTCCTAAAGCTGAACAGCTCCCATTTGGAGTATGTCATTGGGTGCATGAAAGAAACAACAACCAAGATAGCCAATATCCGGGCGTATATGGTGACTGCCCTTTACAATGCGCCAAACACCATGAACCATTATTACCAGCAGTTGGTACAGCATGATATGTATGGCGGTGGGTGGGAAGAAAAAGGGCTGTTTCATTCCGAACCGGAAGAAAATGGATAGTATGGCAGAGAACGTGCATGATAAAAGAGAGCAGATAACTTTTAGACTTTTTGTCCAGAAGTGGGGAATGGAGGTGCGCTATGGCGGAATTATATATTACGGAAGAACAGAGGGAAAAATGCCGGAAAGTGGCAGATGCGTTTTCAGAACTGTATGAGATTGCCGATGTCATGGTGGCGGATGCCGGGAGGTTCGGGTTTGTCCGTCTGCAATGGTTCAGCGAGGGGGAAGGCTTCGATTCGGCAATGGCATTTTCGGACAGTATGGAACTGTTCGAGGAACTGTGGCGGATATGGTATGAGCATGAAGTATTAACGCCTGTATTGGGAACGCCGCTTGCGGAGCTTGATTATGACGAGATATTCCAGACGCTTTCCAAAGACAGGCAGAAGGAAATACTGGAGAAAAAGAAGGAATTTATTGCCCGGTGTAAAGATGCTTTCGATTAAAAAGCAGATATTTTGTACCATTCCGGGATGCTTTCTGCTACAATAGACCGTATCAGGATAAAGGAGTGATACGTTTGGGAAACAGGAAGCGCCTGAAAAGGGCGGACAGGACATATAAGGATTTAAAGCAGAAACAGAAGGCAAGGATAGCGGACAGTATGTTTCAAAAGACCTGTGACTATTACAGGGAGCATGGCAGACTGCCGGAAGGAGTGGACTGTGAGAAGATTGCGGGGCAAATCTACGAGAGGGTAAAGGGGATAGCGGCACAGGCTTCCTTTGATGAAATATACAGTTTGTATCTATACCGTCTGCCACGTTACGAAGTGCGTATAGCGGAGAACGGGCTTCCGGAAAAGAAAGAAAAGAAGAAAGAGGATGCGGACAAGCCAAAAGTGAAGCGGAAAGGCATGAGCAAAAAGGTATGCCCAAACTGTGGAAGGAAGATGAAACAGCAGTTTATCGGATTGCAGCACTGTAAATGCGGCATGAGCTGGAAGAAAGACATAGGCTATTTTGAGCGTACCGGGGATATGGTTTTTGCTCTGGAACGCAGAAAAGTTGGGAAAAAGACGAAACAGTGTCCGGTAATCCGGTACAGGTAATTGAATATGGGAAACAGCGCAAGGGCAGTTATAGACCGGAAACAGCGGTTTGTAGCTGCCCTTTCTGTGTTTATGAAACTTTTGGACAAAAGGTCTAAAAGCAGTAGGAAGGAGAAAAGAGAGGATGAAAAACAAAAAAGTAAAAACCATGCTTTCTGCGGCGGTAATGATGATAGCGGCGGGGAGCGGAATCTGCTGTGCGTGGAAAGCCGGGAGGAAGAAAAAAACAGATGATACGGAGATAAAAGAACCTGTATTTGATGAGGAAGGACTGGCAGAAGAAAAACTGACAGAAGAAAAACTGAGGGAGTGTCTGCTGCGTCTGTTCGGGCTGTATGAGGATTGTGAATTTGATGACCTTGTGGAGTTTTTGGGTGACGGGAGCGATCCGAGGGAATATGCGGCAGAAAACTATGCAGCGCAGATATTCCCTTATATCAAAAAGAACATGAAAGATGTGATGATGCTGACGGGGGATGACGGTACGGGGAAAGAACCGTTTTATATGACGGATGAGCTTTTCTATTATCCAGCCTGTATCATAGGAAGCCGGATAAGGGAACTGTATACAGACCGGTTTGCCCTGTGTCGTGAAAGCGAGATATGGATACTGGAAAATGGGGAGTTTGCATCTGTGTACAGTATCAGTCTGAGAAAGGGCGGCGGTCGGCTTACTTACCGTTTTCTGGATACTTATATCAGTGAACCGGGGGATATTCCAATCTGCTTTGACGATCTGGAAAGCGGATTTTCACAGATTATAGAAGCGGAGGAAGAAGGACGGGTGGCAGAACTGCCATAACCCGTTTAGAAAGGAGCGTTTATGAAATATCTGATCCACAGGCTGTA
>CAJUOE010000258.1 GCA_910587895.1 uncultured Lachnospiraceae bacterium
AGCAACACCCAAAGAAAGAAGAAAGAATCCTATATCACGCTTGATTTGTGTTTCGTGTAAAAGACTGGAAACGGGAGTATATGAGATCGGCTGCTTGTGCGTCATTCCAGAGTTCCAAGGCAAGGGAATCGGGACAAATGCGATTCAGTATGTAAAGACACTTCATAAAGACCGGGAAAAGCTCACTTTGACAACACCCATAGACAAGAAAGAAAATGTAAGGTTTTACACTGAAAAATGCGGGTTCCATATAAAATCCGTTGAAAGAGATGGCAGTGTTGCACTTGCTCGATTTGTTTTGGAAAGATAACCTGCTATTTGTCGATATTTTCATCAGGAGTGGATATTCTGGAGGCCGTCGGTTTTCAGGAACAGTTTTTTTATGGGAGAGTTGTATACACTATGATAGATATTTCTAAGCTTAGCAAGAGGTATTCCGTTCGCATTTTGGAAGAATCGGATGTAGAGATGCTTGTAGAGATCTGTAAGCAGAATACAGTTTTTTATGAGTATACTGAGGCACGTCCAACCGGAGAAAACATTCTTGATGATATGAAGGTAACTCCGCCGGGAATATCTATGTCAGATAAATACTATTTTGGATTTTTCGATGGACAGGAGCTGGTGGCTATTATGGATCTGATAGATGGATATCCCAAGCCGGAGATTGCATATATTGGCTTTTTTATGATGAATCCGACATATCAGGGGAAGAAGATAGGAACTGCAATTATTGGCGAGGTTGTGGAGTATATGCGTGACACAGGGAAAACAGCAGTGCGTCTTGCAATAGATAAAGGCAACCCGCAGTCTACACATTTCTGGACAAAAAATGGTTTTAGGGTTATCTTTGAGGCTGATGTGAACGGTTGGACAAAGCTTGTGGCAGAGAGACAATTGATGTAGGAAGAAGATCAAAGGGGACCGACTAAGAGAGCACAGAATGTCGGGTGTTAATCTTACATGCTGATATACTGATAGTACAGTGAGCGAAGGGAGTGAGTAGGATGCAAGGCTGGATCGAAGGGTTTCAGGAATCCATAGATTTCATAGAACAGAATTTGACAGAAGAACTGGATATTGAGGCCATAGCCGGAAAGGCGGTCCTGTCACCATTCTATTATCAGCGCATCTTTGGAGCTCTGTGTGGTATGACTGTCGGTGAATATATCCGTGCGCGCAGGATGACGCTGGCAGCTCAGGAGCTTAACGGGAAAGATGTGAAGGTGATTGATATTGCCGTCAAATACGGCTATGATTCGCCAGATAGTTTTTCCAAAGCTTTTCAGAAGTTTCATGGGATTACGCCGTCACAAGCTAAGGAACCGGGGGCGCCGCTCAGATCTTTTGCTCCACTGCATATCAAAATCACGATGGAGGGTGGAACCATGATGGATTATCGTATTGTTGAAAAAGCACCGTTTACTATTGTCGGAGTGAAAAGGCCGTTCAATTCGGATACCAGTTATCAGGAAATACCAAAGTTTTGGGATGAATGGCTGGCTCAGGGTGAGAAGCGTCCTATAATGGGAACCTTTGGTGTTTGCCTGGATATGAAAGGAAAGGACTTTGATTACTGGATTGCGGATTTGTATTTCCCTTGGGAAGATATCCCGGAAGGTTGTGAGACCAGAGTGATTCCTGGCAGCGCCTGGGCACAATTTCCATGCACAATGAAAACACTTCAGGATACGAACACCAAGATCTGGTCAGAATGGTTGCCTGCACTTCAAGGATATTCTCTTGCAGGAGAATATGACATCGAAGTATATCTTCCTCCGGAAGAAGGATCAGATGAAATGAAGGTGTATATTTGGGTGCCACTGAAGAAAGACTGAACAACAGAAAAGATGGCCTCTCATCCATAACTGGAAGAGAGGCATTTTTTAAGCAGCCTCATCTAACAGTGAAACCGCGTCATTCCTTCTTTATACCGTTTGTAAGTGCTATATCATCATCAAAAATAAAGGTTTTCATGTTCATTGCATATCTCCGCCTTTATGCAATCATTTCAATTGACTCAACGATATTCATTTTTGAAATGGAGTGCAGGGGCATAGCTGCTGCCGGCAAACAGGCTCCAACGGAAAGAATCGCGGCCTCAACAATCGGCAGAATGGGAATAGCTGCTAACTGAATTGTCCCGGTGTCGGTAGCGTCTACAAAGATCGTGCAGATGCAGCCAACAATACTGCCTACTACTGCCGCAATCATGCCGTAATAACTTTTAGGAGGTGGGGCACCGCCGACAAATGTTACAAAAGATTGCAGACAAATAAACGCCACCCCTCCGGCACCGCAAATGGTATCTCCCCTTCGATCCACTTCACGGTTCCATCCTGAAACTTCTCAAAATGTAAACTAGTGCGCCATTTACCAATTAACTATCCTTTTTTGCTTGCCAGCATTCCCTTCTCTGAGTCCGGTCACTTTCGGAGGTATATAATCAGGCGACCCCTCAGGATACTTATCCGATCCATGACTGAAATCAAGAGTCAGTATGCGAGAATCTTCACTCGCGTGCCATGTTCCGTAATGATCATGCCTTTCATGCATCTTGTCATCAGTCTCTACCATGTCTATCACATCGGCCTGAAACTTCCAGAATACATTTCCGGCATATCCGATTTCCTCGAAGTCTCCCGTCTCGATATTCTCCAGATGCCACGTGCCGCCCCATGGCCCGATATAGCCGCCGTTATGTGTGCACGCCGTCAGAAGCAGCATAAGCGAGACCGATAGCATCAACAATATTTCTTTTCCTGCCCCCGTCATTTCTGCCACATATTTACCGAAAAACGATAGATTCCGCTGAGAGACGCGCCAAAGTTATCTCCAGGCATTGTCCCTCGGTCCATCGCGATCCGGGCTTTAATCTTCAACCCCTTAACACTACTTACATAATAGCTCACCTCTATAAGCCACGATGTACACTTTCCCTCTGACGCACGCGGCTGTCGACCGTCACCGTATCCTTTTTTATGGCTGATTGCCGCACGGTAACTCCAAAAGTCATTCGGACTGCCAGCCACAGCCGCATGAAAGCCTCTCACGCGATTGTCAACGTATGCCGGATATCCATCGCGGTTGTAAAGTGGCGACACCAGAAACGGCGAGCCTATGCCGAGTCCGTAATTGGTGTAAGAGTTATACTCTGAATTATTGTAGTATTGGTCTCCTCCACTCACATCTGTCTCTATGGTCGAGCCGGGCCGGTCATGGGGTGCGTAATGTATCGCCCCCGACTGATTCATAAAGTCCAGATATTCCACAACTGCCCCGGTAACAATTCCACCAAAACTGTTGCCGAATTTATATTCTATTCCCCAAAGTGCATCCCATCCGTTATGCCACCCTATCGACGATCCTTTTTCCCACGGTTTCTGCATATACATCTTCACAACGTCACCACTCCACGGCAGTCGCCATCTCACATGCACATCCCATGAACCGAGATTGTTCCCATCCATATACTCCCCTTCTCCATGTTTTTCGCTTCCTATCGGGGCGATCATCTTTATCATGTCCCACAATCCCGCTTTGAGATTCCGCGTTTTCACAAGTTGTCCTAACCGGTAATACCTTGTCACGCCGCCTATTTCTCCGGCTGCCTGCATTCCAAAAGTCACTGACACATTCTTTTCTGTATTCGTGCGGAAATAAAGGCGGCGATAAACATAATAGGCTCCGGTATTCAGATGATAGCTGCCATAACTGTAAAACTTCTTCATCCAGCCACCGTCAGCAAACTTTCCGTAGCCCAGTTCTCCTTGTATCTGTAGCCATCCGTCTGTAAGAGGCACATTCTGAAAATCCACAAATCCGGCACGCAACTGCGGCACAGGACGCGCATTTCCACTCTCTACAACATCTCCCGAAGTAAGTATGTCATTCAGCAATGCCGAACCTCGCTCTTTCATGCCGGCCTCCAGAAAGAGTGACCGCCATTTCACCTCAGCATACAACTGTTGTATCCATACATCGGCAGGGCGCATACGTTGGATATACTCGACTCCATCAGCGCTCCAGTGCTTGTACTCCGATGCTGAAGCCACACCGACGCCAAGTTCCACACCTGCACCCTCGCGCCACATTATATTGTTAGGAACAACCCCTAAAACTGCTGCTGTATAAACCAACAAAAGTAACGATAAAACTACTAAAATATA
>CAJUOE010000259.1 GCA_910587895.1 uncultured Lachnospiraceae bacterium
AGTTGCCAAGCTTTTCTATGGTAATGGTAGTGACACTGCCATTGGGTTTGCGTATGGTTTTCTGGACATAAAAGGATGCGGAATTTTTTGACTTGCTGACGGTAAGTTTCATGATATTGCAGTAAAAAAGGGAATAGAAGAAAAACACCGGCAGGCCGCATAAAGCCTGCATTTTTTTGTCAAGTTTTATCGATTTTGTTGTAGCTATTTATGGCTATATATGGTATAATGGGGGGGAGGAGGTATTTTACATGAAACTTACCATTAGCAGGTCAAAAAATTCCGCATCCTTTTATGTCCAGAAAACCATACGCAAACCCAATGGCAGTGTCACTACCATTACCATAGAAAAGCTTGGCAACCTGACCGAAGTTACCGCAAAAGCCGCCGGAAAAGATCCCTATGTCTGGGCTCAGGAGTATGTCAATGCATTAAACCGCAGGGAGTATGACGAAAACAAAGAAATCCTAATCAGCTACTCTCCTTCCAAACTCCTCAAAAAGGACGAACAGAAGCTGTTCAACTGCGGCTATCTCTTCCTCCAAAAGATTTATTATCATTTAGGGCTGGACAAAATCTGCGGGGAAATCGCCTCACGCCATTCCTTTGCTTATGACCTGAACGATATCCTCTCCAAACTGATTTATACCAGGATTCTGTTCCCTTCTTCCAAACTCTCTTCCAATAAGCAGGCCGCGAAGTTTCTTGAGCAGCCCTCCTTCGAACTCCATGACATTTACCGGGCCCTTTCTGTCCTTTCGGAAGAGAACGACTTTATCCAGGCGCAGCTCTATAAGAACAGCCAGAACGTTCTTGCGCGGAGGAAAGATATCCTCTACTATGACTGCACCAATTACTTCTTTGAATTGGAGCAAGCCGATGAATTGCGCCGTTATGGGAAAAGCAAGCAGCACCAGCCCCTGCCGATTGTCGGTATGGGCCTGTTCATGGACTATGACGGTATCCCGCTGGCATTTGACATTTATCCTGGAAATAAAAATGAGCAGCCTACCCTCAAACCACTGGAGAAGAAAGTGATCCGTGATTATGGCCTTGGACAAATCGTTGTCTGTACCGATGCCGGGCTTTCTTCTAAAACAAACCGGAAGTTTAATGACCTTACGGTAAAAGGGATGCCCGTCCGCAGCTTTATCACGACCCAGTCTGTTAAGCAGCTCCCGAATGATCTGAAAGCATTTGCCCTCGACCCGGATGGCTGGCATCTGCCCGGCTCAGACGAAACCTTCAACCTCAATGAGGTGGATGAAACCAGGGATTACCATAAGATTTTTTATAAAGACCGATGGATAAAAGAAGATCTTTCACAAAGGAAAATCAAGAGCGGCGCCAAGCCTCTAGAGCAGCATCTGGTGGTTTCCTTTTCACCAAAGTACAGGCATTATCAGAGAAACATCCGAAACGGGCAGATTGAACGCGCCAAACAGCTCATTGACAGCGGGAATTATAAGCAGAGGCCAAAAAACCAAAACGACCCCCACCGGTTCATCTACAGGGAAAAAGCGACAGCCGACGGGGAACTTTGCACAGAAGAAATTGTCTGCCTGGACACAGGCGCCATCCAGGAAGAAGAACGCTATGATGGATTCTATGCGGTATGTACCAACCTTGATGGCATGGGGGTGGATGAAATCATCCGGATCAATAAAAAACGCTGGGAAATTGAAGAATGCTTCCGGATCATGAAGACGGACTTTAAAGCGCGTCCGGTATATCTCCAGACGGAGGAACATATCCGGTCGCATTTCCTCACCTGTTTCCTCTCATTGGTCATTTACCGGATTTTAGAAAAGGAATTGAATGAGGCATACACTTGCGAGGAGATCCTGGACACGCTGAAAAATATGGTGGTGGCACGCCCTGGTGAAAAACTGGGATACACCCCTGTTTATACAAGAACCAATTTAACCGATGCGCTGCATGAATCAGCCGGGTTCCGAACCGATTATCAGATCATAACGGATGTAAATATGCGGAAAGTAATACGGGCATCAAAGAAGAAAAAGTAATAATATATAGCTACATTTTGGATAGCTAAAAAATCCGTAGAAAACCTTGTTTTAAAGCAATCTACGGGTTTTTACTGTCAAAGATGGGATTATAAA
>CAJUOE010000260.1 GCA_910587895.1 uncultured Lachnospiraceae bacterium
CCATGTCTGCATAAGGCTGTGCCAGCACGGAATCCAGCATCTTCCAGGTGAAATACTGATAGCCCTGTATCTCCTGGGAATCCGCCGGCGACTGCGCAAATTCCATCGCAGGTTTTTCACATTCATGCATTGCCACTGTAGCTGCCACTTCTTTACCGTCAACATCCATAATACAGAGCTCCACTCTGGCAATTGCCTTTAAACCTTCAATCGTGTTCTGCAAAATCTGATTTGAAATCATTCCCCCACCCCTTCAATTTTCTATTTACAAACCCTTATATTTTAATTATTTATACTCCCCTTAATAGCCCATTATTAACTCAAACTTCCCACACCTAAAGCGGGACTCTCACTTTGAAAAATCAATACTTAAGCCCACAAAATACTATCATGCAGCAGATTCCCCCGTCCCAGAGCCTCCTGCATATATTGAGGGAGACGGTGAATAAAGCTGGATGTGAATTCTTCCAGCTGGGCTTCTGTGATATGGAAATACTCCATTACGGCATCCATCAGCGCATCTAAGATGATGCACATGGCGCGGCTGAAAGTGATATCCTCCATTTCATCAAGCAGACAGAAACAGAGCTCACATATTGTCCGATCATCCTCATTTTCCCGCTGTGCCACTGACAGCATCATATAACGGGAAAAGACAATGGCAACGTGCGCATTCATGGCATCATAGGATATGCCCCTGTATTCCTTTACCAGGTTCAGATAGGATTTGCAGGCTTTGAAAAAGACCTCAATATCCCATCTTTTCCCGTAAATGCGGATGATTTCTTCTTCGGAAAGCTGTGTATCTGTGCTTATAAGCACCAGCCAGTCCTTACGGTTGCCTTTGTTTCGGACATAGACAAGTCTTGCCGGGATGCTTTCGCCGTCTTTCCCCACATCCACAAATACGGAGAGAAGATAACGGGAACGTCCCCTGCGCTTTTTGTTGCGGCTGTAGATCTCCTTCACATTGAGTTTTTCGCTGTTGTACAAGTATTTCGTCTTGCTTTTCTTGACCATGGCGATCGTGTCAAGATGTTCCTGGTTTTTCAGCGCAATCATGGTCTTCGGTGCGGAAAACCAGCTGTCAAACAGGACATATCTGGCAGTGATGCCCGCACACTGGGCGGAATGGAGCAGTTCCACCATGACATCCGTGGCTTTCCGCCGTGACTGGCGGCGCCTCCTTCCGGCAAGGGACCGGCCGTCATACTGCTTCCCGCCACAAAGCAGGTTCTTGTCCTCTGCTGCGGAAAGAAGGCAGTGCCTGACCGGAACAAAGGAGTTTCCGTCTGACCACCCCAGCGTAAGCATCCTGAATCCGGATTTATATTTCATGGAACAGTGGTCGAAAACCCTGGCAAGCATCTCCACTTTTTTGGAACGGGAACGGTCAAACAGGCTGTCATCAACGATAAACACATCCCTGCGTTTTTCATTGGTCAGCGGTTTCATAAAATGGCAGATGATGCCGGCAGAAAGCAGTGTCGTAAAACGCTGCCAGTTGATCCTGGTATCATTCAGGAAACGGTAGATGGTATTTTTTGAGAATGTTTCTCCAAATGTGCCTGTTTTCATCTGCATATAGATGCTTCTATCGGAGAACATCATGCAGAAAAGATACCGGAAGATATCCATGACAGGAATGCCTTTTTCCTTCCCGGCGTTGCATTGAAAAAGCAGTTTTCCAACGTGGAATCTCTTTATAAATTTTGTGGCAAAATCGGAAACACTGTTTCCATTCCCTGTTGTCTGTGGTATACTTGACATGGCATAAATCTCCTTGCTGTGTAATTGTTTGGGCAATTCAATTATACCACATGCAAGCGGTTTGTGCCTTTTTTATGGGTTAAAGTATTGATTTTTCAAGGCTCAACGCACCAAACGGTGTGGGAAGTTTGAGTAAATAATTGCTTTTCCATAATCCGAAAAACAAATAGTACAACGGAACAACCGCAAACTGGCTTATTACAATCAACCAACTATATTGAAAACCAAGGTAATAAAAAGCCCAACCTATAAAATTTATCAGTATCATTAAAACAGTTATTGTAAAAAAGGCTTTCTCTTTGTATGTAGCTATCGAAAAGAATTTATCGTTATCTCTAACAATTAATATTAACAAAATCATGGACAACACACCAAATATACCCTGTGTTTTCTCTATCCAAGGAATTTCATTCGGCATATTCATTATAGGATTAGATTTCATCTTTATTAGCGGCATAATCATATACGGAATTTCCTGAATAACAAATGCAATAATTCCCGCAAAAGAAATTCCTAAATAATAATTCCTAAATAAATGAAAAAACTTTACCATATACTTCTCCTTGCATAAACACCGATTTGTTGATTTGCTCAACGTAAATATTCTACCACACACTCCCACACAATTCTACGAAAATCTGCTTGTAAAAGGTGGCTGTTTTCCGCTGAGATAAACCGCCACCTAAAGCACCGATATTCAGTTTGTTTTATTCGTCATTTCCCAAAAAGCTGTCCTGCCCCTCAAATACCTCCATAGTCATAAGGACACCCAAACGATACCCTCGGACAAAGTTGTTATGCGCATCACAACAGCTTTCATCAAAAATGCCTCAAACACATGGTCTTTTATACCCGTGATAAAGACCAGTACCGCGTCCCCACCCCTCTGCCTAAGATGCCTTGCCGCTTCAATGCCGCCCATGCCTTCCATCTGTATGTCAAGGAAGATAATGTCATTCCGTCTCCGCCGCAAGCAGCCCCTCCCCCGTGGCAAACTCGCTCACGGAGAACCCCGGCCTCTGCTTTTTAATGAAGCCGCATATCTGCTGCCTGATAACTTCCTCATCATCGACCACACTGCCGCCAGACCCTCTTTGAAGAGCTGAGAGACGGGGAACCCTTTGGCTTTCAGCATTGCTTCCAGGTCC
>CAJUOE010000261.1 GCA_910587895.1 uncultured Lachnospiraceae bacterium
CAGCCGCCTCCTTCGCCGTCAGGCAGGCATTATGAGTTGTCCTCACAGTCAGGTAGGCCTCCCGCTGTTGGTTCTCATATCCCAAAATAACAAAAAATCTGCCGATAAAATAGATAGCGGAACATAATAGAATCCGAGGTGATGAATTTTGAATATAGCAGTGGTCGATGATGAAGAAATCATCAGGCAGCAGATACATGGATTCATAAAGAAGCAGAAGCCGGAATCCGAGATCAGTGATTTTTCCACAGGGGAGGAGCTGCTTGCGGCAGGGAGGGAATTTGACATTATCTTTCTTGACATACAAATGGAAGGCATGGGCGGCATAGAGGCGGCACGGACTTTAAGGCAGCGGAACGCGGACGCGGTGCTGGTCTTTATTACGGGCATAAAGGAATATGTGTTTGAAGCCTTTGACGTGTCGGCGTTCCACTACCTGCTAAAGCCAATTGCGGAGCAGAAATTCATGGAGGTGCTTGGCAGGGCGGCGGGGGAAGCCGGGAAAAGGAAAGTGCAGAAGGAGCAGCAGATATTCATCCGGACAAAGAATCGGGGGTATACGCTCAACTTAAGCAGCATCCTGTATATTGAAAACAGGGGGAAGAAAGTGGAAATCCATACCACGGACATGGAGGAGATCATAGAGGCGTATGCCACGATGGAGGAACTGGAAGGACAGCTTGGGGGCGGCTTTTACCGTTGCCACAGGGGGTATCTGGTAAATATGGCGCACATAGTGAGGTATGACAATGACAGCATTTTCCTTTCCAATGGCGGCAAAGTCTACCTGACAAGGAAGAAGCACAATGAGTTTGTAAAGGCATATATGTGGTATTTGCAGAATGGAGGGGTGTCCTGTGTATGAAGCAGTAAGCGTATTACTGGAGATAGTCTCTGCCATGTTCCAGGGGTACTGCCTGCAGTATTTTTATGGGAGTTTTCTGGACGGCAGGATACGGAACCGGCGTATAAACGGGCTGGTAGCCGCAGTGCTGTATGGGATTCTGCGGTTAGGGACGGGAGCCTTCCTGCCGCAAAGGTATGGAAACCTTGGAACCTTTGCAAAGCTGGCAGCGATCATGTGCATTATATCCGTGATTGCATTGATATTTTATTGGGCAATAGGGAAGATAACTTTATTTCTTGTACTTACCTTTATGGCTGTAAGTGAAATAAGTTTTTTCCTGTCCTATATGGTTTTCAGGTTGGAGGACAATCTGCTCAAGCTGTGGAACTGGTATGCCATAAACGGGTATATGACTTCTGCCAAAACATATAACATAGCCGTAATAACTGTGATTGGAATGAATGTTCTAAGGTGTGTGATTGCATCGGCATTATTATACTTCACTGTGAAAAAAATAGTGAAAGATTATCGGGAAAAGGATTATGCCATACATAGGACGGAACTGTTATTTATCCTTACACCAGGGCTTGCAGGACTGATGGTATGTACTTTACTGCGTGTCACTATAGATACGGCAGAAAGCGGCGCACCGGAACTGCTGTATGACAGATACCCGTCACTGATAATCATTGTGCCTGTTATCCTGCTGCTATTACTGTTTTCCATTGTGTCCGGGGTAAAGCTCTTTCAGGACATGATCTGCTGGAACAGGGAAAAGAGCAGCCGGATCATTTTAGAAAATCAGGTCAGCAGCTTACAGGAGCACATGGGGGAGATGGAGCGTGTCTATTCCGGGATACGGGGGATGAAGCACGATATGAAGAATACAATCTCCCTCATCATGCAGCTTGCGTCCGGAAAGGAGGAAGAGCTACAAGCCTATTTGGAAGAACTAAACCAGACTATGGATAGGCTGGAGTTTCAGTTCAAGACGGGGAACACGGTCGTGGATACCTTGCTGAACATGAAATATCATGAGATCATCAGTATAGTGCCAGACTTGCGGATGGATGTGGAGTGGCTGCAGTTCCCTGATAAACTGTTCATCCAAAGTTATGATATCGGCATTATTTTAGGGAATGCGCTGGATAACGCAATGGAGGCGTGCAGGAAGCTGAAATCGAAGGAGCCGGATGCAGAAGCCTTTATGCGCATCAGCTCATTCCAAAAGAGGGAACTGTTTTTCCTGAAAGTGGAGAACAGCTTTGACGGGCGACTGGTGCGGAGACGGCAGGAGGAATTCCCCATGACGGATAAAGCAGACAGGGAGAACCACGGGATAGGGCTTGCGAACATCAAAAGCACGGCGGAGAAATATAGTGGGACAATGGATTTCAAGGTAAATGGCAGGGTGTTCATCCTGTCGGTGATGATGAAAAATGAAAGGAGAGAAGAAGATGGATTTTGGAGTGACAGGTAAATCAGGAGGGTACTATCTGGCAGAGCAGTATCGGAAGAATGCGGCAGGCAAGAGCGGGGGTGTGAGCTTTGTGGAGCTTGTGGCGGCAAAGGCGGCGGGGCAGTCGGATGTGTCGGGGATAAGTTTCAAGGATATGTGGCAGGCGAGGTTTCCGGGGGCATACTACCATACGGCAGATGCCTATAAAATTCCACAGGGCG
>CAJUOE010000262.1 GCA_910587895.1 uncultured Lachnospiraceae bacterium
CCTTGTCAGGGTCACACTTACGAAGCTGCGCCTCAAGCGAGGCCATATCGTTGTGCTTGTATTTAAGATAATTGGAGAACGACAGGCGGAATAATATGCCCCCCAAAGGTAAGAATGGCAGGGCATCCGTCCTGGAAAAGCTGCGCCGCAAACAGGCGGAGATTGCAAAGCGGTATGGGAAGCCCGAACAGCAGATGGAGGCGGCAGAGGAAATGGAGTGCAGGCGGAAGTAAGAAAGGGAGAAGTGTCCGGCGAACGCTGCTGGATGCTTCTCTTTTTTTGTGTCTTGAACAATGGAGAGTTTCTATGTATAATAAAACTATAGCAGACAGGGCATAGCTGATCTGCCAGACTGATTGGAAAAAGCCGGAACCGAGGTGATATTATGCAGGGTGAAATATTACAGGAAGAACCAAAAGAGAAAACAGCGGAGAAAAAGGAGGCGTTTGCAAAATATACGGCGAAAGACAGTGTTTTTGGGGCGCTTTTTCGGGATAAGAAGTACCTGATGCAGCTATACCATGCGCTCCACCCGGAGGATGCGGAGACGACGGAAGATGCGCTTACGGACATTACGATAAGAAACGTCCTCACGAATGGGATCTACAATGACCTGTGTTTCAGAGTTGGGGATAAAGTCATGTTTCTGGTCGAGCATCAATCTTCATGGACGATGAATATCATTATACGTGTGCTGATGTATTTAGCGCAGATTTACCACGATTACTTTGAGGAACAGGATGCAGACTTATACGGAAGTAAGAAAGTTCATGTACCAGAACCGGAATTATACATGATTTTTACAGGAGAGCGTACCGACAGGCCGGAAAAGATCTCACTTTCCAAAGAATTTTTCGGTGGGAAGGAATGTGCCATTGAAGTAAAGGTGAAAGTGCTTTATGGTGGCAAAGGCAATGACATTATCAGCCAGTATGTAAATTTTACAAAAGTATATAATGAACAGGTGAAACAGTATGGGAGAAGCCGGGAAGCTGTCACGGAAACTATCCGTATCTGTAAGGACAGGGACGTGCTCCGTGATTTTTTGGCAGGCAGGGAAAAGGAGGTTATATCTATTATGATGGCTTTGTTTGATGAAGAAAAAATTATGCGTACCCATATAGCAAGTGAAAGGCGTGAGGCCGCAAAGGAAGCAGTAAGGGGTGGAGTAGAAAATATGTTAAAGTTGGGGAAAATGTCGGCAGAAGAAATTGCAGGCTGTTTTCCTGAATTGTCTGTGGAAGACATTCGGAAAATTGAAAAAGGGCTGCTCCAAACGATATAATACTTGGCGGCAGGCAGATACAAAAAGAAATGCATATAGAATCCCCGGTTGTGAATGGATACAGCCGGGGTTATTCACATGGAGGATAAAGTGAAAGAATCGGAACTGATAGGGAAAGTGCATTCTGCTGTTTACCACCAGTGCCAGCAGAGAGGGTACGCTGCCCCAGCAGATGTGTTGGTTGATATAGGAGTTCTGCCTAAACAAAAATATGAGGACTGGAGGTTTGGGAAAGCACGATATCTGGAAGCGGTCTGTACGTGTAATTTAAAGAAGCTCTCCTTTATTATGAAACAGATCCGCTCCTATGCAATGAAATCGAACCTGAAACCGTCCTTCTGCTATTACAAGCGGTGGGGCGTGAAGAAAAGGCATGGACAAAAGAGGGAAAAGAAAACCGGAAACGGAAATGTCAACCAA
>CAJUOE010000263.1 GCA_910587895.1 uncultured Lachnospiraceae bacterium
ACCTCACCTTTGTATCCTGTCTTGAATAAGTTCATCCCAAGAAAGTGGCTCTTTTCCTGAAAAACTCATCAGCACCTTGCCGTTTGGCATGGGAGCCGAAATAAAAGAGTCATGTTTTTCAGCCGTCACACCCGTCAAGGGCTGGAACCAATGGGTGTAATGCGTTGCGCCTTTCTCGATTGCCCACTCTTTCATCTCATGCGCAACCACATCTGCGGTCTCGGGATCCAGTTCTTTTCCCTCCTGGATTACCTCGGTCAGTTTCTTGTAGACTTTTTTCGGCAAACGCTCCTGCATGACTGCATCGTTAAATACGTTTTCCCCGAAAATCTCAGATACGTTGATAAAATCACTCATCTTACTCATTCCTTTCTTTCATACGGGTGTGAATTTCCCCCGAAGGGTTCTCCTATCAGAAACATCCCGGAACTTCCGATAAGAGAAAAGGGTATTCCAATCCCATTGGAACACCCTTGTTCTACGTCTTTTCTATATCTGCTATTTAAGATACTCTTAATTTTACAAAAATGCAATAGAAAATTTAGAAAAATTTTATTTTTGTAATATCTGATAAATTTTAAAACTATTTTTGTATTTTTTGGTACTATTATACTATTTAAGCTTTTCCAACAGATCCGAACAGTTCCATCTTCTCTGTAACGGTTCCCTTGATTGCCTCTACGCCCGGTGCAAGCACTTTACGCGGGTCAAAGCCTTTGCCTTCCAGATCCTTGCCAGCCTCGATGTATTTACGAACTGCTGCTGTGAAGGAAAGCTGGCACTCTGTATTTACGTTAATCTTAGCAACGCCAAGAGAGATTGCTTTCTTGATCATATCCTCAGGGATTCCTGTACCGCCGTGAAGTACCAGAGGCATCTCGCCAGTCTTCTGCTGAACTGCATCCAATGTCTCAAAGCTGAGTCCTGCCCAGTTCTCCGGATATTTACCATGGATGTTGCCGATGCCTGCTGCAAGCATATCTACGCCCAAATCTGCAATTGCCTTGCACTCATCCGGATCTGCACACTCGCCTGCACCGATAACGCCGTCTTCTTCTCCACCGATTGCTCCTACTTCTGCCTCGATAGACATATTGTTGTCATGAGCAAGTTTTACAAGCTCTGTTGTCTTTGTAACGTTCTCGTCAATCGGATAATGGGAACCGTCAAACATGATGGATGAGAATCCTGCCTCTACGCACTTCTTACATGCATCATAGCTGCCGTGGTCAAGATGCAAAGCAACCGGAACCGTGATGTTAAGCTCCTCCAGCATACCATTTACCATGCCTACAACGGTTTTATAACCACACATGTACTTTCCAGCGCCCTCAGAAACACCTAAGATTACCGGTGAATTCAATTCCTGGGCTGTCTGTAAAATAATCTTTGTCCACTCCAGGTTATTGATGTTGAACTGTCCAACAGCATAATGTCCCTGTTTTGCTTTCTTTAACATTTCACTTGCAGATACTAACATTTCTTTTCCTCCGTTTCTGTCCCCTGCGCCCCTGGCAGAAGACGTTATCTTAATTTTTCCAGGCGAAGTCTCCATTGAAACCTCGCTCCATACACTATAGTTTACCTTATTTTTTCGAAAAAGAAAAGAGCTTTCCGAAGATTTTACTCATAATTTCCTGTCCACGATGATTTCCACCGCCTCTTTCTCCGCAAATATCGCTACATCCTTATGTTTTCCACCATATTCCCCGTCCAGTGTCCAGGCAATCTCTTCTTTGGCCTCTACCTTGAGACAGTCCGTCTTGAACGTATAAATCAAATCCGTATTGTCGATGAGATTCGTCAGGCTGGCAATAATCTCGTTCAGCTCATGCGGGTTTTTGGGCATCTGTATCAGCGTGACCTCAAAAAAACCGTCGTTGAGCTTTACATTCTTCCCGGTAATGTTCCGAAACCCTCCGGCAGAAACCGAATTGGTAATCATGCCATAGACAAAATCTCCCTCAATCTCCTGATCCGCGTAAGAAATGCGCAGATGGTAAGACTGCACGACCGGAATCCGTTTGATGCCTTCTATAATATAGGCAATATGCCCGATTCTGTTCTTCTGCTCCTGGCTGGTGGCATAGGATACATCCGTAAACAGCCCAAACGCCGCAATATACACGAAATATTCCCCGTTAAAATTGCCGATATCACACGCAAAGGGGATGCCGCTCACCGCAAGCTGTGCCGCCTTCGCCATGCTTTTGGGGATTTTCAGGGAACAGGCAAAATCATTCGTGCTCCCGGATGGGATATAGCCAATCGGAACCTTCTGCTCCCGGCGCATCATGCCGCTCACCACTTCATCAAGCGTGCCGTCCCCTCCGCTGCACACCACCAGATGGTATTCTCCGGCATGTTTCTCCACCCGTTCCAACGCATCCTGTGGTCTCTGTGTCGGATGGATTGTTACTTCATATCCGTTTTTCACAAACGAGTCTACAATCTCGTATAGTTTGTTTTTGATGAGCCCTTTTCCCGAAAAAGGATTAAATAAAAATAAGAGTTTTTTCTTCTTCAATCAGAATCACCCCTTCCCCGACTGCCTCAATTCCTCCGCAATCTCACATAATTTGCGCAGCCTGTGGTTGACCCCCGATTTTCCAACCGGCGGTTCCAGATAAGTCCCCAGTTCTTTCAATGCGGCCTGTGGATATTCCAGACGCAGCAAGGCAATTTCCCTCAGGTTATCGGACAGGCTGTCAAGCCCGCGCACGGACTTTATGTAATTAATATCTTCCACCTGTTTCACGGCCGCGCTCACCGTCTTATTGATGTTTGCCGTCTCGCAATTAACCTGCCGGTTGACAGAATTGCGCATTTCTTTGAGGATGCGAACATTTTCCAGATTCATCAATGCCACATGCGCTTCCATGATATTAAGCATATCCACAATCTGCGAACCCTCTTTTAAGTATACCACATAGCTTTTTTTGCGCAGGACAATCTTGGCGTCCATGCCAAAGCTGTTCACAATCTCCCGCAGGTGTTCTGCTTTGTGCTGCTCGCTGCAGACAAATTCAAGATGATAGGATTTCTCCGGGTCGCTCATGGAGCCTGCGCTTAAAAACGCTCCCCGGATGAAAGCCCTGCGGCAGCAGGTATTCTGCACCAAAAGCCGGTTTACCACGCCCCCGCCGCGGATATCTTCTCCTTTCTCATTCTCCCATTTCACCGCCAGCAGCACCTTGCGAATCTCATCCGGCACAACCAGGGAAATCACAAAGATTCTGCTCTTATGGAGATAAACATTCTGCCTGACCGCAATCCGCACATTCGCGTGAAAAGTCTTTCGCATCAGGACAAAATACTTTCGGGCAAGCGAAAGGTTTTCGGTATAGACGTGCAGTATTTTCTGCCCCTGTACCTCCTCCAGTCTGCCCACAAAACTTAAAATAGCCGCAATCTCGGCAATCTGGCAATGCCTGCTCTTGTGAAACTGCCGCGATAGCTCTTCTTTCACTTCACCTGAAAACGACATATCCCCTCCTCACGCCATTCTATGCATATCCTTTTCAATATCCCTGTGTTCAATTTTGATTCCGTATCCTTCCCGGTCTGACAGCCGTTCATACAACGCGTTAGCAAGCGTCACGGAACGGTGTTTCCCGCCCGTGCAGCCCACGCCGATCACAAGCTGCGTCTTTCCCTCAACAATGTAATTGGGAATCAAAAACTTGACCATGTCTTCCAGTTTATGCAAAAACTGCCACGCCTCTGGAAACTGCATGACGTATTCTTTAATTTCACGGTCATTTCCCGTCTTCGCACGCAATCCTTCCACATAGTATGGATTGGGCAGGAAACGCACGTCGAATACAAGATCGCAGTCCGTAGGAATTCCATATTTAAAGCCAAACGATACGATGGTAACAAACAGGTTCTTGTAATCCTGATTGTTTACAAAAATCTTTTCCAGCTCCGCCTTCAGCTCCCTGGTAAGCATATTGCTCGTATCCACAATATAGCTCGCCTGCCTTCTTAAGAATTCCAGCCGTTTCCGCTCCTGCTGTATACCCTTGTCTACACGCTCGTTTCCGGCAAGCGGATGTGTTCTCCTCGTCTCTTTATAGCGTTTCACCAGCACCTCATCCGCCGAATCCAGGTAGAGGATATCAAAACGCTCCCCTTTCTGTTTCAACCTGTCCAGCACGTCCTGAAGCTCATCCAATGACTGTCCGCTTCGGATATCTACGCCAACTGCGACCTTTTGCAGCTCCGCATCCTGAAGGTCTGCAAGCTCTGAGAATTTCTCAATCAACGCAATCGGCAGGTTGTCCACACAAAAATATCCGATATCTTCCATCATCTTGAGCGCAGTGCTCTTTCCAGCCCCGGACATTCCGGTCAAAATAACAAACTTCACCTGCAAGCCTCCCTTTCTCAGAAGTCTCCCAGAAAACGGACTTCTGTCTTCAGTTCAACCCCAAACTGCTCCTTCACTTTCTCCTGCACGTCTCGAATTAACTGATGAATCTGCGCCGCCGTTGCATTTCCACGATTAATTACGAACCCGCAATGTTTTTCTGATATCTGCGCATCCCCCACACGGTAACCTCTAAGTCCCGCATCCTGAATCAATTTCCCGGCAAAATACCCTTGCGGCCGCTTAAATGTGCTGCCCGCGCTGGGATATTCCAACGGCTGTTTCTCGCTCCGCTGCCTGCGCAGTTTTGCCATCTGCTCCCGAATCGTCTCCGGATCGCCTTGCAAAAGCGTAAACTCCACATCCAGCACAATTCCATGCATTTGTGGAATGCTGCTATGCCGATAGCCGAAATCCAGTTCCTCCAGCGAAAGCTCCTTTTCTGCGCCATCTCCTGTCAAAACAGTGGCCTTTGTCACAATCTGTTTCATTTCCCCGCCGTAAGCGCCCGCATTCATAACCACGGCCCCGCCCACGCTGCCGGGAATCCCGGAGGCAAACTCCATTCCGGTAAGCCCGTGTTCTGCCGCCTTGGCCGCTGCCACAGAAAGCAAGGCTCCAGCCTGCGCCTTTATAACGTTTCCCAAAACCGCCACCTGTGCGCATTCTCTGCCAATTTCCATGACAAGCCCGGGAATGCCCTCGTCTGCAACCAGCAGATTACTGCCATTTCCAATCACATGCCAGGGAATCTCATGTTTCTTACACAAGGCAATGATATCTGCAATCTGTTCCCGTTTCGGGCAGGCAAAATACTCTGCCGGCCCGCCAACCTTAAAAGTCGTATGCACGCTCATTTTTTCCTGCTTGAAACAGCGTTCACATCCTGTTATCTCCTGTAACTCATTCCAAAATACATCACTCAATTTAAGCCTCTTTCAAAAATGCGGCATACCCCCGCTTTGCTTCATACAAATCCACTTTGCTGATAATCTCCCACGGCGCGTGCATATTGAGCACGGCAACGCCGCTGTCGATAACCGACATATTATAGTTTGCCAGAATATAGGCGATGGTTCCCCCGCCGCCCTGGTCAACCTTGCCAAGCTCAGACGTCTGGAACGATACATTATTTTCATCCATAATCCTTCGTAATTCGGCCATATACTCAGGATTGGCGTCATTGGAACCGCTCTTGCCCCTGGAACCGGTATATTTGTTAAATACCAGGCCGTTTCCAAAATAAGCGCCGTTCTTCTTCTCTGTCACAGACGCATACAAAGGGTCGTAAGCCGCGCTTACATCGGAAGAAAGAACTTTTGAATTGGACAGGGCGCGGTGGAATTTCACCTGGCTGTACGCACCCATTGCCTCCATAATTTCTGCTACCATGTAGAAGAAAAACCTCGACTGCATTCCGGTTGCTCCCACACTGCCGATTTCCTCTTTGTCTACCAGAAGACATACGGTCGTCTTTTCGCATACCCCGGCCTCCATAATTGCTGCAAATGACGGATATGCGCATACCCTGTCGTCATGTCCGTAGCCCATGATCATGCTGCGGTCAAAGCCGTAATCCCTTGCCTTTCCGGCAGGCACTACCTCAATCTCCGCGGACAGAAAGTCTTCCTCTTCTATATCATATTGTTCTTTGAGAATATTGAGTACATTTGTTTTTACGGCGTCCTTGGCCTTCTCCTTCTCATCCTCCGTTTCAAAGGGGATGCTGCCAACTAAAACGTCCAGATTTTCTCCTTCAATTACCTTGTTTGCCTTTTTATCCATCTGCTCGGACGCAAGGTGTATCAACAGGTCGCTGATGCCAAATACCGGGTCGTCTTCCTTCTCGCCGATATTCACCGTAACCTTCGTGCCGTCTTTTTTCACTACCACGCCGTGCAATGCCAGGGGCAGCGTCACCCACTGGTATTTCTTCACGCCGCCATAATAATGCGTATCCAAAAGAGCCATCTCGGTATCTTCATACAGAGGCACCTGTTTCAAATCCAGCCTTGGAGAATCAATGTGCGCGCCAAGAATATTCATGCCTGCGTCCAATGGCTGCTTTCCAATCACAAACAGCGCCATCGCCTTATCCATATTTTTTGCATACAGCTTATCCCCGGTTTTTATGCTGCGTCCGTCCGCAACTACTTTCTCAAGATCCTCAAATCCCGCCGCCTCTGCTCTGGCAGCCAGCTCCGTCACACATTCCCGTTCTGTCTTGCAGTCGGAAATAAATTTTTTATACTCTTCCCCGAAGGCAAAAACTTCTTTCCGTTTCTCCCCCGGATACTTCTTCCATGCATTTTTCCGTTCCATTCCCGTATCATACCTCCTGAATCTTATTCATTTTCTTCGTCTTCCTCTTCTGAATTCTTCTGGAGATTTGCCTGCACACGGCGATACAGTTCCTGTGCCGCATTATATCCCATTTTCTTCTGCCTGTGGTTGACTGCCGCCGATTCGCAGATAACAGCAAGATTTCGTCCCGGACGAATCGGCAGGGAATGGCATACGACCTTATTTCCAAGGAATTCCGTGTACTCCTCTTCGAGTCCCATACGGTCATATTCATTATCCTTCTTCCAGTCTTCCAGCTTGATTACAAGGTCAATGTTCTGTTTCTCCTTCACGCACTCTACGCCGTAGAGCGTCTTCACATCAATAATTCCCACGCCGCGCAGTTCAATGAAATATCTTGTGACGTCAGGTGCGGTTCCAACCAGCGTATTCTCGTTAATCCTGCTAATTTCAACAACATCGTCACTTACAAGACGGTGCCCGCGCCGAATCAGCTCCAGTGCAGCCTCACTCTTGCCGATGCCGCTCTCGCCCATAATCAGAAGACCCTCGCCGTATACGTCTACCAGCACGCCGTGGATGGAAATACAGGGTGCAAGCACTTCACCCAGATAGTAAATCAGCTCTGCCATAAATGCAGATGTTCCATAGTCTGTGGATAATACCGGTGTTTTATTCTCCGTTGCAATCCGCAGCAGATCCACGTCCGGCTGCAAATCACGGCTGAAAATCACGCAGGGAACATTGTGTGCAAAGAATTTGTTATAAATATCCAGCTTCACATCCTGTTCTAACCGCTGCATATAAGTGTATTCCACCATGCCGATAATCTCAATCCGGCTCTGGTCAAAGTAATCAAAATATCCGGTCAGCTGCAATGCCGGGCGGTTTACATCCGCTGTAGTGACTTTGTGCGACTTGATATCCACCTCCGGATTCAACACCTTCAAATTAAACTTCTCAACAATTTTTTTAACGCTAACGCCATTTCCACTATTCATCTGCATCTTCCTTTCTCCTGACCTGAAATCCGCAGCGCGCCACTCGGAAACCTGCGGTTTCCTCGTTCACGGGCATTCGCCCTATCAGCCTCATCAAATGGCAATCGCTGCTTATGCGAGCATAACCGCATATTGCCATTCGATGAGGCCGGCACTGCTCATTGCTTTCATGAACATTTTACCACACAACCCTACTCCCTATCAACCGCCGCGTTGTGGAAAAAATCATAAACCGACTGCGCCGACTGCTGGTTCATGGTCGGAAGGGCTGCGAGCGTCTCCACGTCCGCTGCCCGAATATCATCCAGGGACTGGAAGGATTTCATCAACGCCTTGCGCCTTTTGGCTCCAATGCCCGGAATATCGTCCAGAACCGAATGTACCTGCTCCTTGCTCCTCAGAGAGCGGTGATATTCAATTGCAAAACGATGCGCCTCGTCCTGTATGCGCGTGATTAATTGAAAACCTTCCCCATGGCGGTCAATGGGAATCTCCTGATTATGATAGTATAACCCGCGCGTCCGGTGATTATCATCTTTGACCATGCCGCAAACCGGAATATGTAGCCCCAGCTCTCCCAGCACGCGAAGCGCCACGTTGACCTGGCCTTTGCCGCCGTCCATCATAATCAAATCAGGAAAACGCGTGAAACTGCCATACGCATTCTCCATCTTCTGTTCCTTCAGCTCCTCCTGCTCCCGCATTCCATGCGAAAACCGCCGTGTCAGCACTTCATACATCGAACCGTAATCATCCGGCCCCGTCACCGTACGCAGCTTAAATTTGCGGTAATCACTGCGTTTCGGCTTTCCTTTTTCGTATACAACCATGGATCCCACAGACTCAAAACCGCTGATATTGGAAATATCGTACGCCTCCACGCGCCTCAGCTCCTCCAGCCCCAGCAAATGCCCAATTTCTTTGAGCGCCCCGATCGTCCTTCCTTCTTCACGCTTGATCTTTTCCTTATCCTGAGACAATACCATCGCTGCATTCTGCGCCGCCAGTTCTACCAGCTTCTCTTTGGTACCTTTTTTGGGGACGTGGATATAAACTTTCTGTCCGCGTTTCTGCCCCAGCCATTCCGCAATGACTTCCGCTTCCTCAATCTCCTCCTGGAGCATCAGCTCCCTCGGAATAAACGGCGTTCCGGCGTAAAACTGTTTAACAAATGTGGCAAGAACCTGCTCCCTCGTATCCTCGCTCCCTATATTCACATGAAAATGATCCCGTCCAATCAGTTTTCCATCGCGGATAAAAAATACCTGCACCACCGCATCCTGCTCGTCAGACGCCATGGCAATAATATCTTTATCTTCGCCATCTGAGCTGGTAATCTTCTGTTTCTGGGCAATCGTTTTCACCGCTTTTAGCAGCTCCCGGTACTCAATCGCCTTCTCAAAATTCATATCTTCAGACGCCTGCTGCATCTTCTCTTCCAGCTCCTTCAACACCGGCTGGTAATTGCCGTTTAAGAATTCTATGACCTGATCTATCTGCTTTCGGTATTCCTCTTTGCTGACCTTTCCCTGGCACGGCGCCATACACTGGTGAATATGGTAGTTCAGGCAGGGACGCTCCTTGCCAATATCCCTCGGCAATACCCGGTTGCATGTTTTCAGAGAATAGAGCTTGCCTACCAGTTCAATCGTCTCCTTGACTGCTCCCGCACTGGTATAAGGGCCGAAATACCGCGACTTATCCTTTTTCATCTGACGTGAAAAGAGGACTCTGGGAAATGTCTCTCCCAGCGTCACTCTGATATACGGATATGTCTTGTCATCCCGCAACATGGTATTATATTTTGGTCTGTGTTCTTTAATCAGATTACACTCCAGAATCAGAGCCTCAAGCTCAGAATCCGTAATAATATATTCGAATCTGGCAATCTGCCGCACCATCTGCTCTTTTTTCAGGCCCTCGTTATGGCTTGGACGAAAATACTGCCGCACCCGATTACGAAGACTGATTGCTTTGCCGATGTAGATAATCGCATCTCTGGCGTCGTGCATAATGTACACCCCCGGTTTCTGGGGGAGTTTCTTTAATTCTTCCTGAATATCGAACATTATTTTAATCCTTTTAATAACCTGTCAAGATAGTCTTCCTGTTCCATTGATTCCTCCAACTCCTCCTGTTCCTCCTGCGGTTCAGGATTCTCAGTTTCCGGCTCTTCCTGCGGCTTTACTATCTCTTCCACCTCTGCCTTTGGCTGCTCTTGCGGCTCCGCCGGTTCCTCCAACGGTTCTACAGATTGCTCCTCTTCTTCCTGCGGCTTTGCTATCTCTTCCGCCTCTGCCTTTGGCTGCTCTTGCAGCTCCGCCGGTTCCTCCAACTGCTCTGCCGGTTCCACAATTTCTTTTTCCAGTCTCTGTGGTTCTTCTGTAGATTCCTCTTCCAATTTCTCTGGTTCTTCCGTAAATTCCTCTTCCGGTTTCTTTGGTTCTTCTATAAATTCCTCTTCCGGTTTCTCTGGTTCTTCTGTAAATTCCTCTTCCGGTTTCTCTGGTTCTTCTGTAAATTCCTCTTCCGGTTCTTCCTTAATTTCCACAAATTTTTCTGTTTCTTCCGCCACCACATCCTGGATCAGAATTTCTTCCGGCAAATCCTGGACTATTTCTTCCGCCAGAATCTCCTCTGGCTCTATCTCCACGACAAGCTCATCATCAACAGAGGTATCTTCCAGTTTCAAATCAAACATAAGCGGACCCGCCTCTGGTTCTACGTCAGTTTCCGTGGCAGTTTCCGTGGCAAAAACCTCCTGGGGCTGCGGCTCTGGTTCCTCGCTCCCACGCAGAAATTCTTCCGGTAACGGCTCTTTCAGCGTATTCACTACCAAATCTTCATCTTCCGCGAAATCCGCAGCGGATTCCTTATCTTCCTTCTCTTCCGGCTCCGGAATTCCTTTTAATCTGCGGAAAATCTGCATAAATTCCTTGCCTGTAATCGTCTCATGCTCATATAAATACCCGGAAATCTCATCCAGAATATCCCGGTTCTCCTGCAACAGGCGGATAGCCTCATCATAACTGTCCTTTAGAATCTTCATAACTTCCTGATCTATCTGCGCTGCCGTCTCTTCTCCGCAATTCAGGCTGGCCCTGCCGTCAAGATATTTATCCTCAACCGTCACAAGACCCATCAGGCCAAATCGTTCGGACATACCGTACTGTGTCACCATCGCCCTGGCAATCTTGGTTGCCTGCTCAATATCATTGGAGGCTCCGGTCGTTACAGAATCAAATATAATTTCCTCTGCGGCGCGCCCTCCCATATAGGTGATGAGCCGCGCCCTCAGCTCGTTCTTGGTCATCAGATACTTCTCTTCTTCCGGCACCTGCATGGTATAGCCCAGCGCACCCATGGTACGCGGCACAATCGTAATCTTCTGTACCGGCTCCGTATCTTTCTGCAAAGCAGTAACCAGCGCATGGCCTACCTCATGGTACGCCACCATCTTCTTCTCTTTGGAACTCATGATGCGGTCCTTTTTCTCTTTTCCGGCAATAACCACTTCCACAGATTCAAAGAGATCACCCTGATTCACACACTTCCTGCCTCGTTTGACTGCATTGATGGCAGCCTCGTTAATCATGTTGGCAAGGTCTGAACCGACTGCGCCGGAAGTAGCAAGCGCAATGGCGTCCAAATCCACGCTGTCATCCATCAGTACATTCTTGGCATGTACTTTCAGCGTATCTACACGTCCTTTTAAATCTGGCTTATCTACGATAATTCTGCGGTCAAAACGCCCCGGACGCAGCAACGCCTTGTCCAACACCTCCGGCCGGTTGGTTGCCGCCAGAATCAAAAGGCCTTTGGAAGTATCAAAACCATCCATCTCCGCCAAAAGCTGATTAAGCGTCTGCTCCCGTTCATCGTTGCCGCCATATCTGGTATCGCGGCTCTTTCCAATCGCATCAATCTCGTCAATAAAAATGATGCACGGCGCCTGTTTCTGAGCCTCCTTAAATAAATCGCGTACGCGGGAAGCGCCTACGCCCACGAACATCTCCACAAAATCGGAACCTGCCAGAGAGAAAAATGGAACGTTCGCCTCTCCTGCAACCGCCTTGGCAAGCAGCGTCTTGCCGGTTCCGGGCGGTCCCACCAACAATGCTCCTTTCGGAAGCTTTGCTCCAATATCTGTATATTTCTTGGGATTATGCAGAAAATCCACAACTTCCTGCAAAGATTCCTTCGCCTCGTCCTGTCCCGCAACATCCTTAAACGTCACGCCGGTGGATTTCTCAACATAGACCTTGGCTGTCGTCTTGCCAACACCCATAACGCCACCGCCGCCCATTTTGCGGAAAATAAGAAAATACAGCAGAACCCATACCAGAACCAACGGCAGGATATAACTCACCATGTTCCATAAAATTGCAGAGGACACATCCTCCACTGTCCCGCCAAACTTCACGTTATGTTTTCTTAACAGCGGCAATAAGGTCTCATCGTTCAGCTCCGCCGTGTAATAAGTAATCCGGTACAATTTATTCTCACTCTTAGGCAGAATCTTAATTCGATTGGAGGTAAATTTTACTTCCTCCACCTTGTCATTTTCTACCATATTAATAAATTCCGAGTAAGAAATTTCTTTGTTCGTTGCATTTCTGGCGCAGCTGTTTAGCAGACTAGTCAAAAACAGCACCAGAAGCGCTGCAAGAATAAAAACCATGACGGTCATCCCATTACGGTTATTGCCGCCATTTTTTCTTCCATTGTTATTGTTGTTATTGTTTCCTTTGTTCTCCATTGATTTCCTCCTGAATACCGCGGCCTTCTGTCTCGCGATACTCTTTTTATTATATGTGCATTTTATTTGAAAATCAATATTTCTTCCTAAACTTTCCGTATATTTTTCTAAAGTTTTTCTAAAGTTTTTTCCAAAAGTCCTAGATTTCTTTTTGCTTAGGTTGTATAATATATTAATTATTGCAGATACTAAACTATTCAGATAATTTAAGGAGGATTACCTATGCCCGTAAAATATGTCTTTGTCACCGGCGGTGTTGTTTCCGGTCTCGGAAAGGGAATTACTGCTGCTTCTCTCGGCCGTTTGCTGAAAGCGCGCGGATATAAAGTTACCATGCAGAAATTCGACCCCTACATCAATATAGACCCCGGAACCATGAATCCAATCCAGCACGGAGAAGTTTTCGTCACGGATGACGGCGCAGAAACAGATTTGGACCTTGGTCATTACGAGCGTTTTATTGATGAGAATCTCGGGAAAAATTCCAACGTTACCACCGGCAAGGTTTACTGGTCTGTTTTGCAGAAAGAACGGCGCGGTGATTACGGCGGAGGAACGGTGCAGGTAATTCCTCATATTACGAACGAAATCAAAAGCCGCTTTTACCGGAATTTTACCACGGAGGATACGCACATTGCCATAATTGAGGTCGGCGGAACCGTAGGAGACATGGAAAGCCAGCCTTTCCTGGAATCCATTCGCCAGTTCCAACACGAAGTAGGGCACGAAAATGCCATTTTAATACATGTAACGCTCATTCCCTACATCAGCGCTTCCGGCGAGATGAAGACAAAGCCTACTCAGGCGAGTGTCAAGGAGTTACAGGGCATGGGAATCCAGCCTGATATTATTGTTTGCCGTTCCGAGCATCCTTTAGACCAGGGAATCAAAGACAAAATTGCCTTATTCTGTAATGTTCCCTGCAGCCGTGTTCTACAGAATCTTGACGTGGAATATCTATATGAGGCTCCGCTCGCTATGGAAAAGGAAAACCTTGCGCAGGTGGCATGTGAATGCCTTCATTTAGACTGCCCGGAACCGGATTTATCCGATTGGATTGACATGGTAGATGCGCTCCGCTATCCGGACAAAGACGTATCCATCGCGCTTGTCGGAAAATATACGGCTTTGCACGACGCCTACATATCCGTAGTGGAGGCTTTGAAACACGGCGGCATTGCAGAACGTGCAACCGTCAATATCAAATGGGTAGACTCTGAATTGTTAAACGAAGATAACGTAGACGATACACTTGGAGACATCCAGGGAATCCTTGTTCCCGGCGGCTTTGGAGACCGCGGTGTGGAAGGCATGATTACAGCCGCAAAATATGCGCGCGAGCACCAGATTCCTTACCTTGGCCTGTGCCTGGGGATGCAGGTGGCAATAATTGAATGCGCAAGGCATCTCTGTGGTTTTCATGATGCGCACAGCATTGAACTTGACTCCAACACCACCCATCCGGTCATCGCATTGATGCCCGACCAGAGCGATGTCGAAGACATTGGCGGAACCCTGCGGCTTGGCTCTTATCCCTGTGTTCTGGACAAGTCCTCAAAAGCTTTTCAGGTTTATGGAGAAGATACGATACACGAAAGACACCGCCACCGCTATGAAGTCAACAATGACTATCGTTCCGTACTCTCAGAGCACGGCATGAAATTATGCGGGCTGTCACCGGACGGAAGAATCGTTGAGATGGTGGAGCTTTCAGACCATCCATGGTTTGTCGCTACGCAGGCGCATCCGGAGCTGAAGTCACGCCCCAACCGTCCGCATCCGCTGTTCAAGGGATTTGTGGAGGCCGCGATTAAAACGAACCGATAAAGAAACATGCCGCTGGGATCCATATCCCCGCGGCATTTTTTTACAATGACTCATTCAATTCCCCCAACCCTGCAAACACTCCAACATGGGGATACTGCTCCATCTCATCCTTCCCGGTCGTCCCGGTTGTTACCCCTGCAAAATCCACGCCGGCCGCCTGGGCTGTCCTCGCATCCACCAGACTGTCACCCACATACAACACCTCGTCCTTTGACAAATCCCACTCTCCCAGCACATGGAAAACACCCTGTGGATCCGGTTTTGGATACTTTACCTCATCCCCTCCCACAATCATATCAAACAAATCCGGTTCCTGATATTTCTGAAGAATGGCCTCAATGCGATAATGATATTTGGTCGTCACAATCGCAAGCTTATATCCCTGTCGCTTCCACTCCCAGGCAAGCTCAAGCGCTCCCGGATAGAAACTGCTGTTCTCTGTCATCACCTGATCCGCCTTCTCCATAAACAGCCGGGCAAACTCTGATTCTTCTTCCGGTTTCAGTGTCTTTCCCTGCCCGCTCACCAGCACCCGGTAAACCTCCTCCAGATGCAGGCCAATGGTCTTACGCACAGTCTCACGATCCGCCGGATCATATCCGAGGCTTTCCAGCGCGTAATTGATACATATCACGATGCCATCTGTGGAATCTCCCAGCGTGTAGTCAAAGTCAAAAATTAATCCTTTGTACCTCATACATAAAACCTCCTATTTTGAACCAAAACATGTCCAAATCTATTGTTTTAACCGCGTTTCCTTTTTCTTTCTTCTTCGAACTGTTCTTTGCTCTCCTCATTTCCGTCCCACAATTCCTTAAATCTCTTCCTTGCCCTCGACAGCATATGCCGAACATTATCCGGCGACTTTTCCAGCTTGCGGGCAATTTCCGTCGAATCCATATCATAATAGTAATGCATAAGCAAAAGATCCCGGTAAGACTCGCTCATTTTTGACAGCACCCAGCTACAATACTCCTGCCGCTCAGTTTCCACAATCTTTATAAATGGCTCCTCCTCGTATACCTCATCAAGCAGCTCGTTCAAAAACTCCTGATCTATGTACCGTTTTCTCCATTTGCATAAATTAATCGCCTTGTGTTTCAAAATCGTCAACAGGAAGTTCCAGTTCTTCTGTTCCGAATTGCCTTTCATCTCATCCAGTTTGGGAATAACCGCCATAAAGGTATCGTGTACAAGATCTTCCGCCTCCTCGCAGTTTTGCAGGTAAGAATGTGCAACATAATACATCTCATCTCTGTACGTTTTATATAATTGTTTGAAATATTCTTTTTTCTGCCTTTTCGTCATTGGCCTATTGTGATGCATATCAGATTCCTCCAAAAAATCCGCGTTTCGCCAATATTATCTTTATTCTTCTCCTTGCCCTCATGGACATATGTCTGATACTGTCCGGTGACTTGCCCATAATTTTTGCAATTTCTACATAATTCAGCTTATGATAATATTGTAGCAACAATATGTCGCGATAACCTTCCGGCAGTTGTGAAATCAACTTTGCAAGAACATTCTCCACTTCCAGCTCCAGAATCGTTGTTTCCATATCATCGTCCATCATATCCTTCAGATGCTTTTCCGTTAATTGCTCCTCCAAAAGCCGTTTCCTTTTGTTGTAAAGATTATAAGCCTTGTGTTTGACGATTGTGACAATATAATTCCAATTTCTCTCAGGCGTATCGCCGATCAGTTTATCCATATTGTCAAGCACAGCTATAAATGATTCATGAACGATATCTTCCGCATCGAATTTATTTTCCAGAACTATGTAAGCAGTGTAAAACATTTCATCTCTGTGTTCCTTATATAATTGCTCAAAAAACCGCCTTTCCTCATCGTTATACGACAATAACAGGTCTTGAAACACTTCCTGATACCTCTGACAAAACCAGGGGATAAAAAATCTTCGATGGTGCCTGGATTTTTTATCCCCTCATTGATCTTTCGTAAAAATGTGATACAATTTCAGTTTACATGCATTTCCCAATATTTACTATAACAAGACGATAAAATGATTGCAAGAGCTTTACTGGAATATTTCCACACTCCTTGTGAGGATTCCCTGCATATATGCAATTGCAGTTCCATAATTCGTAATTGCTATACCCTGGTCTTGGGCACATTTCAAGCGATATTTCATTTCACGCTCATTCAACATACATCCCCCGCAATGAATAATAAGTTTATATTCCGATAATTCCTCCGGAAATTCCATACCGGATGAGAATTCAATTCCAAGCTCCCTTCCGGTATATGATTTCAGCCAGCGCGGAATCTTCACAGAGCCAATGTCATCACACTGCCGGTGATGCGTACACCCTTCAGAAATCAGCACCCTGTCCCCATCCTGCAGCCGTTCTATTGCCTCCGCTCCCTGTACAAGCAGATCCAGGTTTCCTTTGTAGCGTGCAAATAAAATTGAAAATGAAGTCAGCGGAATTTCCCGGGGCGTATCTGCGCTGACCCTGGCAAACGCCTGGCTGTCCGTAATCACCATTGCCGGTTTCTTTCCCAGCTTTTCAAGGGTCTCCTTCAATTCATGTTCCCGGACGACGACAGATACCGCATGTGATTCCAAAATATCACGGATCGTCTGCTGCTGTGGCAAAATCAGCCTCCCCTTGGGGGCCGCAGAATCAATCGGCACAACAAGCACGACAAAATCCGATGGTTTTAATAAATCGCCTACAATTCGCCGGCCGTTCTCCCGGGGCGCTGCAAGACGCGCAATTTTCTCTTTCAGCTCCTCAATCTGAAATCCCGTTCTGGCGCTGATCCTCACGATATTTTCCGTTTCTTCGGATAGAGCCGGCAGAACATCCTGAGGTTTTCTCAGATCTTCTTTGTTGACCGCCAATACAAAAGGAATCTCTTTCTCCCGGAATATCCCAAGCAGCTCCTTTTCTGTCTCGGATACGCCCGCCGTTCCATCCAGCACAAGCACCGCAACATCTGTTTTATTTAAAATCTGCTTCGTCTTACGTACCCGCAATTCCCCGAGCGTTCCCACATCATCAAACCCAGGCGTATCAATCACTACCACTGGGCCCACCGGAAGCAGCTCCATTGCTTTTTGTACCGGATCCGTCGTGGTTCCCTTCACCTCGGAGACAACAGCCAGTTCCTGGCCTGTCACCGCGTTGACAACGCTCGACTTCCCCACGTTTCTCCTTCCAAAAAAACCGATATGTACACGATCCGCAGATGGCGTACTATTTAAGCTCATGTTAAGTCCCTCCTTAGGTCAAGATTTTCGAATACGCTGCCTTGCTGCTAATCCCCTTCAGATTTCCCAGCCTGCCGGAAAGCGTGCTGATGACGTCCTGGGGTGCATCCACTGCAATGCTGATAATATTGATATCTTTTTTCGGATAAGGAATGCCCATCCTTCCAATGATATATGCCCCATATTCATGAAGAATCTGATTCAGCTCCTCCACCGATGACTCTTCTTCCACAATAATTCCAATAATTGCCACTCTCGATTCCATATCATTTCCTTTCATTCCTCAAACTCCACGGTCACAAAAAACCCCTTGGGCGTCTCTTTGATCTCCACAACTTTCCCCTCTTTGGATTTCAGCCGCTCGGAAAACGAATAATTTGCAGACATGGCGTATGCCTTGCCCAATGTATAGTAATAAGAGGTAGGCAGCTTTCCCTCTGTAACAGGAAGAACCTCCCCCTCTTTCAGCAGCCCGGTACGCTCCATTTTAAATTCCATCTGCCGCATAATTTTCCCCTCCTTCCGCCTTTAAGGTATCGGCACGCGACGCCTTGCGTCTCCTGCCATGTCGGCGGAAGCCATGAGAGAAATGCTACGCATTTGCCTTCCGCCTCAAGAACGTTTCCATGTATAAGGCGTAAACAGCAACAGCAGCGGAAACAGCTCCAGACGTCCCGCCAGCATATCAAACATCAGCACATACTTTGCCGGCTGTGAAAACACGGAAAAATTAGCGGTCGGCCCCACCTGTTCCAGACCCGGCCCGATATTGTTGAGGGTCGCTGCCACTGCCGTGAAATTCGTTGTAAAATCAAGGTTGTCCAGCGAAATCAAGACAAGGGAAATACAGTAAACCATCATATATGCGATAAAGAATACCGAGATGGAGCGCAATATTTCCTTGTTGACCACATGATATTCAAACGACACCTGACGCACCCGTTTGGGGTGAATCAGGTGAGAAAGCTCATTCTTAACCATTTTCATCATGATCACGATGCGGGAAACTTTGATCCCGCCTCCGGTACTTCCGGCACAGGCGCCCACAAACATGAGGACAACCAGTATTACTTTTGAAAACTGCGGCCACAAATCAAAATCCGCCGTAGAATATCCAGTCGTCGTGATAATCGACGCCACCTGGAACGCCGCGTGGTGGAACGCCTCAAACAGCGACCGGAAACTGCCACGGATATTGATCGTAATCAATACGATTGCAGCCAGAATGATACCCAGATAATAGCGCATTTCCTCACATTTCAATGCCTGCAAAGGCTTTTTCGCCCGAAACAGATAATACACGTTAAAATTGATTCCAAACAATATCATGAAGATTGTTATGATCACCTGCGAGGGAATCGAATAACTCCCGATACTGCTGTTCAGTACGCCAAAACCTCCCGTACCCGCAGTACCAAACGACAGCGTCATGGCCTCAAAAGGTGACATTCCGGTAATCAGAAGAAGTATAATCTGTACCACCGTCAGGAAAATATAAATCTCGTACAAAAGACGCGCTGTGTGCCGCACCCGCGGCACCAGCTTGCCAACGGTTGGCCCCGGGCTCTCCGCCCGCATCAGATGCATATTGTAGCCGCCAGCCAGCGGAAGAATCGCCAGAATCAGCACCAGCACGCCCATACCGCCAATCCAGTGGGTAAAGCTGCGCCAGAACAGGTTGCATTTGCACAACGCCTCCACATCCGTCAGAATACTTGCACCGGTAGTCGTCAGACCGGAAATTGTTTCAAACAGCGCGTCCGTATAACTCGGAAACTGCCCCGACAAAAACAAGGGCAGCGCTCCCGTAATACTCAACAGTATCCAGCTCAAGGATACGGTTACAAATCCTTCCCGCGCATAAAATACCGTACTCTTTGCCTTCTTTAACTTGCCAAGCCCGCCCAGCAAAAGACAGGAAATCATTACAACGCCATACGCCCAGCCTTCACGCTCTCCATAGATGAGCGCCACCATGCAGGGCAACGCTAAAAAATATGCCTGAAATTCCAGAACACGACAGAGAATATATCTGATAATTGAGTAATTCATAATCCGTTCCTCTTCCTTTGTTACCGCAATATATCCTTTAAATCGCTGAATCCCTGATTCGTAGTGACAACCACCACCGTATCGCCAAGCATAATGGAATCCTGGCCTCCCGGCGTAATGATAATGCCCTTGCGGTTAATACAGGCAATCAGCAGATTATCCTTTAATCGCAGCTCCTTCAGCGGTACCCCTACCAGCTCCGACTGTTCGTTAACACGGAATTCCAGGGCCTCCACCTTATTCTCAATCAAACGATACAGGGTCTCCACATTACTGCCAATGGAATTCTGCATGGCACGGACATACTGAAGTATATACTCCGCCGTAATATTCTTCGGGTAGAGAATGCTGCCCAGGTCAAGACTGTCAATAATTTCATCGTAAGATGTGCGGTGAACCTTGGTAATCGTCTTCGCCTTCGAAATCTTCTTTACAAAAAGACTGAGCATGATATTCTCCTCATCCCGGCTGGTCCATGACACAAAGGAATGTACACGCGGCAGGCCTTCCTCATAAATCAGGTTGCGATCCGTTCCGTCACCGTGGATGATCAACGCCTGAGGCAGCAGTTCACTGAGCTCATTGCAGCGCTCTTTGTCCTGTTCTATAATCTTAATTTCAATTCCCATGGGCAAAAGCTGCTTTGCCAGATAATAGGTTGTCTCCCCGCCTCCAATAATCATGCAGCTTTTGATACGGTTGTTCGCCATACCGATTTTCCGGAAAAATTCATTCGCATTCCTTGAAGACGAGACCACTGAAATCACATCTTTCTCACGCAGCTCAAAACTTCCATCCGGAATAAACACCTCGTCGCCGCGCTCAACCGTACATATCAGCACATCGCATCCCAGCCCGCCCGAGATATAGGTCAAAGGACGTCCATGCAACACAGAGCCCTCTCCCAGTTTGCATTTTAAAAGCTCTACCCTTCCCTTCGCAAAGGTATCCACCTTAATTGCGGAAGGAAATTTTAAAAGTCTGGAAATCTCAGAAGCTGCCGCAAATTCGGGATTGATAATCATGGACAGCCCCAGTTCCTCCTTAATATAGGAAATTTCTTTGTTGTATATGGGATTACGCACTCTGGCAATGGTATTGCACCCACCTGCCTTTTTGGCAATCAGGCAGCAAAGAAGGTTCAGTTCATCCGAGGTAGTCACCGCAATCATTAAATCTGCGTCTTCTATTCCGGCCTCATTCTGGACAGCAAAACTTGCTCCATTTCCTACGATACCCATGACATCGTACTGATTGACCATCGCTTCTGCTGTCTTTCCATCCACATCTATCACCGTAATATTATGACCTTCTTTACTCAGCTGCTCGGTCAGGGTTGTCCCTACATTTCCACAACCCACTATGATAATCTGCATGGTTTCCTCCTGTTCGTGTACAATCTGCACAAAATCTTTTGTTTATTCTGTTTTCACCTTTTGGCGGTTATTTTGCATCAAATTTCCGAACCAGTCCCAGTCCAATCGGATAAGGCCCGGTATGAACGCCGATTGTCGCCCCGATCTGGAATATCTCAATGGCGTCATAACTGGAATATGTCTTCATGGATGCAAGCAGTTCATCACGGAATGATACCGCCTCCTCATAATCATAACCATATCCTACTACAATCTGATAATCATCCGGCGATTCCCCGATTTTCGCAAAATGCTCCTTCGTCTGCTCAATCAGGCGCTTCATCGCTTTTTTCCGGCTCCTGGTAATGCCCGTGGGGAAAATTTCTCCTTCACGCAGCATAATCAGCGGCTTAATTCCCAATGTTGAGGCTGCATTTCCCATCACCTTGCCAATTCTGCCGCCATGAATCAGGTATTCGTAATTTCCAACGGTGAAAATAATCCTGCCAGTTGCCTTGATACGCTCAATTTCTGCAAGCGTCTCCTCAAAGGAAAGCCCCGCCTGCTGCATCCGCACGGCTTCGAGCGTCAAAAGCCCCTGCAGCACCGTATTGACCGTCGTATCCACAACCTCAATTTTCACATCCGGATATTCCTCTTTCAGGGAATCAGCCGCCGTCTTTGCTGAATTGTAAGAACCGCTGAACTTAACGGTTATGCACAGACAGATAATGTCCTTGCCCTCTTTGGCATAAGGCGTAAATGCCTCCACATAATCCTGCACCGATGGCAGGGAAGATTTGGGAAACTGTTTGGGGTTATCCACCATCTGCTGATAGAACTCGCGGACGCCGATTTCCTCGATCTCCTTTTTGTAGGTTTTGCCATCAAATGTCACATAAAACGGTACGACCTTAAGTCCCGCTTTCTGTGAAATCTCCTGCCCCAGATCGCAGGAACCGTCTGTTATAATCTGATACGCCATGTTTTTTCCTTTCTTTTTATATTCTCTTATAATGTGATACTAAAACTCTTCCACGCTTGCTCCGGTAACTGCGAGAAAATCCTCCGCCGTAAGACACAGCGTCGTTCCGACTCTTCCTCCGCTTATATAGATGTTCTCATAATCCAGTGCAGATTTGTGCAGAAATACCGGATATGGTTTCTTCATCCCCAATGGACTGCAGCCGCCGCGCACATATCCGGTGACTGCCTTGATATCCTTCATGGGAATCATCTCTATGGATTTCTCTCCGGCAAGTTTCGCCGCCACCTTTAACGGCACTTCTTTTGCAACCGGGAGTACAAACACATAATACTGTCTGCTTTTGCCCTGGAGCACCAATGTCTTAAAAGACTGTTCCGGCGCTACCCCATTCTTCCTGGCCGTATGAATTCCATCAATAAACTCATCACACTCATACTGAAGTACCTCATAGGGTATTTTCTTTTTATCCAGAATCCGCATGGCATTTGTCTTAATTTCTTTTGTCTTCGCCATCTTTCCCCCTACTGCAAGATCCATCTGACCGGCAGGTTCCCTGCTCCTTATCTGTTCTCATCAAACACTTTCCGGTAAATGGCAAAACGGAAGAAATGCTGACTCCTCAGCGCCTCCTCCGTCTCCATCAATCATACCAGTCGTCAGATTCTAAACAGCATCATAGCACGAAAAATTACTTGTGTCAACGTTCTCATTATCATCTGGTTTTTAATACTATATCCGCCGTATCATTATCTCTCAAACTCGTTACTGATTGGATATTTCTACGAGTTTCTCCAACACATGGTACGCCCTGCCGGAATCTATGGACTCCTCTGCCATATGAATTCCATCCTCTATGCTATCGGCAATTTTACCGGCATAGAGAGTTGCGCCCGCATTCAATAATACGATATCTCTTTTGGCTCCCCTCGCCTGCCCTTTGAGAATTTCCGTGGTAATTTCCGCGTTTTGTTTCCCATCGCCGCCCTGAAGTTCTTCCAGCGTCACCCTCTGGAAACCGAACTGCTCCGGCGTCACCTCATAAGTACGCACCTTACCATCCTTAATCTCGGAGACCGTCGTCTTGCCCGTCAAAGTAAACTCATCCATACAGTCCTCACCGCTTACCACAAACCCGCTTTCCACCCCGAGATTATGCATCGCCTTTGCCATCAGTTCCGTCAAAGCCGGGTCATATACGCCGACAACCATGCACCTTGCATCGGACGGATTGGCAAGAGGCCCCAGAATGTTAAATACAGAACGAATTCCCATCTCTTTGCGCGCCTGCCCTACATATCGCATGGATTTGTTAAAGCTTGGCGCAAACATGAATCCCAGCCCTGCTTCCTCCACACATTTTGTCACAACCTCCGGCTCTGCCATAATATTGACGCCCAACGCCTCCAGCACATCCCCGGCGCCGCTCTTGCTGGAAATGGAGCGGTTTCCGTGCTTTGCAATGGGAATGCCCGCACCCGCAGCCACAAACGCGGAAGTTGTGGAAATATTAAATGTAAATGTACGATCCCCGCCGGTTCCAACCAAATCTACATAATTTTTCGTATTCGGCATGATATGCTTTGCCTTTTCTTTCAAGACCGACGCAAATCCCGTCAACTCCTCAAGCGTTTCCCCTTTCATGCGCATGGCAGTAAGAAATGCGCCGAGCTGCGCCTGTGTGCTCTCCCCGCTCAACATCATGTTCATGACATTTTTTGCCTCTTCCTGTGTCAGATTCTGTCCGTCTACTACTTTCTGAATTGCTTCTTGCATCATAATCTCTCATTCCTTTCTATCCTCTAATCGCTTATATCGTTTTATCGTTTCATCCTGAAAAACTTTTTTTAAATACATTCTGTGAATCACAGCTCATTTAACTCCTTCTTAAACCGGCTGCAATAATCCGCCGCTGTTTGAGGATTATAATCATTCGCCTCCAATAAGCGGATAAAATGCGAACCTACGATTGCACCGTCAATCACATCCCGCATCGGCTGGACGTCTTTCGCCTGCTCAATGCCAAATCCCATCATCACCGGTATCTTCGATACCGCTTTTACTTCCGAGAGGTAACGCAGGATTTCCCGGTGGAAATTCCCGCTCTGCCCGGTCACGCCCATACTGGAGACACAGTAGACAAAGCCCCGTGCGCCTTCCAGAATTTCCGGGATACGTTCTGCCGATACCGGAGATACCAGCTGAATCAAAACCGGCGCACCTTCCCTCTGCAAAGCTTCTTTTATTTCATCCTGTTCTTCCATCGGCAAATCAGGAATGATCAATCCGTCCACGCCGCCTGCGATGCATTCCTCTACAAATTTATCGAGGCCAAAATGCAGCGCCGTGTTATAGTACATCATGAAAACCACCGGTACGGTTACGCCCTCCGCGCGAACCTCCTTCATCAAAGCAAACACTTTTTTCAAGTTTGTACCACGTAAAATGGACTGATAGGAGGCTTCCTGAATTACCGGGCCGTCCGCCACCGGATCAGAAAATGGAATTCCAAGCTCCAGCACGTCAACCCCTGCCCGTTCCTGTGCTTTTATCAATTCCTTACAGCCCGCCATATCCGGCAGCCCTGCCGTCATATAAGTGATAAATGATTTCTCGTTTTTTATCTTTAACTCCTGCATTTTCTGTTCGATTCTGTTTTGCATTATTTTCCCTCCTGTGCCAGATAGTCAATCACCGTGTGTACGTCCTTGTCGCCCCTGCCGGACAGACAGACAATCATAATTTCATCATCTTTCATTTGCTTTGCCTGTTTCTTTGCATATGCAATCGCATGTGCGCTCTCGATAGCGGGAATGATGCCCTCCAGCTTACACAATTCCAGCAATGCATCCATCGCCTCCCCGTCTGTAATGGAGACATATTCTGCCCTGCCGCTGTCCTTAAGATACGCATGTTCCGGCCCCACGCCCGGATAATCAAGCCCTGCCGAAATCGAGTAGGCAACCTGAATATTTCCATCGTCATCCTGCAACAGATACGAGCGCATCCCGTGAAGCGTTCCCGGTTTCCCCAGCGCCATGGCACTTGCGTGCTTTCCACTTGCAATCCCCAGCCCTGCTGCCTCCACGCCTATCAGCTTTACAGATGGCTCTGCGATGAAGTCCGCAAACATGCCGATGGAATTGGAGCCGCCGCCCACACATGCCATCACAACATCCGGCAACCTGCCCTCCGCCTCCAAAATCTGTTCCCTGCTCTCCCGGCTGATGACGCTCTGGAACTCTTTGACCATTTTGGGATAGGGATAAGGCCCCACCGCAGACCCAATCACATAAAACGTATCTTCCGCCGTTTTTGCCCAGGTACGGATTGCCTCATTGGTCGCATCCTTCAACGTACAACTCCCGGATTTTACGCACGCAACCTTTGCCCCCAGCATTTCCATGCGAAAGACATTCAGCTCCTGGCGTTTCATATCTTCCTCACCCATATAGACGGTGCATTCCATGTCAAAGAGCGCCGCTGCAGTCGCCGTTGCCACGCCGTGCTGCCCGGCTCCGGTCTCTGCAATCACCTTCTTCTTTCCCATGCGCTTTGCCAGCAGAATCTGTCCGATTACGTTGTTAATCTTGTGCGCCCCGGTATGGTTTAAATCCTCGCGTTTCAGATAAATTTTCGTTCCGTACTCCCTGCTTAAATTTTTTGCATAGTAGAGCGGCGTCTTACGCCCCACATATTGTTTTAGATAATAGGCATATTCCTCCAAAAACGCCGGATCCCGCATCGCCTCCTCGTACGCTTTGTCGAGCTCTTCCAGTGTATTCATCAAAGACTCCGATACAAACTGTCCGCCAAATTCTCCAAAATATCTCTCATTCTTTTTCATCATCTCTCACCTTTCCTGCAATTGATTCTGTCAACGTTCCGTTTTTCTGCCTTACATTTCCTGCAAATGCCACGATCAATGACCGTTCTTTTCCGTTTGCACCCTCCACGCCGGAACTGACGTCCACGACGTCCGGCTGGAATATCCTCACAGCCTGCGCTATATTTTCCGGATTCAACCCTCCGGCAAGAATAAAATCTTTACCCGCACAGACGGTATATCTCATCTCCTCCACCGCCTTTTTGCTGCCCTGCCAGTCGAATTTCTGGCCGCTCCCGGCTTCCCCGGCGTCAACCACATATCCGCTTATCCCTGGATGATACTCCAGTCTTTTTAAATCCTGCGGCTGTTTCAGGTTACAGGCGCGCCAGACAGGGATCCGGCATCGCGCCAGAACTTCCCCGAACAATTCTCCATGCACCTGAAGAATGTCAAACCCGGCTTCCTCTATCTGTTCCAACAATGCCAAATCCGGACTGACCGTAACGGCGACCCGCTTTATCCCGTTCTTCAGACATTTGCCGATTTCCTCCGCCTGTGCAACGCTTACCCCTCGCCTGCTCTTTTCCCACAGCACAAATCCAGCATAGGATGCTCCAATCTCGTTCAGATAAGAGGTTTCTTCCATTCTCGTAAGCCCGCAGATTTTAATGCGCGGCACAACCTTTCTTCTATTCCTTTCCATTGCCAGACCTCTATTCCCTTCCACTGTTTCACCTCTCGATTCTCCTTCGCCGCTGCACTTCTTTCCCTACAGGGATTTCCAGCGCCGCGCCAGATGCCTGGGATTATCCGCCTCCATGAATGCCCTTCCAATGAGAAA
>CAJUOE010000264.1 GCA_910587895.1 uncultured Lachnospiraceae bacterium
AGTGCGTCCGTCTATCTCCACGGTTTCCCCGGGGCCGGGGCCGCCGCCTCTTCTGGACAAAATCGTGAGCACGCCGCCCACTGTATCCGACGCGGGAAATGCCGGAAGCGCGGATGGCAGCGGCGGGCAGTCGGATACGGCAGTTTCGTCTGATAACAGCGGTGGGCAGGCATCTGCAGACACAGCGGCTTCGTCTGATAACAGCGATGCGCGTGCTGTAACAGAGACAGCGGCAGATAACGCGTCGGATACAGTGGGCGGCGTGCTCACGATTTTGTCCAGAAGAGGCGGCGGCCCCGGCCCCGGGGAAACCGTGGAGATAGACGGACGCACTTACACGCTGGAGGCGGGACAGGAAACGCTTTCCGATGTGGAGCGTGAGGAAACGCAGACCGGCATTACCGTGCAGAATAACAGCTACTCCATACCGCGCGACAGCATTGTGACGGCGGTTATGGAGGGCAATGAAGGCAGTTATCGGATTGATATCGCAGACAGCGAGGAGGCGACGACGAAGATCGGGGATGTGTATAAGTCGATCTACGGCAACAGGCTGCCCCATTCCCTGCACGGTTACGAGATTACCATGACGGACACGACCACCGATGTGCCGGTCACGGCGCTTGGCAAACAGCGGGTGGAGATTACCATGCCTCTTCCGAGCGGCGTATTGCAGGAAAACCTCCATGTGGTATGTTTGGATGCGGACGGACAGCTTGAGGAGGTGGACAGTCGTATCGTCTCCCTGGACGGGCAGGACGCGGTGGCATTTCAGGCGGCACATTTCTCGGCTTACGGTATTTATAATTACGGCTCAGGTCCTGCCGTGGCGGATGTGAAAGACGGGCAGGCGGTGTTTGTCTCCCTCGGAAAGAAGGACGCGTCTCCCGATACGGGAGATCACAGCATTCATCCCAAATATTTCCTCGGTGCAGGATTGTTCTTTGCAGCGATGGCGGTGTTCTTTTATCAGAAGACGACATGGGTGAGGTGGAAGAGAAGGCTGCGGAGGAGTGGCAGGAGAAAATAAAAAAGCATAGATTTGTATGAAAATCCCAGCATATTGTATGTATGACTGGGATTTTTTATAAATTTTTATCATGCCATTGGTAACGATATGTAATACCATGTTAAGGTTTATTGAAGAAAATTGTCAGTAAAATGTGGTTGATGAAAATATAGGTATGATTTATAATAAAAAATACGTTTGTACTATATTTGGAACATCTTAGTAGTGCGAGGATAAAAGGAGTGGTTTCTTATGAGTCAATTGATTATTAATAGCCTTGGTCCAATAGAGACGTGTGAACTTGAGAGTTCTCAGTTTATGACTTTAACAGGATTTCAAGCATCCGGAAAAAGTACAATTGCGAAGGCTATTTATTTTTTCAGAACGATAAAAGATGATATTTTAAATCTTGCCAGGGCACAGGCTCTTAATTCCGGTTCTGTTAATGGGTTTGAAACGGAATTTGATATGGTACAGGGAACAACATTGAAAAAGGGACTGGAAAACTATTTAAGGGAAAAGTTTTTAAGAACTTTTGGATCGTCTTGGGGCATGTCGAATAGCATGTATATGCGGTACAACTTTACAGATACATGTTTTGTCAAGGTTTCACTTATAGAGGATTCGCGATTTAATTCGCCAAATTATATATGGATAACACTTAGTGAAGATTTAAGAAAATTTTTAAAGGAAAGAGATCATTGTCTTTCGATGACATTGTTAGGAGTGCCTGAAGAGCAAATAAGGAAATTGAAGACTGAATTATACGAATTATTTGATGATAATTGTTCTGTTGTTTACATTCCGGCAGGACGGAGTATGATCACGTTACTTTCACAGCAGATTAGCTATATTTACGCGACTATGGACGATGTACTAAAGCGGTCTTTGGACAGTTGTACGAAAGACTATTTGGAAAGAATTTTACGTTTGAAACCAGAATTTTCAGGAGGTCTTCTGGGATTAGCATCTTATGCTTCTGGAAAAACTTGTGTATCTCAGAAGTTGGTAAAACAGGCGTTAGAACTGATTGAAAAAATACTTAGGGGTACTTACCGATATAGTAATGGGGAAGAACAAATTGTTCTTGAAAATGGAAAATATGTAAAGATTAATTTTTCATCATCCGGACAACAGGAAAGTGTGTGGATTTTGAATTTATTTTTTTATTATTTATTACGACAGAATCCGGTGTTGTTTATTATTGAAGAACCAGAATCACATTTGTTTCCGGAATCACAAAAATATATGACAGAGTTAATCGCGCTGTTGAGTAATTGTAAACATTCTATCGTGTTAACTACACATAGTCCTTATGTTCTTGGTACATTGAATAATCTTTTGTTTGCAAAAACTTTTACTGAAAAAAACAAAGAGAAAGCGGATAAGATTATTCCGATTTCGTTTTGGATTGATGATTTAAAATTTGATTCGTGGTTTGTAAAAAATGGAACCGTTGAAAATTGTATGGATGAGGAAATTCATATGATTCAAAATGAGAAGATAGATGAAATTTCGAAAGTGATTAATCAGGAGTTTGATAAACTTTTAGACTTGCAGGATACAGAAGAAAAGGGGATAAATTGATTATGCCATTACAGAATTTTGAATCATTATGTAATAGAAATGCGCTACAGATTGTTTCAAAAGATAAGAGAAATTCCCAATACCATAAGGCTGAGAATCGAAATGGAGCATATGTAACACATTATAGAATTGATGGAGTTGTAATAACGACGGGCAATAGATGTGATTTCCTGTTATTAAATGAGGATGTAAAAACGGCTTATTTAATTGAGTTAAAAGGTTCTGATTTAGTAGCCGCTGCAGAGCAGATAGAGGCAACAGAAAAGACCTTAAAAAAGGAACTATGTGAGTATAATCTGCAATATAGGATTATCGCAAATAAGTGTAAAACACAGGAAATCCATTCGTCTGCATACAGGAGATATCAGTTGCGGTGGAAAGGACGATTAAAGCAAAAGACAGGGTTTATGGAAGAGGACATATAATTAGAGTATACTTTGGGGAACGCAATACCCAAAATGCCGATCATTTATAAGATTTAGGAATTGGCGCATAAAATAACTCCCGGCATACTATATATGTAAAGCCGGGAGTTTTTTTGTACGATGGACAGGGTAAAGAGACAGCTTGGATGCAGTGAAGAGGTACAGTACAGTGTGGTCACGGAGGAAATCTGCGTGGCCGTTTTGGATACAGGGATTGGCGATCATCCGGATTTTGGGAACAGGGTGGTCGCCTTTCACGATTTTGTGAACGGCAGGCAGACGATGTATGATGACAGCGGGCATGGCACTCATGTAGCGGGATGCGTCGGTGGAAGCGGACGACTTTCCGGAGGCCGTTTTTCCGGGATTGCGCCTACCTGCAGGTTATGCGTGGGGAAGGTTCTTGATGAAAAGGGGGAGGGCAGCATAGAGAGCATGTACTATGGTCTGCTCTGGGTATTGGAGAATAGGCTTCGCTATCGGATAAGGGTGCTCAATATCTCCGTTGGAATCGGGGAGGACGGGGATGCGGCAAGGATGGAGGAACTGACAGGTCTTTTGGAGACGGTCTGTGAGCAGGGAGTGGTGGTTGTGTGCGCTGCCGGAAATAAAGGACCGGGGGAGGGCACGCTCTCGCCTCTTGGCACGAGCCGCAGAGTGATCACAGTGGGCTGTCACGAGGGAGGATATTTTGGGAACAGGAGAGATCTGTGTGAAAATTATTCCGGAAGAGGCTGGGATGCACTCGTGTACAGGAAGCCGGATCTGGTGGCGCCGGGGACGGATATTGTTTCCTGCAACGGAAATCTACGCAAGGACAGAAGAGGGGGATATCGGGAGCCGTACGTAAAAAAGAGCGGCACATCCATGGCAACGCCCATTGTCTCGGGCGCGGCGGCTCTCTATCTGCAAAAATTTCCTTTCAGCAGCAGCGAACAGGTGAAGCGGCAGATGGTCTATACGGCCAGAGATCTGGGGGTGGAGTGGAACAGACAGGGGTGGGGAATGTTAGACATAGAAAATTTGTGCAGATATTATTGACAGAAGAAAGTATATTGTATACAATTATACGAGGTGAGAGAAAAACGGGAGTTGTGTATTTGTTTACGTGGCACAGTCCCGTTCATGTGCTGTCAAAGAAAGAGAAAAGACGGCGGCGCAGGAGTGAGGAATTGAAATGACGAACTATGATAAGAAGTATGATGCGAACGACAAGTATTCCCTGCGGGGGCGTGTATTCCAGAAGCTGCGGGAGGATATCCTGAGCGGCAAGTACAAGGAACATGAAGAACTAAAGGAAGTGGCGATCGGGGAGGAGCTTGGAGTGAGCCGTACCCCGGTCAGGGAAGCGTTCAGACAGCTGGAACTGGAAGGGCTGATCCGGATTGTTCCCAACAAGGGCGCCTATGTGACGGGTATCACAGCGAAGGATGTGAAGGACATTTACATGATCCGTTCCCTGCTTGAAGGGCTGTGCGCCCGTCTGGCAACGGAGAAGATTTCAAAAGAACAGATGGAGGAGATGGAGGAAAACATTTATCTGGCGGATTTCCACGAGGAGAAGGGGCATCTGGATCAGATCGCGGAGCTGGACAACCGTTTTCACGATATTCTCTACGAGGCATGCGATTCCAAGCTGCTGGAGCATACCCTGCGGGATTTCCACCGCTATGTGCTTCGCGTCAGACAAAAAACGCTTGCTACCAACACGAGGGGACGTGCCTCCAACGATGAGCACAGGCAGATTATGGAGGCGATCAAGGCGGGGGACGCGGAGCTTGCGGAGAAGTTGGCGAACCAGCATATGATCAACGCCTACGACAATATGGTGAAAAACGGTCTGAAAGAAATTTACGGGGAGAATATGGACGAGAACGTCAGGGACGAGTAAGGGCTGAGAGGATCAAAAACTGTTAAATAAATAATGGGTAATAAACATGTAATTGGAAATGACAGAAAAATGGCAGGGTGGTGAATTGCCCTGACGGAAAATGTTGCAGACGGAAAAATGGTGACGGCGCGAAACAGCGGCGGGAAAGGTGACAAAGTGATATGGAAAAAATCAAAATGACAACCCCTCTCGTGGAGATGGACGGGGACGAGATGACAAGAATTATCTGGAGAATGGTCAAGGACGAGCTGTTATTGCCATATATTGATCTTAAGACAGAGTATTATGACTTGGGGCTGGAGTACCGCAACGAGACTGACGATCAGGTTACAATAGACTCTGCGGAGGCCACGAAGAAATACGGGGTGGCGGTTAAGTGCGCGACGATCACTCCCAATGCGGCAAGAATGACGGAGTACAATCTGAAAGAAATGTGGAAGAGTCCAAACGGCACGATCCGGGCAGCGCTCGACGGCACTGTGTTCCGTAGGCCTATTATTGTGAAGGGAATCGAGCCTTATGTGAAAAACTGGGAAAAGCCCATCACATTAGCCAGACATGCCTACGGGGATGTTTACAAAAACACCGAGATCAAGGTGCCGGGCGCCGGAAAAGCGGAACTGGTATTTACAGGGGCGGATGGCACGGAAATCAGGGAGACCATCCATGAGTTTGACGGCCCGGGTATCTTACAGGGCATACATAATACGGATGAGTCTATCAGAAATTTTGCAACAACCTGCTTTAACTATGCGTTAGACACGAAGCAGGATTTATGGTTTGCAACGAAAGACACGATTTCCAAGAAGTATGATCATAATTTCAAGGATATCTTTCAGGAGATTTATGATGCGGAATACAAGGAGAAGTTTGAGGCGGCTGGCATTGAATATTTTTATACACTGATCGACGATGCCGTGGCGCGCGTCATGAGGGCGAAGGGCGGTTTTATCTGGGCATGTAAAAACTATGACGGTGACGTGATGAGCGACATGGTATCTTCTGCCTTTGGCGACCTTGCCATGATGACTTCCGTGCTGGTATCACCAAGCGGAGCCTATGAGTATGAGGCGGCTCATGGCACGGTGCAGAGACATTACTATCAGTATTTAAAGGGAGAGAAGACGACCACCAACTCTGTGGCGACGATTTTTGCATGGACAGGGGCACTCAGAAAGCGCGGCGAACTGGATGGCATTTCAGAGCTTGTGGCATTTGCGGATAAGTTGGAAAAGGCTTCAATCCAGACGATAGAGGATGGGAAGATGACAAAGGGTCTGTCACTGATTTCCTCTATACCGAATGTAACCGTACTGGACTGCGAATCATTTATCAAAGAGATCAGAAAGACATTTGAGACGTTATGAAATAGTGTGAATGACGGGGCGCGAATGAATCTGCACAGCGTCCCGTCCCTCATTTCTATTTTCTATAGAATTTATTCTTCCAGCGACAACTCCTCCCACTTCTCATACAGCGCCAAAAGCTCCGCCTCGTTCCCCTCTTTTTCGCTGTTCAGCTCCTGCAGCTTCGCCACATTCGTACATACATCGGGAGAGACCATAAGCCCGTCTATCTCTTCGTTGCGCTTTTCCAACGTCTCAATCCGTTCCTCGCATTTTTTCAGATCGTTTTCCCGTTTGCGCTGGGCAGCCTGCTGCTCCTTCATGGCCTTCCAGTCCTGTTTTGCAGCGGATGGGAGGCCGTCCGTTTTGCTCCCGGTGACGGCGGCGTTTCCCGTCTGGGAGGCTGCAAAAGAAGCGTCGATTTTGGCAAGCTGTTCTTCCTTTTTCTCTAAATAGTAATCGTAATTCCCCAGATAGTTTGTCAGCGTCCGGCGGTTCAGGTCAAGAATCCGATGGGCCGTTTTATTAATGAAATAGCGGTCGTGGGAAACGTATAGCACGGTTCCCGTGTAAGCGCAGAGGGCATCCTCAAGAATCTCCTTGGACATAATGTCCAGATGGTTGGTGGGCTCGTCCAGGATCAGGAAGTTGGCCTCGGAGAGCATAAGCTTGGCAAGGGAGAGTCTGCCCCGTTCTCCGCCGCTTAGGGTTTTAATGGTTTTAAAGACATCTTCCCCGGTAAAGAGGAAGGCCGCCAGAGTGTTACGAATTTCTGTGTTGTTTAAGGTCGGATAATCGTCCGAAATCTCCTGAAACAGCGTTTTTTCGGGGTGGAGTACATGATGCTCCTGATCGTAGTAACCGATGGCAACATTTGTGCCCAGCCGGATGGTTCCGCGGTCAGGAGGCAGAAGCTCGTTGATGATTTTCAGGATGGTCGTCTTTCCCGTACCGTTGTCGCCGATGACAGCCACATGCTCGCCCTTTTTCAGATCAAAGGACAGGTCTTCAAAGAGAGTGAGGGGGCCGAATGCCTTGGACAGCCCTTCTACCTGCAGCACGTCATTGCCGCTCTGGAATTTTGGCTCCAGTGTCAGGTGCATATCCGCCCGGACTTCCACAGGCTTTTCCAAAACTTCTATCTTTTGCAGCATTTTTTCCCGGCTCTCAGCCCGCTTAATGGACTTTTCCCGGTTAAAAGATTTCAGCTTTTCAATCACCGCCTCCTGGTGCTTGATTTCCTGCTGCTGTTTCATGTACGCGTTGTAGGCGGCAGCGCGCAGCAATTCCTTCCCGGCGGCGTAGGCGGAGTAATTGCCGGAAAAAACGGTGGCGTTCGTGTTGTCCAGCTCGATCACCTTGTTTGCGATCCGATCAAGAAAATAGCGGTCGTGGGAGACGATGATCACCGCGCCTTTATAGTTCAAAAGATATGTTTCCAGCCATGCGATGGACGACAGTTCAGTGGCGACTTATCTTGAACGTGGATTTACCGACTTGTCGGTCAGCTTCGGTTGTACGGG
>CAJUOE010000265.1 GCA_910587895.1 uncultured Lachnospiraceae bacterium
CATGCAACATCAAGGACAACATTATCCTCATGCAAATCTATAGTGTTAGATAGTTCCATAATATGAAATTTTGTATATTGTCCTTCCCTTGACGCATCATATTCAGATGCTATTTTATTGTATGCTATTCTTGATTGTTCTGTTTTCTTATTCATATCATTTCCTCACTCCTGATTTCTCCATTTGATTATACTACTTCCACTCTCTGTTTGCCATTATAAAATACAGGGCATAGCAACCGCCACGCCCCACATTTCTTATCGCTCCAACGACTTCTCAATCTTCTGTTTCTGCCCTTTCAAGTCATTCTGCTTCTCATACAGATTATTGCGCTCCATGACTTCCTTTGACTGCACCATTTTGTTAAGTTCCTGTTGTAATTTTTTCTGTTGTTTCTCCAACTTTTCATTTTCGGATAACAGCTTTTCTTTATCCTCTGCCAGTGTTTCCGTCTGCTCTTTCAGCAAAAGATTTGTAGAGGAAAGTTTCGTTATTTCCTGCCGAATCGCTTCGCCTTCTTTCCGTATCTGCTCCGCCTCCTGTCCTGCCGCTATCTGCTGATGAAGAATACCGGATAATTCCTCTTTACTGCCAAAGATTGTCTGTTCCAGTTCCGCAACTCCTGTAAACAGGAACCTTCATTGGGAAACATTTCCAACTGCCTGGCCGTTGTTGCAATTTCCGAACACAGAGTTTTGCCCTGTATATACGATTCTTCTCATTACCCATTCCGCCTTTCTTTCAGTGCCTTCAACAAATATGCCATATTCTGACCAAGATTTCTCATTGTATCAAGACCTTCCTCGTCTTTCTGGACATCTCCCGGCATTTGTCCATAGCCAAACGCCCAATAAGAGGAACCGGCCACAAACATATTTTGCAGCATAAAGAAATGATACATTGCATCAAGGGTAGTAAGTGCGCCTCCTCTGCGTGCAGTCGTAACAGCCGCACCAACTTTGTGCTGAAACAGATTTTCATTCCGATTCATATCGGTTACTACTGATGCCCGTTCTAAAAATGCCTGCATATTCGCAGAAATGTTTGCCGTATAAACAGGCGAGCCGAGAATGATCCCATCAGCCTGTGTCATCTTCTCGAAAATTTCCTGAAACATATCCTTACTATGCACACAGTTTTTTCTTCCGCCGCAAGCCCAACAAGCCTTGCAGGGTTCCATGATTTTTCCGGAAAGCTGCACCATCTCCGTTTCAATTCCTGCCTTATGCAGTTCCTCAAACACAGTATTGATTAGGATTGCTGTGTTTCCGTCCTTTCTTGCGCTGCCATTAATCGCTAAAACTTTCATATACTACCTCCACTTTACAAATATTTAGAACCTTCTCGATTTGCCTGCGCAAATTGAGAAGTAGCGAATAGTTTCACCTAACGGTTCAACTATTCTTAGTACCAATCATGTTTCTCGCCACGGTCAAGAGCATTGATACGCCCCATTTCCTCCTCCGTCAATTCAAAATCAAACAATTCCGTGTTTTCCTGAATATGATCGGGATTGCTGGAGCCGGGAATGACTACGACACCCTTTTGCAGATTCCACCGAAGAATAACCTGCGCCGATGATTTTCTATGTGCCGCTGCAATTTCGGAAATCACCTCATTCCCAAGCAGCTCTGCCGTATATCCCCTGCCGCCAAGCGGATACCAGCCCTGCACCACAATCCCAAGACTGTGCATGTACGGGATTACTTCGTTTTCCTGATAATACGGGTGTATTTCATTCTGCACCAGAGCCGGGGTAATGTTTATCTGCGGTAAAAATTCCTCCAGTTCTTCCACATACCAGTTCGATAAACCAAGGGAACGGATTTTGCCGTCTGCAACCGCTTTTTCCATTGTAAGGTAAGCCTCCACATCGCCTGTTCCGGGGTGGTGGAGCAGCATCATGTCAATGTAGTCTATATCTAATTTGGCAAGGGCCTCCTCAATCGCTGCTTCCGGATGGTCAAACTGGTTCGGGTACAGCTTTGTAATGACAAAGATTTCCTCCCTCGGTATGCCGGAGTTCCTCACAGCCTCCCCCACACTTTCCTCGTTATGGTACATATAGGCAGTATCAATCAAGCGGACGCCGCTATTTAATGCCGCCGTGACAGACTCCACACAAGTATCCCCGGTCAGACTGTATGTGCCAATCCCGTATATGGGCATTTCATACCCACTGTTCAATAAAACTTTCTTTGTTTCAAAGTTAAAAGAAATATCTCCCGTCACTGTATTATCATCTCCCTGTGTCTGCTGTTCCTGCCCGCCAGCCATATCACTTTCCGTTTCTGCCTCAGTCTGTGCGGTTTCCGCTGCTGCTGACGGCTCCTGTTCTGTCTGCTCTGTTGTTTCGACACTTTCTGCCTGCCCATTCTGCTCCGACACTGTATCCGCAGGAGAATCCGTCCCTGCCTGTTTGCCACAAGCTGACAGCGAAACGATAAGCAGACAAGCCAATATAAGATTAAACAGCCGATTCATACCGTTCCTCCTTTTCTTCCGTAGGAATTATCCCGGACAATTCCTTAACCACTTTCAGCACTTTTGCAGGGACGCCTCCCACTACCGTCATTGTCGGAACATCCTGTGTCACGACCGCTCCCGCTGCAACTACTGCCCAATCGCCGATTGTCACTCCCGGCAGTATGGTTGCGTTAGAGCCAATCCATACATGAGCGCCAATCTTAATCGGTGCATAATGATTTTTTCGATTTTCCTTTGGATTCAGGTCATGGTTGATGGTTGCCAGCACCACATTATGACCAATCAATGCGCCGTCCCCGATTTCAATTCCGCCCTGATCCTGAAAGTGACATCCGGAATTGATGAATACATCTTTTCCGATTGTGATATTTTTTCCAAAATCCGTATAAAACGGTGGAAACATACGAAAGGTATCATCCACCTTTTTCCCCGTCAGCCGCCCCATAATCTCCCGAAGCTCTTCCGGGGTATGATACTGGTTATTCAATTCCATACCAATCCGGATTGCCTCCTGACAAAGTTCATCAAACAGATTTTTCCATCCAGGACTTTCCGTACCCGTCCTCTTTTCATTATCAAATTCTGCCAAAATATCCTCTATTCCCACTCAAATCACCTTCCTGCTGTTAAAAATCCCGTTCTGATTCCTCGTCCGCGGTCTCAAGTTTTAGGCTCACATCTCCTTTTCCCACTCCCAGAGCGTATGGACGCCTGTCTCATCGCCCAGCTTTTCCAAGCGGCTGATCTCGTCAGCAGTCAGCTCAATCCGTGCCGCCTTTGCCACCTCCTCAACCTGATTTACCTTTGTTACTCCGATAATCGGGAACGTGCCTTTTGCAATCGCCCATGCCGTCGCAATCTGCGCAGGACTGGCATCAAAACGTGTCCCTATAATTTTCATTTCATCAATCAATGCTGTCAGTTCTTTCAGATGCGGGTTATACGCCTCTCCCCTCCCGGTTCCCTCCGGGAATGGGTTTGTTTCATGATACCGTCCGGTAAGCGCCCCCTGCTCCAGCACCATATAGGAATAAAACGTAATGCCATTCTCCCTACAGTAATCAAGGATACCCGCACGCTCCGAAGAACGGTGTAACAGACTGTAATGGTTCTGCACCGCAGAGATTTTCAAGCCCTCTGCCGCAAGAATTTCATTTGCCCTTTTTATCTCCGCAAGGTTGTGGTTGGAAACACCGATTGTCTTAATCTGTCCGCTTTTTGCCAGCGGGATTAAATCCGGCGTCCATTTTTCGACATCCATCGGATTGTGTATCCAATAAACATCAATCACATCGGTATGCAGACGTTCCTTGCTTCCGTCAATCATTTCCTGCATGGCATCCGGCGAACTGCCGGCTATCTGCGGCGTGAATTTTGTGGAAAGGATAACGCTGTCCCGGCGCACATCTTTTACAAAATTACCAAGAATACGCTCAGAAGTCCCTTCTCCGTAAACCGCTGCCGTGTCCCACAGGTTCAGCCCGCACTCCACTGCTTTCTCAAACACCGGCTTCAATTCTTCTTCAAATAAATGGTTTCCAAATACCTGATCCCCTCCGGCTGCTCCTGCACCCCAAGACCAGGCTCCTAATGCAATTTTCGATAATGTTGTACTCATTTTCAAATCCTCCCGTTTTCTATTTCAAATTTTCCTTAAAAACTGCTCCGGCTTAACTGTGTTTCGTACCTCATCGCTGCTCTCCCCGCCAAAGGACAGATCAAAGGCTATGCTGACAAAGCCACGGACGCCAGCTCCTGTGCATAAAGACCGGAAGCCTGTTCCTTTACCGCCCCAAATGGTCCTGCAACAACGACTGCCGGATTTTTCTTATTCCCATAGTCCTTCGGCAAGTACAAATCACCAACGAGTGTGATACCATAGCGGTTCATAAATTGAACCTTTTTCATTTCAATTTCAGGGTTAATTGTAAATGTCCTGCTGCCCTTGTTTTCCATTCTCTTATCTCCTTTGACCTGTTATTGTTTTTTTAATTTATAAAGCAGATAATCAAGACAGTCTATCTGCTTCTGCCTCTCATGGAGGGAACCAAGCAAAGCCTTTCTATGCCTTACAAGTATTGGCAGCATATCCGTAAACCGACCTTCCTTTGCAATGACCATACACTGCTCTGCTATCTGCTGGTCACAGCCTGCGTCAATTAAATTTTGGTAAATGCTCCCGTACACATCATTTGCTTCCGCCATCTCTCACCCTCCGAGAGCAAATTTGAAAATAATTTCTTTCAAAGTTGCTCTTTCTTTCATTTTAATTCGCCGCAAGTAGAATATCAAATATATATAAAATATGCATTTCCATACTTAAAAAGTATTTATAGCTAATATTGTGATGTAAGTAAAAACGGCATTACCATCAGCACCACATAAGATGCCAGACGAAACCACTTTACCGCATCCGGTATTTCCTTTCTCATTTTCTTTGAAAGCGCACCTGTTACTACCACCAGCAACAGAAGGGGGCTTACCATACTGGAAAGGCTAAAGGCAGCGCCAGTCACTCCCGCCAAAGAAACCGGAAGGGTAAAGCAATAACCTATCATCAGTAAAAGAGGGGCGCAGGGCGTCATGCCATAAGTCAGCCCTGCCGCAAGCATTGGCACAAAACCGGATTTTCCAACTGTTTTTTTGCACTCCTTACAGCCACCGCACTTTTTCTGCCTTTTCAGCTCCAAAAACCAGCGGACTGTCAAGACTACCCCAATCACACTCATGGCTGCCTGTGAAAACAGCCGCAGATTAAAGGAACCGATATAACCGCTGTCACTGATAAACTGTCTGCTGAACAGTGCCGCAATCATACACAGCATGGAAACACTGACCATTTTTCCAAAAAAGAAACTTACAAATGACAAAACGCCTTTATTTACACCGCCTGAGTGGGACACCACATAAGTAGAAAGAAAGGTACTGATAATCGGACTGCAACATGTTCCACACCCAAGTCCGACAGAAACAGCGGTGGTAAGCGCCATCACAAACATATCCATAATCCTACCTCCGTTCGCTGGCAATCAAAGCTGCGCCGACTGCACCGTTAAACTGCGGATATTTTGCCACATAAACATCCTTCATCAGTTCTTCCTCAAAAGCCCTGTGTATGCCGGTATTCAACGCGCCACCGCCCGTCATTAAAATATCGCCGCCTTTTTCCGACTTTTTCATCATCTTGATAATCCGCTTTGCCATCGACAGGTGCATTCCCGCCAGAATATCACGCCTGTCAACCTTTCTTGCCACAAGCGAAATCACTTCCGACTGTGCAAATACCACGCAGGTACTGTTGATGTCACACGGCGCAGTGCTTTCCAAAGAAAGCGCCCCGACCTGATCGATTGTCGTTTCCAAAATCTGCGCTATGACCTCCATAAATTTCCCCGTCCCTGCGGCACATTTATCATTCATGGTAAAATTCTTCACGTTATAATTCGTATCAAGATAAATAATCTTGCTGTCCTGCCCGCCAATATCAATGACCATGCCGGGGCGGTATTCCTTTGGTGCAGTCACACGCACCCCGTAAGCATGAGCCGTAATCTCCGATATATCATCATCGGCAACCTCAAGAATTTTGCGGCTGTATCCGGTAGCCATGATGTAACCTATGTCAGTCCGGCTGATACCGTACTTTTTACATAAGGCTGCCACAATTTTCTTCGCCACACCGTTATTGTCAATTCCCGTGGGATATACCACGGTGCCGACTACTTTTTTATCTTTCATAAGGGCGGCTTTCAGATAGGTAGAACCGCCATCCAGCCCAAGATAGTATTTTTCCATAGCCGTTACGCCTCCTTTTTTAGTTTTTTTGCTTTCTATCAGAAACGATTTTATCGTTTCTGCCTGCGCCGTCCGCAAGCTGCGAATGCAGCTATTTTCCTTATGCGGACGTGTGCATCTTAATCAGTTCAATAAATGCCTCAATGCGGATACGGAGCTGTTCCACATCTTCCTCATTGTAATCACTCTCCACACGGATAATCGGAATATTCAGTTTCCCCATTGCCTCCTCCATAAGCTGGTATTCATAGTCATACACCAGACAACCACGCAGCACATGATAAATGACTCCCTGAATTTTATGTTCCTTTATCATCTGCTTAATCCGGTAAATACGCTGGCTGTTATCCACAAACACCGGACAGGTACAGGGCTTTGTGTATCTTGAGGCAAGGGCGCGCATCATTCCGTCAAAGCTCGGATCAATGACCGATACCGGGTCATACAGCCCACGCTCTCCCATGCAGGTTTCATCTGCCGCAAAGACACCGCCCATTTCCTCAATCAGAAGCGGCACCTTGATGTTTGGGAATGCAATCGGCGAACCTGTCACAAGAATACGGGGCTGATTCTTCCTGCTTACAAAACGCTCCTGCTCCAACCGCTGCTTCATTTCCCCGTTCAGCCTGTGCATCTGCTTTGCCCACATACTGACAGGCATATAAGAATACGCATTCATCACTGACAGTACCTGCGTTCCGCTCATCAGTGCCGGGTCATGCCTTCTGTATTTCAGGAACTCCGACATCTCATATTGTGCGTTCCCGACCGTGTTGATTCCTTCCGCCAAAGACCTTGCCGTAATCTGCACTCCCGTTTCTTTTTCCAGTATCGGTATCAGGCGGTACAGTTCTTTCAAAAAAACCTCTGTGTCAGCATCCTCTTTTTTCAGCGGCGGGACATGAAGCGGTACCGTATTTTTCACGGTGTCAATCACACCAGCTAGTTTCTTTTTACAGTCGCAGGTCACAGGCGCAATTAACAGGGAACAGTTATCAAATGCCGGCAGTGCCCTCGCTTTTCCAAATCCCATGACCGCCTTTACCAAAGGGCAGGCATCACGAGGAATGTAATCGTCCCCGATAGAATACGCCGTATAACTGCCGGAACACAGGCGCACGGGCATAGCGCCTGCGGCATAAATCAACTCTGCCGGAACCATGACGCACAAGGTACCGATGCTTTTCCTATCTTCCGGTTTCTGTATATCCGTCAACTTAATGTATATATTTTCCAGTACGTCAAAGAAAGGCTTTGCTGCATCCGGCATTTCAGAAAGCGCCTTTGCACGTTTCAGGTAAGATGCCGCCACTCTCGCAGACTTTCTGACAAATAATTCCCGCTGCCTTTCATTAATCCCATTTGGCTCCGCCATAACTCCACTCCTTTCAATCCATGAAGAACTCTGCCCTTGCGTTCTTCGGTGTGAAGTTTTAGAATTTCTTAGTCTGCCTATTTTGCAGGCTTAGAAATTCTCTTCACACTCTACTCCTTTTTACCTGAAAATTTGGACATGAAGGTTTTCCTTGATGACTTGTAAATCGCTTTTCCGCAGAAAGTCATGGATAACGCATTGTCCTCCGGGCATTTATGGATACATTCGCCGCACATCATACAGTCCACTGTCTGCACATTTTCCTTTTCCCTCTCCGTGTATATGCTTTTAATCCGCATCGGGCAGGCATGATAGCAGGCTCCGCATTCCGTACAGGAAGTACAATCTTTCTTTAGCCTGAACAGATTAAACCGTTTGAAAAGTCCCATCAGATACCCCATCGGGCAGATAATGCACCAAAAGCGTTTGATGAAAAAACTGCCTGTCAAAATCACGACTGCAAAAAAACCGCCAAGATATAAGTTCGTCCAATAGCCACCCTGTGCGGTTGTAAAACCTTTCAGCGGGCAGATGTCACAGAAATCCCCGCCTGTAAACGCAAACCCTAAGAACAGCAGTATCCACACCCACTTAATCGGCTGTAAAAAGCGGTTTATCCGGTCTGTAACAACAATCGGGCGGATATGTAACGCCTGCCGCAGCTTATCCATCAAGTCCTGCAAAAGACCGGCCGGACAAAGGAATCCGCAAAGAATACGCCCAAGAAAGATAAAGCAGAAAAGCGTTGTCACTAAAAACAAAATTCCATAGGTCATGTTGCGCACAGGGAAGTCTGAACCAAATCTTCCAAACAGTGCCGGAAGATGCGACAGATAATAGCATGGCACTTCCACCACCTGATCCAGATTAAACGGACAACTGAATACGGGTATGGAAATCTCATTCAGCGTCTGTCCCTGATGAATCAGCCTCCCAGCGTATGTCCACAAAAACATTCCTGTAAACAGGCACAGCCACCGGACAAATAAAAACTTAGAGGTGGTTTTCTGATGCAGCGTACCCGGATAGATGCCTGCACGCTCTCTGGAATAAACTGCATAAGCCGGATTGTTCCTCTCCATACGGTTCCGTATCAGGTAAACCGCCACGATCCCAATGACCGCCAGTACAAAAATGACCACTAACGGCAGATGCGCTTTCCAAAAATGTGCCGAAAAATACGGATAATCTTCCAGTGCATAATGCATGCGATACACAGACAATCCGTCCGGGGAATAGACAGCGGTAAATCCCTCCCGTATATCCCTGTTTGGAAGTCCTTGAATCCACCCATGTTCATCTGTCCGGTATCTTTTTTGTTCCCCCTTATGAGAGGTCACAAGAACCTCTGCATTCTTCAAAATCTCATCTCGGTAACCATGGATACGGGATTTTTGCGAACCCGTCACTGCCGGATGTCCGTCATAATGCCTATGGTTAAAACAGCGGATGCTGCCTTTGTACGATGCTGTTTCCAGGACCCTTTTCGGGAGGAAACAGCATGTCTGCGTCCATCCCGGGCCCTTTTATGGTGTGCAGCGTGGTTGTGCAGGAATAAGGCAGGACATTTTTTTCAGCAGGAAAACCGTCTGAAAATTTCTCCGTTTTGCACAAAATCATCCCATGTATTCCGGCGGTTCCACCGGCCTGACCGATTTCTTCGGGGTGATCGTCAGCCCTTCCATCAGCCATCGGAACTGCTGCGGCGTTAATTCACGTACATCCTCTGGAAAAATGACTGAGAGAATCCGTGTCTAATTGAAAACCATTTCCAGTTTTGTCCGGCCTTTCCGGAGCCCCCGTAAAGCTGAGTACAAGGTCAATATCCTCTTTCCAATTCGCCGCTTCTTTAGAGAGATGCACCTTGTTACAGTCCACAATCCTTTTTCGGGCGCCGGCAATGAAATCAAACCGTTCCTGTATTCCCTGAAACTCATACCCTTCATACAGTTCATAAGGATTGTACAGCCAGTGACCTTCCGGCTTAAAATACCTCAAAGCCTGTAGTTCAATACACGTGGTATTATAGGGATCAATCTGCCTCACATCAATCTTTTCTTCAAACAGCTTCCCCTGTTCGTCCACACCTCTTGCGACCACTACCGGATTCTCCTCCGTAGACTCCGCTGCATGAAAAAGTCGGTATTCTACCCCCCGCTCCTGCCAGTTCCACGTAATTGCCTCGCCATCCTTTAGGGCATATTTGGATGGTATTTTATCTACCTCAGGGCAGGTTGCCCAGCTTCCATCACGCGGCGCCCTGATATAATGCTCCTGATTAGAAACTTTTGTTCCAA
>CAJUOE010000266.1 GCA_910587895.1 uncultured Lachnospiraceae bacterium
CAAGCATCGCTTCATAATCCATTCCCTGCATGTTGTCCATCAATGCATTTACATCCATGATTCCCTCTCCTTCTCCCGTATTTATTTTGTCTCCTTCTTTTCTTTTGTTATTTTATGTGTTTATTATAGCATGTAAAAAATATTTGTCAAGTTATTTTTTGAAAAAAATTAAATTATCTGATAAATAGTTGCGTATACAGGAGAGATTCTGTCTGGAACAAGTGTCCGTTGACGGCAGGGAGACGGTCTGGTAGACTATGGATATTGCCGGGAGCAGGAGGAAAACAGAATGCAGTATCGAAATGACAGTCGGGGGAGTCAAATGCTGCGCCGATAACGCCGGGAGCCCGATGGGTAAATGCGGGCATGGCGTTAAACAGGTGGGTAATATGGTTTGCCCCCAAATCAAGCGCTTTTTTTGCCGTGTCGTAATCGCTTTTGGTATGTCCGAGGGAGATGGAGATATCTTTTAACGCGGATTGCCTGACCTGGCAGATAAAATCCATGGCGCCCGGCGTTTCCGGCGCCAGCGTTACAAGCTTTACCAGCCCTCCGGCACATTCCTGCAGTTCTCCTAACAGGGAAAAGTCTGCCGGGTGGACGAAATCAGGGTTTTGTGCGCCGCATCGCTCACTGGAAATAAAAGGGCCTTCCAGATTGATACCCACCAGCCGCGATTCGTCCGCACTATTTTTGCAGGAAAAGTTCTTGCCACATTCACAAATGCTGCGCAGCCTTTCCGGCGAGAGTGTCATGGAGGCCGGGCAGATGGAAGTAACGCCCTGTGATAACTGGTATTTTGCGATGGCTGTTAAACCTTCGGAAGAGGCGTCGCTAAAGTCATGTCCCGCGCAGCCATGAAAATGGATGTCGATCAGGCCCGGAATTACATAGCAGCCTTCGGCATCCAGTATCGTATCTTTTGTATCTCCTGTATTTTCAGAGGTGGGCAGAGAAAAGCAGCCCTGCTTTGTATAGAGTGTTTCTTTGACAAATCCTTTCCCTTCGTGAAAGACAAGTCCATGAATAGTTTTCAAATGATTCCCTCCTTTCTCTGATAAAAACACAACAGTCCAGCCGGATATCTGGCTGAACTGTTAAATTCTCATTTCTTATAAGGGGCAAAGGCTTAACGCCTCTTCATCACCGACAAGCGTCACATCCGGATGTAACTGCAGGATGGAGGCCGGAACTTCCGTTGTCACAGGTCCAAAGAAAGATTTGTGTACAATGTCAGCTTTTCCTTTGCCGTTTACAACGATTAAAATTTTTCTCGCCCTCATGATGGTTTTGATTCCCATCGTGTAGGCTTCGGTAGGAACGTCTTCCAGTTTGTCAAAAAATCTGGAATTCGCCTGAATCGTGCTTTTTGTAAGCGCTACACAGTGTGTCAGTTCTTCAAACCCAGTTCCCGGTTCGTTAAAACCGATGTGCCCGTTATTGCCAAGTCCAAGGAGCTGCAAGTCGATGCCGCCCAATGACTGGATGATCTGCTCATGCTGTTCACAGGCTTTGCGGGCGTCGGGCTCCGTACCGTCCGGCACATGTGTGTTTTCCGGAATAATATTGATATGCTTAAAAAGATTCTCGTTCATAAAATAGTAGTAACTCTGTGAATTATCATGCGTCAGTCCCCGGTATTCGTCCAGATTGACGGATTTCACACGGGAGAAATCAAGATCCCCCTGTTTGTAGCGCTCGACAAGACAGGAATAAAGTCCTACGGGTGAGGAACCGGTGGCAAGACCCAGAACGCAGTCCGGTTTCATGATAACCTGGGCAGAAATAATATTTGCCGCCTTGCGGCTCAAATCGTTGTAGTCAGTGGCTTTAATAATATTCATACAATTACTCCTTTGAAAACTTTTTAGAGCGGAGGAGGGGGGATTTGAACCCCCGCGCCGGGACTACCGACCTACTGGTGTTCGAAGCCAGACCCTTCAGCCGCTTGGGTACTCCTCCAGAAATGCTTCCTCCTCAGTATAACAAATATTTCAAAAAAAGCAAATGAAAAATCTTGTGAAGTGTAAAAAATTGGGATATAATTATGGATATAATGAAAACGAGGAGGATGGTGTATCATGAAACGAATTGGAATGTTGACAAGCGGCGGCGACTGCCAGGCATTAAATGCTGCAATGCGTGGCGTGGTAAAAGGGTTGAGCAAGAATCTTGAGGCATTGGAAGTGTATGGATTCTATGAGGGGTACAAGGGACTTATTTATGGAAATTACCGTCTGCTTACCTCCGGGGATTTTTCCGGTATTCTCACAAAAGGCGGCACAATTCTTGGAACTTCCAGGCAGCCGTTTAAGATGATGCGCGTACCGGACGAAAAGGGTCTGGATAAGGTGGAGGCAATGAAGCAGACTTATTATAAGCTGCGTCTGGACTGTCTTGTAATTCTGGGAGGAAACGGAACACAGAAGACCGCAAACCTCCTGCGCGAGGAAGGCTTGAACATTATTCATTTGCCAAAGACGATTGACAATGATATTTATGGTACGGATGTGACTTTCGGGTTCCAGAGTGCGATTAACATTGCTACAGACGCCATTGACTGCATTCATACGACTGCGGCTTCTCATAACCGCGTATTTATTGTGGAAGTCATGGGACATAAAGTAGGATGGCTGACCTTGTATGCAGGAATGGCAGGCGGCGCGGATATCATTCTGCTGCCGGAAATTCCTTACGATATCAATAAAATTGTAGAGGCAATCGAGGGAAGGAACCGTTCTGGCAAAGGATTTACCATTCTTGCAGTTGCCGAGGGCGCGATTTCCAAGGAGGACGCAAAGCTCAGTAAGAAGAAATTAAAAGAAAAACAGGAGAAACACCTGTACCCGTCTGTTTCCTATGAGGTGGCAGCACGCATAGAGGAGAAGATTGGAAGTGAAGTGCGCGTAACGGTACCGGGACATACACAGCGCGGCGGCAGCCCCTGTCCGTATGACCGTGTGCTCTGTACCAGGCTGGGTGCGGCAGCCGCAGACCTGATCCTCAATGATAAATACGGCTATATGGTCGGTATGGTCAATGGCAATACCAAAAAAGTGCCGTTGGAAGATGTGGCAGGCAAGCTGAAAATGGTAGAGCCGGATTCCAAGATTATCCGCGAAGCAAAATTGATAGGAATTAGTTTTGGAGATTAAACATGTCATATACTGCGTTATATCGCAAGTTCCGGCCTCAGGAATTTGAGGACGTAAAGGGGCAGGAACACATTGTTACAACATTGAAGAATCAAATCAAAGCAGACAGGGTGGGACACGCCTATCTGTTTTGTGGGACAAGAGGCACCGGTAAGACGACCATTGCCAAAATATTTGCAAAGGCAGTGAACTGTGAACATCCGGCTGACGGAAGTCCCTGTGGGAACTGCCCCTCCTGCAAGGCGATTGCAGCGGGCAGTTCTATGAATGTCATAGAGATAGATGCCGCCTCCAACAACGGCGTGGACAATATTCGGGAAATCCGTGAGGAGGTGGCATACTCACCAACTGAGGGCAAATACAAAGTATACATCATCGACGAGGTTCATATGCTTTCCATAGGAGCCTTTAACGCGTTGTTGAAAACTTTGGAGGAGCCCCCTTCTTATGTTATCTTCATTCTCGCAACGACAGAGGCGCATAAGATTCCGGTCACAATTCTCTCACGATGCCAGAGATATGATTTTAAGCGCATTACGATCGAGACGATTGGAAAACGCCTGACGGAGCTGATGGAGCGTGAACAGGTTCAGGTAGAGCCGAAGGCCATCCGCTATATTGCAAGGGCGGCGGACGGTTCCATGCGTGACGCGTTAAGCCTGCTCGACCAGTGCATCGCTTTTTATCTGGGGCAGGATCTGACATACGACCGCGTGTTGGAGGTGCTTGGCGCAGTAGACACCGAAGTCTTTTCCCAAATGCTGCGCGAAATTATAAAAAAGGATGTTTCCGGGGTGATTGCCCGGTTGGAAGAATTGATTATCCAGGGGCGTGAGCCGGGGCAGTTTGTGACGGATTTTACATGGTACCTGCGCAATTTGCTTTTATTGCAGAGTTCTGATAATATGGAGGATGTGCTCGACATTTCCAGCGACAACCTTGTGCTGTTAAAAGAGGAGGCGCAAATGACAGATGCCGCGGAGCTTATGCGCTATATCCGTATTTTTTCGGAACTGTCAAATCAAATCCGCTATGCCACACAGAAACGTGTGTTGATGGAGATTGCCCTCATTAAACTGTGCAAGCCGCAGATGGAACGTGATTATGATTCCCTGGCGCTGCGAATTGCGCAGCTGGAAAAGAAGATGGAAGAAGGGATACCGGTCTCATATTCTGCGGGAGCAGAGCCTTCTGTGGGACAGGAGGGTTATGCGGCGGCAAAAGACGGTGTACCTGTCTTAAATAGTGGTAATATCTCAGGAACGTCCATTCATAGTCCCAGGCTGCCTGAGGCAATTCCTGAGGATGTGCAGCAGGTGATCAAAAGCTGGCGTTCTATCATTGAGGAGCTGTCCGGTGGACTGAGAAATTATCTGAGGCTTGCCCGTCCAAGTTTAAGCGAGAGCGGACAGCTTTTGATCATACTGGAAGACGAGGTGGCAGAATCCTTTGTGAATACGCAGGCGCATCAGGAGGAACTGAGAGCTGTCATGGCGAAAAGGACAGGGAAGGAGATCCCATTTAAGATAGAGGCGAACCAGACTGGTCGTTCCTTTGAGGAATCTTATGTAGATCTCGAAAAAATCATAAATATGGAAATTACAATTGAAGATTAGGAGGAGATAGCAATGGCAAGACGTGGTGGTTTCCCGGGAGGAATGCCCGGCAACATGGGCAATCTGATGAAACAGGCGCAGAAAATGCAGAAACAGATGGAAGACGCAACAAAAGAACTGGAAGAGAAAGAAGTCACGGCCACTGCCGGCGGCGGTGCGGTGGAGGTTACGATTTCCGGCAAGAAAGAAGTGACGAAGGTAAAATTGTCAGAAGAAGTCGTAGATCCGGATGATATTGAAATGCTGGAAGACCTGATTATGGCTGCGACCAACGAGGCTCTTCGCGAGATTGAGGAGACGTCCCAACAGACGATGGCCAAAATTACCGGAGGACTTGGCGGCGGATTTCCGTTCTGACAGAACGTTTTCCAGGGAGGAATATATGGATTATTATAGCAGTCAGATAAGCAAATTAATTGAAGAATTGTCTTCTCTGCCTGGGATTGGAAGCAAGTCGGCTGGGCGACTTGCTTTTCATATTTTAAATATGCCCGTAGAGCATGTAGAGAAATTGTCTGCGACAATCATAGAGGCCAGAAAAAAGGTAAGATATTGCAGGAATTGTTATACGCTTACCGACGAAGAACTATGCCCGATCTGTAAAAATGAACAGCGCAACCATAAACTGATTATGGTGGTGGAAGATACCAGGGATCTTGCCGCGTATGAAAAGACCAACAAATACGAGGGCGTGTACCACGTATTGCACGGCGCAATTTCCCCCATGCTGGGAGTTGGGCCGAACGACATCAAGCTCAAAGAACTGATGAAACGATTGCAGGATGACGTCGATGAGGTCATCATTGCCACGAATTCCAGCCTGGAGGGGGAGACCACGGCGATGTATATCAGTAAGCTGATAAAGCCGACCGGAATCAAAGTTTCCAGAATTGCCAGCGGCGTTCCGGTAGGCGGCGATTTGGAATATATTGATGAGATGACCCTGCTGCGAGCCCTGGAGGGAAGAACGGAACTTTAACTTGTCCTAAGGAGGGACCAAATGGCATGAGGAGGGACCCACGAAGTGGGAGGAGACCTGATGCCCTTTTGAATAGCCAAAGAAGTGAGTGGAAGTGGGAGGATGCCTTAGGGCTTGTTTCGGGGAAAACAGAGTATAATTGAAAAATATAACTGACAGTTATTTGCAAAAATTTCCAATCATGTGTGATACCATCGAGGAAAAAGAGGTGAGGACATGATAGAAATTATTTGCAAGGATGATTCGGAAAAGACGGCGCAGGAGCGTGAGGATGGAAATGTTTTTCTGCCTAAAAATATTCGCCAGGTAGGGAGCCCCAGAGGGAGGCACAGAATTTACTTGGAAGATTACGTCTATACATATTTGCGAAATGAGGCAAAGAACCATGAGAAATGCGCAGCAGTATTTCTGGGGAAAAGCCAGGTGGTTAAGGATATCCGTTATACGTTTGTCAGCGGTGTGGTGGAATGCAGCGCAGCAGTATTTCAATGGGAAAATATCTGCCTGGATGATAGTTTTTGGGATTATATATACAAAGAACAGAAACAGTTTTTTGCGGAGATGGAAATTGTAGGCTGGGCTCTGGGTAAGGCTGGACAGGCCATGGAATTGACTCCGGCAGTCGAGGCGGCGCATCGGAAATATTTTGCAGGCAGGGACAAGATTCTGATGCTTTTGGATATTCTGGAAGGCGAGGAGCTGTTTTTCGTATATGAGCAGGGATATCTTCAGAAACGCGAGGGGTATTATATATTTTATGAGAAAAATCTTGCAATGCAGAGTTATATGATTTACAAAAAAGAAGAAGAGATGCGCCTTGCGGAATTGAAGTACAGCGAAATGGAGGATGACGATACCGAAGAAAGCATCAGAGAAGAAGGTATCGGCGAAGAAATTAATGGAGAAGAAACTGCCGAAGGAGATATCGAAGAAGAGCCAACGAAGGTTTTTATAAGCAGGGAAACGGATAGCGGGAAAGAGGAACAGGCCATATCCGGGGCGGAAGATGGACAGGCGCAGGAGAATGTGATCCGGACACAGGAGTGGCAAGATGCCAAGCCGATGGCGAAAGAGCCCAAAACGCAGGCGGAGGAGGCGCTGGAAAGCTATCGCAAAATGCTGCTGGAACGTCAGGGCAGGCGTGAGGAACGGCGGAACAGAAGATTTCTCTATACGGCATCTTCTTTTTTTCTGGTCGTGCTCTGCGTGATAGGGATAACCACGATTAACAATTATCGGAAAATGCAGGAAGTAGAAAGCGTCCTGAATATTATGAGGCATGGCAAAAAACAGGTCGCGACTTCTGAGGACAGCAATGTTTTGGAGCAGGATACTGCATCCGGGGATGAATCCCTGGTTGTAAAAACTGTTGAGTCTCAGATTGAGCCGCTGCAGGAGACGCAAACGCCTGAAGGAGCTGATGCAGAGAAACCAGTGGAAAATGCAGGACAGGAAAATGCAGGATCCGCCGACGGTACACAGACAAAAGATACTGCCAACGCGCCCCAAACCGAAAAACAGGAAGACGCCGCGGACAATGCCAACGTCGGAAAGCAGGAAGACAGCGGGGACAATGCCAATGCCGGAAAGCAGGAAGATGCCGCGGACAATGCCAATGTCGGAAAGCAGGAAGACAGCGGGGATCATGCTGGCGATGCGGATAACAGGGAAGAGGACAATGCCCCGCAGCAGTCGGAAGGAAATACACAGCAGACATCGGCCATTCAACAGGAAGGGGACAAGCGGTATTATACCGTGCAGGCTGGCGATACCCTGAATACAATTTGTCTGAATATCTATCACAGCAAAGATATGGTGAAGGTATTAAAGGAAGTCAATGGAATTGAAGATGGAGATAAAATTCTTGTGGGGCAGAGGCTGCTGCTGCCATAAGAAACTAATGCGCATAAGATGAGAGTATGCTATACTGGATTTTGGAGGTGCGATTTTGGACAAACAGGCATACCGGGTGGTAACATCAGATGTAAATGAAATGAATGAAAAAATCCACAGACACCGCAGGAGGATACTAATCCTGACGGTGCTTGTGGTTATTTTGCTCTTAGGGACGGTAACGGGCATCTACCTGTATCTGATAAGCAGAAATTACACGGAATATGATGTGTTAAAGACCATGGAGCGTGAGGATTCGAGTGAAACACAATTTGCCATATTCAACGGAAACATTGTGAAATACAATAAGGATGGCGCAACCTGTATCAATACCGATAACCATGTAATTTGGAATCAGACGTATGAAATGCAGTCTCCGATCATTGATATCTGTGAAGATTACGCAGTCATTGCAGATAAAAAAGGAGAAGATATCTATATCATGGATATGCAGGGGCCGTGTGGCCAAATTAAGACGACTATGCCTGTTCAGCGTGTTCAGGTGGCAAATCAGGGATCGGTAGCGATTCTTATGGAACAAAACGGAACCGGCTATATTCATATGTATGATAAGAAAGGAACCTTTCTGGCAGAGGGAGAGGTGCATACAGAAAATAAGGGATACCCATTGGATATTGCGCTTTCCAACGATGGCAAAAAGATGGCGGTGCCCCTGTTGGACGTCAATGAGGGAAATGTAAAGACGACGATTGTGTTTTTTAACTTTGATTCCGCGGGACAGGAAGAAATTGATAATATTGTAGGCCAATATTCCTATGCGGACATGATTTTTCCGCGTGTTGAGTTTTTCACAAATGATATCATGGCGGCATTTGGGAGTGGCAAGACAGAAATTTTTGAGGGAACGCAGGCTCCCGAAGTGCGAAACGAGATATCTCCAGAGGCAGAAATCCGCAGTATTTTTTATAACGATACTTATCTGGGATTTGTATATGCAAATGAGAACAGTGAAAATTCCTTCCGGATGCAGGTGTTTGATTTAAATGGAAAAGAAATATTTTCAAAAGACTTCAACATGAAATATGAGGAAATCGAATTTTTGGAAAATGGGGAGGTATGCGTGCGCAGCGATTCGGAATGTGCTATTTATACATTGCGGGGCTGGGAAAAATTTCACTGTAGCTTTGAAAAAAGCATCAAAAAAGTTCTGTCCGCAGGTGGAATTCGCAATTATATTTTTCTGAGGGAGGGAGAGACGCAAAAGGTGAGACTCAAATAGGAGTGAGAGGAATGGACATTTTATTTATTGTGGTACTGCTGATTTTGGCTGGATTTGGATTGCATGGATATTTGCGGGGAATGGTGCATATTTTGTTTTCGCTGGTGGCAATTTTTCTGACGATTGGACTTGCCACGGCGTTTGCACCTTTTACCACGCAGGTACTGCAGACGCAGACGCCGCTGTATGATACTGTAAAGGACAAGTGTGCAGAATACCTGCAATCGACCGTAGAGTCGCAGATTCAGCAGGGAGTGTCAGAACAGAAAGACCTGACGTTTTTTGGGATTAAAATGCCCAAAGAGGTTCAGGAACTATTTACGGAAGAAACTGCAGGGCAGGCGGGGAGCCTTGTAGAGCATACCGGCATCTATGAAAAGGTGTCTGATTTTGTCGCAGGACAGGTGGTGCAGCGGCTGGGTTGGCTTTTGTCTTTTGTGCTGATACTGATTTTGCTGCTTATTTTGATACATTGTCTTGATGTGATTGCAAAACTTCCGGTATTGCGAAATATCAATCGCGTCGGCGGGCTGGCGATAGGACTTGTGGAGGGATTGACAGTCGTGTGGATTTTTTTCCTGGTCATTGTTCTTTGCCAGGGTACAGAATTTGGCAGGAATATGATGGATGCGATTGAGCAGAATATGTTTTTGAAGATTTTGTATGATAATAATGTAATCGAGCAGTTGATATTGTAACTGCTGTGTAAAATAAAAAAGACAACGGTTTAGCCAGAACTGTTATAAAAAAGAAAAACTTTGTAAAAAACCCCTTGACAAGAAAAAATAACCATGGTATTATGTATGAGCTGTCGCGGAAAACGACAGCACACGACCTTGATAACTGAACAGTGAAATAACCTTGAAAGATTCTAAAAGAGTTGCCGCCCGGGAGGGCGGAAGAAATTCAAGAGGACAGACAGCATCGACAAAGATGCGACCTAAAAACAGTAAGCC
>CAJUOE010000267.1 GCA_910587895.1 uncultured Lachnospiraceae bacterium
ATTTATTCATCCATACGGAATACACCTTGTCCCCGGCTTTCAGCTTTTTGCCGTCCTTCACCAGCGCCTCCAGTTCTTGATATCCCGCCTCATCCAGCGTATTTACGATCTGGTCGATGCACTCCCGCTCGGTCTTTCCTCGGTCCAGAAAGTCCATATACTCTCTGGCAAAAGCATCCACTTCCCCTAGCTGTTTCTCATCATAAGTTTCCCATGTGTTTTTCTGTTCCAAATTTACCACTCCTCTCTTTTCTAATCTTTTGGCACTTTTCATGTGTTCTTATCATACTTCATCCAATGCTTATCATCTTCCCCTACCGCTGCTCCATTCTGTCCTCTTCCGTAATCTCCCTAACAACCCTGCACGGATTGCCTACGGCAAGACTGTGCGGCGGAATGCTTTTTGTTACGACACTGCCCGCTCCGATAACACTTCCTTCGCCAATTGTTACACCACCGCAAACAACTATGTTGGCGGCGAGCCAACAATCATTTTCAATGGTAACAGGTTTTGCGTATTCAAGATTATAAATGCTGCCATCCTCACGTAACCTGCAGTTCCGCTCTTCTGGGAGCATTGGATGCATAGGCGTTGCAATGGTAACATTGGGGCCAATCATTACATTATCCCCAATATGGACAGGGCACACATCCAGACAGGTAAAATGAAAGTTTGCTCCGCTGTATTTTCCAAAGTACGTATTACAGCCATAGTCAAAATAAACAGGCGCTTGCAAGTCAGGCATTTCCAGGGTATTGGGGAGCAGCTCTTTAAGGATTTTATATCGTTTTTCCCTCTCGTCCTCGTCAGTCATATTATAACGTCTTGCCAGTTTACGTGCTTTCAAGCGCAATTGATCCAGTTCGGGATCAGACGGGTCATAAAGCTGTCCTGTAAGCATTTTTTTCTTTTTCAGTCATTTTTTTGCCATTTCTCCATATGCCATATTTTAACTTCTCAATTCTATCCCCATGCCTTTCAAACCGTTGAGAATTTTCTTCATGGCGCTGGTCACATCCGCCTCCTCAAGCGTCCTGTCTTTGGCACGGAAGGTAATGGAGTAAGCCATGGACTTGAAGCCCTCTTTAATCTGATCGCCCTCATAAATATCAAAGAGCTGGTAATCTTCCAGAATCTTTCCGCCGCGCTGGGCAATGACAGCCTCGATCTGACCCGCCATCACGGTCTTCGGCACCACCATGCTGATATCGCGCAGAACTGCCGGGTACTTCGCGATCCCCTCATACTTGCGGTCAAAGGTAGCATAAGGCAGAATCGACGGAATGTCAAGCACTGCCACATAAGCCCTTGTCTTCAAATCATAGTTGTCGCAAACCTCCGGGTGCACCTCGCCGAGATACCCCACAAGCGTCCCCTCGTATTCGATATTAGCCTGTCTGCCCGGATGCAGATAGTTTCTGCCCGCCTGCGGGTCATAGACCGCCTTTTTATGCATGCCGACACTCTCAAAGAACTCTTCCACCACGCCCTTCATGTCGAAGAAATCACAATCCCCATACATGCCGAGGGTAAACTGCATCCGCTCCTCGGGCAGTTCCGTGAGCGGCAGAGCCTTGGGCAGATAAATATTGCCGAGCTCGTAGAGCCGCACATCCTTGTTGCGCCTGTTGTAGTTTGTTGCAAGGCTGGTCAGCATCCCGTGCAAAGGAACCGTCCGCATAATCGAAAAATCTTCTCCCAAAGGATTTGCAATCGTGATCGCCTGCCTTGCCGGATCGTCCGCGGACAGCAATAATTTATCAAATACCTTCGGGCTTTCAAAGGAATAGCACATTCCCTGTGAAAAGCCACAGTATTCCGCAATATCTCTAGCCTTCTGCTCAATGCGCAGTTTGAAAGGGAGTTTTCCCGTAGTCGCCTCGCCGTTTGGCAGCGTGGTCGGAATCTTATCGTAGCCGTAAAACCTTGCCACTTCCTCCGCGATATCGCACTGGCGCAGGATATCCTGACGGAAGGTAGGAACTGTAAGCGTTCCCTTCGCCGCGTCATATTCCACTTCAATCATCTTGAAAATATTAAGCATTTCCTGTTCAGAAACGTCCGTGCCGAGCAACTTGTTGTAACGTTCCGGCTCAAAAGGAAGAACTACCTTTTCCTTCATTTCACCGTGCACGTCCACCATGCCGCCAATTACCTCGCCACAGCCAAGCTCCTCGATGAGCTGACAGGCCCTGTTGATGGCCGCCTCCGCATTGTAAGGATCCAGACCTTATTGCGTGTTC
>CAJUOE010000268.1 GCA_910587895.1 uncultured Lachnospiraceae bacterium
CGCCAAGGCACAAAGCCCTTTAATATAATTATTCCCTATACCGCCCCACTCCCGGTTGCTCAAAGTGGCGAACGGAACCGGAGCCACAGAAATATAAAGATATATTTCAATCATACGCCCATACAAAATGACGGTGATGAGGACGGACATGATTTTCATGCACAGGCTGACAATCATTGTTTCTATCCCCAGCCCTATCAGCTCCCCAATGCCCATAGTGGAAATCTGCTCATTAAACATCTCTGTAAGCGTTTCCGCCACATCAAGGCTTGTAGAGCCTGATATGACGCCTGATGCCTTCGACACGATATGGTTTCCCACATCAAAAACAGCCATTGCAATATCAAACGTCTTGGAAAGCAGCATGACAGCAACGCCAGCTTTGAAAAGGTAGCGGAAGAAAAAGCCGCTACCCATCTCATGCATATTGTTCCTGTCCATTACCATCGCAATCAGCTCATAACAAAGAACCGCGCTTATGATAAGCCCTGCTATCGGTATCATAACGTCTTCTGAAAGGCTTCTTATCATGGAAAAAACCCCGGGATTCCATGCACTTGGCTTTTTGCCGACCTCTCCGGCGATTATCCCCACTTTCTCATTCACATCCGTAAACATCGTGCCGAAGTTGCCAAGCACCCACCCTTGCAGCATTTCCTTTATAAATTCAGTGATTTTATCTATAATTGCCCCCATAAATTAACTACCAAAAAGCCCCGTAAGCTGTGGAATCACCGTCTGTGCCACAATTACAATGCCCCCTCCACTCATAAGCTGTTTCATTCCCTGCGCTTTTGCCCGTGTGACATAAAGAAGTAAAAGAAATGTAAAAAAAGAAAAAATGAACATAATCAATATAAAATCTCCCCCATCCCGTCCGGCACTCCTTTCGCACCGGACAGTCCTGGCTATTTCTCTGGCAGTTCCACCCTGCCGATAAAGCTGTAATAAATCTCAATCTCCTGCATCCGCAGTTTTCCGTGCATTTTTCCATCCTTCGCAGTGGCTTCATGGACAACGATCCGATCCACAAACTCCCGCAGCATAGTCGGCGTAAGCTCTTCAAAATTAGCGTACCTGTGGACAATCCCCATGAATTTTTCCGTGCCATCGCTGATTTCCCTTGACTGTTCAAGCTCTGCCTGGATTTCTGCCGACTTTGTTTTAAGCTCCTTCTGCTCGGCTTCATATTCCCCGGAGAGGATTCCGAAGCGTTCCTCAGTAATTTTCCCAAGCACGCTGTCCTCATACAGGTGTTTGATGATGCGGTCGAGTTCCCCGGCACGCTTTTTAGATTCCTCAAGCTGTTTCCTCATGGACGAGGCTTTCCTCTTATCCCCCGCCTCGTTCTGCTCTGCCACCAGCTTTGCGAACCTTGCCTCATGGCCCGCCGCATAGCCCGTGACTTTCCGCAGGTTTTCCGCTACCGCCGCTTTGAGGTAATCCGTGCGGATGAAATGCGCCGTGCAGTCCTTTGTGCGCTTTTTGTAGCTTCCGCAGATGTAGCAGTCCTGCCTGCGTTTTTCCGTCTGGTAACGCTGCTGGTAGAGGACGCTGCCGCAGTCGGCACAGAACAATATGCCTGAGAACAGCCCGACTTCATCATAGCGGTTTGGGCGTTTCCTCTGTTTCCGCAGCTCCTGCACCTTTTCCCATGTCTGCCTGTCAATAATGGCTTCATGCGCATTTTCAAAAATAACCTGCTTTTCCCTGTCATTGTAGACAACCTTATGCACCTTGTATGACTGCATGGTCGTCTTGAAATTTACGATGCACCCCGTATATTCCTCACGTTCCAAGATATGGCATACCGTGTTGGTCGCCCACTTGCAGGGATAGTCCGGGTAATAGCGGTTTGTGTTCCCCGTGCGCATATAGTCCAACGTCCCCGGCGTGGGTATTTTTTGCTCAGCCAGCATCCGGGCAATCTTTGTCGGCCCGTTTCCCGCAAGGCAGAGGCTATATATCTGCCTGACAACCGGTGCAGCTTCTTCGTCTACAACAAACATGCCGTCCTCTCCCATGAGGTAGCCGTACACCGGCCGGCTTGTTACTGGCTTTCCGCTCATGCCCTTGCTGCGGAAGACCGCCCTGATCTTCTTGCTCGTATCCCTCACCATCCATTCATTAAACAAGTTCCGAAGCGGCGTGAAGTCGCTTTCCCCGCCCTCGTCCCGGCTGTCCACGCTGTCATTTACAGCGATAAAGCGAATGCCTTTCTGCGGGAAGATCATTTCCGTGTAAAATCCCACTTGCAGGTAATTTCTCCCTAAGCGGCTCATGTCCTTCACAATGACGGCTGCTATTTTCCCGGCTTCAATGTCAGCTAACATTTTCTGGAAACCCGGCCTGTCAAAGTCGGTTCCGCTCCATCCGTCATCAGTATAGGAACGTATGTTCTTAAATCCGTTCTCCCTTGCATACTTCTCCAGCATCCGCTTCTGATTCGATATGGAATTGCTCTCGCCCTGCAGTTCATCATCGCGCGACAGTCTCTGGTACAAGGCTGTAATCTTTGTTTCCGTGGCTGGCTGTCTTTTCATATAATCCTCCGTTTCCGGCAGCCGCCCGCTATTCCGTGTCCTTAGTATAACACGCTGGCAAGCCGCCTGTACAGTACAGAAAATGACAAAATTACAGGCACAAATCCTGTGCAGAAATTTGTACTGCCTGAATGGTTCCCGCTTCTGTTTTCAATACACGTTCCATTTTATCTTCCGCAGTTTCAGACGTATTCCCGTTAAAATACCCCTTAACCACAAGGACGGTATTAGCCCTGCAGAAAGTCGTCACGCAATCCGCTTCCCCGGCTTTATTATTATCAGTTTTTTCATTGGCAGCATTTTTCCTATCCTCCATGAAACACTCCTCCAGACGCTCTCCGTCATCAGTAACATTTTTTATAAAGCAGATTTTTGATCCTCACAATTTCTGCCTGTGTTTTTATTGGAAAATCATGCAAAATCCGACTTTTTTCTTCCCCGCCATATGCTATAATCCCCTTATATTGGCGCCGCTTTTATATACAGCTTACAGAATGCAGCACCAAAACACATTGACTGTGGATTGACTGCGGATTGACTAAAAAATGAAATGGGGAAACACATGGAACGACTTGATTTTTGCTCTGCCATGGCTGTCCTGCGCCGCTATGTCAGCGAGGACAGGGGAATCAGCCAGATAGATTTTTTATATGATCTTTTTGACAGTTATTTTAAAATAGGGGATGCGGACAACTTTGTACTGGACAACGGGCTTGTCTGCCGGTGGATGAACGGACAGGCAAAAGTCAGCCCAAGAATCACCAGATTCTATCTTTCAAATAAAAGAAACCGGAAGCTGCTAGCAGGGGACTTTGAAAATAAGATACTGCCCATGCTGTATGATGCGGGGCTTGCGATGACGGAAATGCACGGTCTGCTCATACGGGACAGTTCCATATCGGAAATGCAGAGGCAGAAATTGGACAAAGAATACCCGTGCAGGACTGACAGCGCGCAGGCATCCTATATTGCAAACCTTTTGCTGTTTGGCATGGAGCGGAACTTTATAAAAAGAGATGTGAAAACAAAGGGCTTACCGGCTGCGGGGAACCTCTCCCCGGTTTTGTCAGACTATATCTATGAAAATGAAGCGCCAAAGCCGTGTCGCTTTTTCTGTGGCCGTGATGCGGAAACAGAAATTTTACATAAAAAACTGAAAGCGGACCATAAAGTGTTTCTGCACGGAATTGCCGGGATTGGGAAAAGCGAGCTTGCAAAGGCATACGCAAAAAAATATAAAAAAGAATACACCAATATTTTATATTTCATTTACAGCGGCGATTTAAGGCGGGACATTATCAGTATGGATTTCTCCGACGACCTGCCGGACGATTCCGAGGATGAGCGTTTCCGGAAGCATAACCGTTTCCTACGCTCCTTAAAAAGCGACACTTTGATTATCATAGATAATTTCAACACCACCGCCATGAAGGACGGCCTTCTGTCCGTCATTATGAAATATAAATGCCGTATTCTTTTCACCACCCGCAGCCGCATGGAAAACCACCCATGCATGCTGCTTGAGGAAATCAGCGACAAAAACAAGCTTATGGAACTTGCCAGGCATTATTACAAAGAGATGGAACGCCATCAACCCGTTATGGAACAGATCATTAACACGGTGCATTCCCACACGTTTGCAGTAGAACTGTCCGCCCGCCTCCTTCAGACCGGAATATTGGAGCCGGGCAGACTGCTTGAAAAACTGAGGGCAGAGAAAACAGGGCTGTCAGCCACGGACAAGATAAGGGTTACGAAAGACGGGGAGAGCCGCAAAGAAACTTACTATGGGCATATCCACACGCTGTTTTCCCTGCATCGTCTTGATGATGCCCAGACAGGAATTATGCGCTGCCTGTCGCTTATTCCCTTGTCCGGCATCCCGGCAAGACTGTTCGCCGCATGGATGCGTCAGAAAGACATGAATGTCATCAATGATTTAGTGGAAACGGGATTCATACAGCCAAAAGACGGAAGAATGGTTGCACTGCACCCAATGCTTCAGGAGATTGCCGTAACAGACACCAGACCTTCCGTCACGAATTGCCATGCCATTCTGGACTGCCTGCGGGAAGAGATATTTTATTACCACGGAATAGACGTGCCTTATTACAAACTGTTATTTGCCACCGTCCTAAATATGACCGGCATACTTGAAATTGATGATACGGAAAGCTATTTACGTTTTCTTGAAGATGCTTTTGCATATATGGAAAAATACCGTTTCCAAGCCGGCATGGAAAAATTAATTGCAGAAATAGAAATTCTTTTAAAAGACAAGTCAGTTGGAAAAGCGGAAGACAGGGCTTTGCTTCTTGACTATAAGGCTACCGTAGCAGAACAGTTTGGGTGCCAGATTCCAAAGGCAATCAACCTGGAACAGGATGCGCTTGCGCTCCTGCCGGAAATAAATATTGGCAACGCTTTATTAATTTCCAACATCCACGCAAACTTAGGCGCGCTCTTCCGTTCCGCTAAGAAAAACGAAGCTGCCGCGCAGCACATGGAACAGGGCATTTCCATTTTAGAAGAATACGGTCTTGCCCATATGAACCAGAGCATTGCGCAGATATGCAATTATGCCGTCCTGCTTAGCGACATGGGCGAGCCGGATCGCGGGCTTTCGGCGCTTCGAAAATGCGCAAAAATAATATGGGAGCATAATTCTGAATGGAGCAGCGACTATGCCGCCATACAGGAGGCAATTGGGAACATTGCACTTGCCTGCGGAAGACTGGACAAAGCAAGGGAACATTTGCAGACAGCCATGGAGATATATGAACAGGTATGGGCAGATGATCCGCAGCTTATAGATGAAAAATACGAGGAGATTATGCAACGATACGCCATTGCAGGAATAAACACGGGAAGAAATTTGCTGACAAACAGTGTCATATAAGGTTATATTCAACATATCATTATAATTCCGGCAAAATAATCCAAAAACAAATGAAACCGCTTTACACGTCGGCTGCGTCCGCCGCCCTTGACAGGACAGAAAAGAAATGCTCCCTATTCGTTACCGATGGCGAGGAACTCAAGAACCGTAGTTTCCCTTGCCATCGGAAACGGCAGTGTAGCATTTCTTTTCCGCCCAGTCAAGGGCAAGCCCCTTCGGGGCGGCTGGTTTCTCCTTAAACCCTCCGGCTCAGAATCTAAGAACCGCAGACTGTAATCTCCAAAAAGTGCCAGCAATTACCTCATCCGCCCTCATAATGGTAAGTTTGCACTTCTAATGTGATTTCAGTAGTTCAGTAAACTGTTGTCAAAGGGAAATACGAATATTTACATCTTTAATTTGTTGATATATAATAAAGCAGAAGCGAGGATTATGGCTACGGATAAATCTCGTTACATTGCATCCTTGGATTATGGGTTATTCAAAACAGATTGCGGATTTTTATTTTGAACGGCTCTTCCAGACAATCCTGGAAGCGACCATGTAGTTAATACGGACGGGTCTGGAGAGGCTCAAGACTCAAGAAGAAAAGGACAGAATATCCTGCCAATCCAAAATGAATCGGCCTGACATGCAATAGCTGTTTTGAAGAATTTAGAATGAACGGAGAAAAAAACATGCAAGGGAAAAAATGCTTCATAATCACCCCAATCGGGAATAACGGCTCTGACATTTTCCGTAAAGCGCAAGGGGTCATAGAAAGCGTAATCAACCCCATACTGTTAAAAAAAAGGTTTCAGCGATATAAAACCGGCTTATGAAATTATGGAATCCGGAATGATTGCAAACCAGATTATCAGACGCATTACCGATGATGATTTAGTGGTTGCAAACCTTACCGGCAACAACCCGAATGTCATGTATGAATTGGCGATAAGGCACGCTGTCGCAAAACCGGTCATCCACATTTGTGAAAACGGGACAGTGCTTCCATTCGATATTAAAGACAGCAGGACTATATTTTATACGGATGATATGTTGGGCACACAGGAACTGAAACGCTGCTTTGAAGATTATGTCACCAACATTGACTATTCAAAACAATATCTCGACAATCCCATACACAATGCGGTAACCAATTTTGCTGATACCATAACCACACATGAAACGTCTGGCATAAAATTGTGCTTTTCCCTCATGACTAATTCAGAACAATTAGAGGATCAGACGTACCCTACGAAAACCAGCCCATCAGGATACAGTATAAAAATTTTCAACCTTGGCGGGAAACCATTTTATCTTGAAAGTTTTTCTTTGGGTTATGGGAAAAATACCATTATGGACTGCATACTTTCAGAAGAGACAGTTATTCCGCCATACAAGAATTACGAATTCAGCCTTGATTGGCAAGAGTATGATTCACTGCAACATCATTGCAAAAAATCCGCTTTGGAAAAGTGCGAGGTTGAAGCATACGAAGTTGGCGGCAAAACATTTTGCGGAGAATTGGATCTGTCCCTGCCATATCTGCAGACAAATTACCGAGGGATATAAAACCAACAGTTATAAAGGCAATACATTTTGGAATCCTTTCATAAACATCAACGCACGTTATCCGGCAAAGAACGCTGTTATCATATCAAAACGACATTCTGACGTTTTGGTTTTTAACGTGGCGGAAAATTATTCCGCCACGTTACTCCTACCCTATTATTCGGAAACATCCAATACGATATGCCATCCAAAAAACAAAACGGTTTTTTCGTTTTATTTCTTTTGAAATATCCCGTCCAGCCAATAAATTTTAAGATTGAGAAAATTTTGGCGATTATGCTGAAATTTATGCCAATTATTTTCAGTCAATGCTTTTCCATCCGTCTATTATCCCCAAAACATTCAAACTGCATTTCCTTATTCTGTCTTGGCAGATTATTTCCCATTTTTAGTCAATCCGCTGTCAATCCCTGCTCAATGTGCCGCTCTCCTTTTTTCGGTAGACTGATTTTGCAACAAAATAACGCCACTTTTATAAAAATGGCATCAGTTTTTGTAAGCAAGCGAAAAGGAGGGTCCAAAATGATCAACACACTACAATCCAGCAAAGGAGGATACGGCACATGAAAGACTTCAACGGAACGAAAATCATAGCCGTAGACCATGGCTATGGGAACATCAAGACTTCCAACACAGTCACGCCGGCAGGCATCACAGCTTATGACAGCCCGCCGGTATTCTCTGGCAACATTTTAGAACATGGCGGAAAATATTACCGCATCGGCGACGGGCGCAAGGAATTTGTGCCGGATAAGTGCATGGACGGGGATTATTACCTGTTCACCATGGCGGGGATTGCAAAAGAGCTTCACAGGGAACGCCTGACAGCGGCAGACGTACACATTTCCGCAGGACTTCCCCTCACATGGGTGCGCAGGCAGCGCGAGGATTTCCGGGCATACCTTATGAAATGCCCGCAGATGAATTTCCGTTTTAATGGAACGGATTACCGCATCAACCTCGTCGGGTGCAGCATCTACCCGCAGGGTTATCCGGCAATCGTAGAACGCCTTGCGGATTTCAAGGGGACAAACCTGCTTGCGGATATCGGCAACGGAACCATGAATATCCTTTATATCAATAACAAAAAGCCTGTCGAGAGCCGCAGCTATACAGAAAAATACGGCGTCAATCAGTGCATGATCGCCGCAAGGAACGCTATCCTTGACCGTTTCGGCATCAAGATAGAGGATTCCATCATTGAGCAGATACTCCGATACGGAACAGCCGACATTGGGAAGCCTTATCTGGACTGCGTTACCCAAACAGCCACCGCCTATGCGGACAATATCTTTGCCACTCTGCGCCGCTATGAATACAACCCGGAGCTAATGCGCCTGTACGTTGTCGGCGGCGGGGGATGCCTGTTAAAGCACTTCGGGAATTTTGACCGGGACCGCGTAACTGTCATTGACGACATATGCGCCACGGCAAAAGGCTACGAGTTCCTTGCCTACCATGCCCTCCGCAGAAAGGAGCTCCCATGAGCAGAAACATCCGCAGCACAAACCTCCGGTTCAATCTGGACAAAGACATACAGCATAAAGCATGGCACTACCTCCAGACCATGGATCGGAAGATTTTCAAATCCTATAACCATGTGATTGCCCTGTCCGTAGTCGAATATTTTGAACGCCATTACCAGAAGGAAGATGACCCCTATTTTGAAACAAGGCAGCGTGAGGAAAAGTTTGTGAATCAGATTGTCAGCGCAGTGGAAAAGGCAATGGAAAAAGCGTTGCCGCTATTCCTTGCCGGATGGCTGTCCGGCATCGGACAGAGCCAGCCGACAAACGCCATGCCGCATGAAGAAAAAACATTTGGCAAAATTTCCACTGGGGCGAAACAGGAGGACGCATCTGCAGATGTAGATTGGGATTTCCTCGGAGAATGACACCCATACGGTATAAAAATCAGTTGGTTTCTATACCAAAAGACAGACCAAGAGTTTTATCCATGCTGTTGGCGCCATATCTATTAAAACCAGTGCCAACAGCAGAAACAATGACAGCAAAACCTGACAGAAAGGGGGCTCTTATGGGAAACGTCAATCTGACAGCAGACGAAAAGAAAGCGCTACAGGCAAAACACCGCTTAGAGGAAGCCGAAGCGAGGAACCGGGTAAAAGAACGCAAGGCAAGGACACGCAGATTAATCCAAGAAGGCGCATTGCTCGAGAGCGTCGCCCCGGCAGTCCGTGAAATGGACATGGATTCGCTCAAGCAGGAATTGCTGATTCGGATGCAGGGGCTTACATAGCCCCGCAGACGCATTCATGTCTGTCAGCGTATGTGCAAATGCCGCAGGCATTCTCTTTTTTCCCTGATAAGGGCGCACTTACTCACCACCCGATAAATCGGGTGGCGGTATCCCCACTCCGTGGGGAACGTGCGCCCCGCCGGGGGGCGGTCCGATTCCGCAGAGCGGAACGGACAAGATGCAGCCGAAATGTTCCTGCCCAACCGATAAGTTATGTCCAAGCCTGCTTCCATCAAGCAAACCCATACTGGCATCCGCAAACCGAAATGCATGAAAACAGGACATTTTCAGAAGTGCAAAATGCACATCTGGTTTCAGCTGTTTTTCTTCCGTTGACTGACAGATATTTTAAAAGGAGCAGAATCTTATGGCAATCTATCATCTTGAAGCAAAAATCATCAGCCGGGGCATCGGGCGATCCGCCGTAGCCGCCGCAGCCTACATGAGCTGCAGCCGGCTATATAATGACTATGACGGCATAGAGCATGACTATACGAGGAAACATGGGCTAATCCATCAGGAAGTCATGCTGCCGCCGCAGGCCCCGGCAGAGTGGGCGGACAGGGAGAAGCTATGGAACGCCGTGGAGAAAATGGAAAAAGCGAAAGACAGCAGACTCGCCCGTGAATTTGTCGCGGCCCTCCCAATAGAATTATCCAAAGAGGAATGGATCAAGCTTCTGCGCCGGTATATCAGCGACAACTTTGTTTCAGACGGTATGTGCGCCGATTTTTCCATTCATGACACGGACGGGCATAACCCCCACGCACACATCATCCTGACCATGCGCCCTCTGGATGAAAATGGCAAGTGGCAGAACAAGACCGAGAAAGAATACCTCTGTTTCCGTGGTGGGGAAGAAAAAGGATTCACCGCATCCGAGTTTAAGCTGGCACGGAATGAAGGCTGGGAGAAACAATACAAATACAAAATCGGCAGAAAGAACGTCTACATGTCTCCGTCCATAGCAAAGGCACATAATTATGAACGCGTGTCCAAAAACCCCAAAAGCATACGATTTGGAAGGCAGAACCCCATAACGGAACGCTGGAATAGCGAAGTGCAGCTGATAAAATGGCGCGGGGCTTGGGCAGATGCCACGAACCGGATATTGGAGGAAAAAGGCATCCCAGAACGCATCGACCACCGAAACTTTAAAGACCGGGGCATCACGGCGCAGCCCACCATCCATGAGGGCGTGTCTGCCGGATTCATAGAAAAACAGGGGACTGCATCGGAACGGAAGGAGCTGAACCGCCGGATCAGGGATGACAACCGACTTTTGGGAAAACTGAAGACAGTGTATGAAAGACTTGCCGCATCCATCAAACCTACTGTTCCTGAGATTGCAGAAAAAATGGAGACTGTTTTTGCAAACCTTATTGTATGCCGGTATAACCAAATGCAGGCAGAAAAAGCCATATCGTCTTACAGCGAATGGCTTGACGCCATAAAGCCGGATTACCAAAAATACACGGCCTTGAAGAAAAAAATCAAGTCAAGGAAAACTAGGCTGAAAGCCCTGGAGGCGGAACGCAGGGCAGCATCAAAGTTAAATATCATAAAACAGTCTGGATTATCGAAAGAGATTGCCACATTGACAGAAGATGTCGGGGAACTGAAATCAGAGCTTTCCAATCTGTTGTTATATTATGAGAGTGAACCGGCATTTACAAAACTATGCTCCATGATTGCGGTTTATGAAGAAAAGAAGAAAAAACAGACAGATTTGCAGGACGCTTTAGAAAAAAGGATTGCCGGCCAAACCAAAGAATTTTATTCCTTCCGGGATGCTATTTCGCCAGGCCAGGAAACCGCATTGGAAGAAGAACGCGACACACTGCATCCAGACGCAATTATGCGGGCAAGGGAACATCTACAGGATGCTTATAAAAGTAAATTTGATTACAGACGGTTTTCCGAGGCAAAATTCTATATTTCCAATTCCCTTAACGAACCAGAGCAGACGTATACCATAAGGCAACGGCTGATACGGGCTAAGGAGCAATCGGAGCTGCCCATACATCCTATACAGAAAAACAGAGATTTCATAAGATAAAAAACATATGTAAAAAATGTCAGGTTCTATGTGCAATTCTTTTAAGCTTCCATAATGGATTTTATCAAAACGTGAAAGCCCGGCCAAGGCCAGAAACCCTGCCTCGACCGGGCTTTCATATTTTGAGCTGGATAGCCAGATATTTTCTGGAATTGATTGCCGGTCCGCCCTCCACTCTCCGTTCCTGCAAGTTTGCCGGATATAAAGAAATTGGTATTTATCTTATTAGGAGACGCTGCCTTGCCGGCCTATGAAATCATCTATATTGTCCGTCCTTATATCAATATAGGTGTCTTTGTTTTTGGCTGAAACAAGCCTTATGTACATAGGCAATTCCTCTAAACTCCCGCCGCCAATCCATAATTCGTAGTTTTCATCAACTTTATATGCCAGTATATACATCCCAGAGCCGGTTTCTGTGCTTTCATATTGCTCAAAATCGCTCCATGTCAGTTCAGCCCCTTTTTTGGCGAGTTCTTTTACTGTTTCAAGCGTTAATTCGGCTGGTTTTTCTTTTGCCTTGCTGCATCCGCCTAAAATCAGCATACACGCCCCCGCTAAAACCAGCATAATCCACTTTTTCATAATGGTCTTCCTCCTAAAAATATATATTTATACCCATATTTCATTAGACGGGCCGGAACTATGTTTATAGAAAACAGGAATTAATATGTGCCAAAAAAAATATTGAAAAACCACATCAATACCCCCATGTAAGCAATTCCCAGCCGCCATCTTCCGAACGGGCGAGCCACCACTGCCAATTGGTATATTCCTGGTCTGCCTCCCATGCGCCGCCGCCATTTTTAGGCGAATGGAAATCACTCTCAAACATGATGCATTGTGTAAAATTATTTGCTGCGCCATCTGCTAAATCATTCATCCATTCGATGTTTTCTGAATTGCATTCATCGTCAGAGGAATAAGAAATGCTATGAAGCTCACAGCCATTCCATGTGCTGAATTCATCTTTTATCAAGTTTATTGCTGCATCCATATCCTCTTTTGAATAAATTTCAGAATTACCATAATCTATTTTCGCTTCAGATATAGAATCTTTTCCGCATCCGGCCAGTCCGCAAAAACAAGCCGCCAAGAGTAAAACCATGACTAATTTTTTCATGCTGCGCCTCCTCAAATACCGATTGAATCATATAAATTTTAATATATTATACTCTACTTAACCGCCTGCTTCAAGACATGGAAAAAATCTGTCAATTGATCCCTGTATTTAAATTCTCCCCCTTCTTCCGGCGCTAACTCTATTTCATAAGTGGAATCCCCAATTACCAATGCGCCGCAGCTATCCGACACATAATAAATATCTACTGCCTCTCCATCATGCAGTGTTGCTTTTAATTTATATTCGAAGGGACACCCGCCGGAATAATTCTTTATCTTTTTCACCTTTTCTTTTATAATAAATTGGAACAATTCTTTTTTTTCTTCATCAAGCGCCAGCCATGAATGATCTATAAACGCCTCCAATTTTTCGATGTTTTCAAGCCTGCTTATATCCACGCTTTTTAACGCTGCCATTGTCCTTACCATGTCTAACAGGGAGGCTGATTCTACAGATGCATAGATAACTTCCTGATTTTCCTGGTAAATATCAAAATAATGCATAGCGTCGCTAAAACTTCTTATATGTATTCTAATATAATCACTGTCCTTATTTACCATAATGCTGTCCGCCTCAAATACACAATCTGCATTTAATGGCAAAGTATCTGCATATTCTTTTTCCTTCTGAAATTCTAATTTTCGGATTTCTCCAAAGAAATCCTTAATTTCTTCGGGGGAACCTTCATACAAAACAATATCATTATAAAGAGTGTTGAAAAGGATGGAAAGCACATTACATTCCGGCAGTTCCAGCCGATTTTCTCCAGTAACCGCAACACATTCCATATTGCCGGCATTTGGAATCCTTATCTTTTTTGAATATGTCCCAAATTCAAAGTAATTTTCTAAGAATTCCGGTATGTCTCCTGTAGGCTGTCCCTGTTTATCTTCTTCATCTGCCTCTATCAAATCTTCCTGCCTGCCTTCCCTATTTTCTGTCTCAGGGTTTGCCGTTTTTAAATCTTCCTGCGGCAAAGACGGATTATCTTCCCTGCACGCATACAGAGAAACGCTCAGAACAACAAGAATTGCCAAAACCAAAGCTTTTTTTGCACTTTTCATATCCATCCTCCGTTTTTTAACCTTGGGCAAGTCCCAATCCTAAAAAGCCAAATAATAAAAATCCAATAAAAATCACAGCTGTTATGCCAACAAGTATAATTCCAGCTAACAATAATTTCCTTACATATATTTTTTTTAAGAATTTAAGATACATGTAAAAAAATATTAATATAATACCTACGGCTGTACCCACTATAGAATACCATGAAAGCACAACCAAAACTATTGTCCCAAAATCCATCTTTCACCCTCTCAAGTTCATCTTTCTGTTATTTTTCACTACCCGAAAAGAGCAGCATATTTTAGGCGGTGTTCAGCTCTATCCATCTGCTGACATCTCAATTTTGGGGGCTTTCCTCCCGTTATAATAAATACAGTCATTACTCTGCAAAAATAGGATGCCAGTCTTTTTTCGCTGCTTTCGTGGTTGCTATTCCACTTTTATTTCCCCCATCATCCACAAGACGGATAGAAAACGTATCTCCTTTATCAACGGACGTGATATTCGGCAAGTCATCCACATGAAAACCAATATTCCACCCATCCAGTGTGCCCATGTATTTCCATTTTCCTGCTTTCCCCTTGCTGTTCTTCCTCACATAGACATCACACCCTATCTCCCCTTCCACATCAATCCAACTGTAATCATCATCAAAACAGAAGGATACTTTTGGTTTTTTGGGCGGAGTGACATCTTTTACCTCTTTTATCACATAAGCGCTTCTTGCCGTTTTCTTTGCAGTGTAAAATGTCAGCTTAGTCTCTGCTTTCTGCTTTTTAATAGGAAACTTCCGATATCCGCTTTTTCGGTATTTAAACTTCTTTAATATTTTCGCACCATTTTGGATATAGAGCGTATCCCCTTTTTCTGCATACACTTTTACTGAAGTAGATTTATCCGTAATCGCCCCGGCAACAATTGGTTTTTTCAGAGAAACACTTACTTTCTTTTTAGAAATTATGCCATCGTCCTTCACTGTTTTTACAACGGCAGATCCGGCTGCCCCATTTTTTGTGGTCAGGGTAAACTTCAGCTTAGTATGTGCTTTCTGTAATGGCAGCTTAACCGTCTTTTTCCCTTCACGTTTATATGTTTTCTGAAAAATAATCCCTGCATCGCCCGTAATCTTCAATGTGGTATTGCCATAAACATATACCCGCACCTTATCGGTCTGGGTAGTAATCCTGCCAAAAATAACAGGTTCGAGCGCTGCCCCTTCAGGCGTTTGCCATCCGGCATATGATGCTTTTCCAATGTGCATATATTCTTCTGCCATTTCATCTTCTTCCTGTTCATCCATACATTCTTCTAGAACTTCTTCTGCTGCACAATCTTCGCCATCTTCTTCGCTTGAACATGCCCCGGCAGATACGCCTGCCGCATATGTGGACATCCCTGCTGTTCCTATCAAAGCAACCGTTAATAAAGGCAACATAATTTTTCTAAATTTCATTGTCTATCATCCTCTCTTTCCATGACTTTTTACAACTGTAAGGTAAAATATCAAATGCTTCGCATTTGCCTTCCTCCTCTTGAAAAATTTGCCATCTATATGAATAATCGTATTTTTCCTTTTCAAGTTATGCTTTTTTACAAAAATTTTTATAGTTGTCCTAAATTGAAATTGGCAGCCAATACACATATTTCCTGCATTGGCTGCCCTGACATCATTTTCCTGTCATTAATATACTCACGGCATTCCATTACTTTATTGATATGCCGTTTTTTATTGAAACCCTGAATTTTTGCCCTACCGGCTCCATCTTCCCAGTGTCTACCTGAAAGACTTCACTTAACTGTTCCCCGGCAGAATCAGAATCCCCTGTACCTTCTTCCCATTCAAAGGGCAGGGCGTACATTTGGACATCCAACCATTCATTCCCCATAGACGGCGGCTCACCGTCATTCTGAAACGTATATACCCCATTCTGTATATTTACTAAATAGTAAAGGAAATCTTTTCCATCCATATCCGTAATTTTAAAATAATACTGCTTTTCTTCCAGAGGAAG
>CAJUOE010000269.1 GCA_910587895.1 uncultured Lachnospiraceae bacterium
GACGCGTGGCAAATTTCAATATGACTTTGGAGATGAGGCCGGATATACACCGTTGCTGCCGATGTTTACGTTGGGCCATAATTTCGCACCCGCCAATATCCATGCCGGGGGGCTGCGTTATCACGGTGCCGGAGTGGTGGTGTCGCAACTGCTGAAGGACGGACTGATGGAAGCTGTGGATATCAGGCAGTCGGAGTCGTTTGACGCCGGGGTTTTGTTTGCCCGCGCCGAGGGTATTATTCCTGCTCCTGAATCGTGTCATGCCATTGCCGCCGCGGTGCGTGAGGCTGAGCGCTGCAAGGAGCCTCAACGTTTGATATAATACCATACTCCGCCAGGTTTGGCAAGGGAAATGAATGAAAATATATAAAACTAAATCATTTGGACACAGTTATTTCGTTATATACTTATGAGGGGACATCCCCAGGAGGAATTATCTTGACAGGCGAAGAGAAATTGCTACAAAGAATAGAACAGGGCGACACAGGCGCCACAGACGAATTGATAGAAATATACTATCCTGAGATTCTGCGCTATTGTATCTGGCATACGCCTGACCGTTCCCTGGCGGAAGATGCGGCACAGGAAACCTTTCTCAAGGTAATCCGCTACTTTGACCGCTATACCCACAAAGGCAGATGGAAATCCTTTCTCTATCAGGTGGCCGCAAATACCTGCACCGATATCCTGAGAAAGCATCGGCATCTCGATGTATCCTTAGAAGAATCTTCTGTGGATATTGCCTATGTGGAACCGGATTTTGAAAATGTGCAGGCAGATATGGCACTGCGGCAGCTGATCAGAAATCTGCCGGAGGATTCCCAGGAAATCGTTCTCTTACGGTTTGGACAGGAACTGACACTGCGGGAAATCGCGGGAGTACTCCATCTGCCGCTGCGCACTGTCCAGTCCAGACTGCGGGCTGCATTAAAAAGACTGAAAAAAGAAATCGAGAAAGGAGCAAATGGCCATGACGAAAAATAAAATATTAGAAAACAGAGTAAGACAGGCATTGCAGCAATCCCCCTCCGTCACGAATGAGACGCACCTGCATAATACTCTTATACTTGTCAGACAGGAAGCCTGCCGCAGGCAGATGCGGAAACGTATATCCTTTCCACAATTCCTGGCAAAGCAGATAAAGTTTATGGGTTATAAAATCTGGATTGTACAGGGAATTTTCCTGTTCTTTATCAACAGACTGCTCTCTTATTCCTACGGGTATACATTGCGTCCACAGAGCATGGTCAAACTACTGTTTTGTTTGTCGGTTCTGGTTTTTGTAACCATCCTGCCTTTTCTCTATCACTCTGTATGCTATCAGATGCAGGAAATCGAAGCGGCGTCCCGCTTTTCCTGCGCAAAGCTTCTGCTGGCGAAACTGGTCATTGTCGGCATCGGGGATCTTTGCCTTTTAGGCGGTATTTTCTTTACCATGATGCTACAGGCATCTTTACCTGCTGAGCGCACGATTCTATATCTGTGTCTGCCGTTCCTTCTGGCCGGCAGCGGCTGTCTGTTCCTGCTTGGCCATTGCAGTCCCCGGCACTTTATCATGGGAAGCCTTTTATTCTGTATGCTTTTGGCATTGGGATTTTGTGTGATTCCAGGACACTATGTATTCTGGTTTCAGCAATCCTTTTCCCCGATATGGATCCTGGTGTGTATACTGCTTGTATTTTTCTGCGAAAGACAGCTTCGCCATATCATCCGGGATGCCTCTTACACGGAAATACAGTTAGCCTGACTTATCAATCATCATGGAGGAAATGACAATGGAATTATCTATGGAACATGTTTCAAAACAATTCAAGGACCTAACCGCAGTGGATGATATTTCCCTGCATATCACCCCCGGCGTATGGGGACTGTTAGGAGCCAACGGGGCCGGCAAGACCACTCTCATGCGGATGATCGCCGGTATTATGACGCCCTCTTCGGGACACATCCTCTACGACGGAGTTCCCATTACCGAATTAAAGGAAAGCTACCGCGATGTCTTTGGCTATCTTCCCCAGGAATTCGGATTTTATCCGGAATTTACCGTAAAAGATTATCTGGAGTATGTCTCCGTGCTGAAAGGTCTTACAGAAAAAGACGGCAGGCGCAAAATCAATGAACTCCTGGAGCAGCTGACCCTGTCCCATGTAAAAAACAAGAAAATCATCAAACTATCCGGCGGCACGAAACGCCGGGTGGGCATTGCACAGGCCCTGTTAAATGACCCGGAAGTCCTGATCCTGGACGAACCCACCAGCGGCCTTGATCCGGGGGAAAGAGTCCGTTTCCGCAATCTGCTCTCTGAGTTTGCGCACGACCGCATTGTACTGATTTCGACCCATATTGTTTCCGATGTGGAATATATCGCCACACAAAATGCGGTGATGAAGGACGGAAAACTTCTCGCAAAAGGTACCACCGAAGAACTGGTAAAACTGGTTGCCGGGAAAGTATGGACCGCCAGGATTTCCATGAGCAGTTTGCCGGAATACGAGCACAGACTCCAGATTGTCAATCTCCGCAACGAAGAGAACGGACAGATTTCCATCCGCTATCTCGCTGACAGACCCCATACCGGCGATTCACAGCCTGTACCGCCTCATCTGGAGGATTTATATTTATGGATGTTTCCACAGAAAAATATTGACCGGAGGTAATTGCTATGCGTTTAATGAAACTGGAAATAAAAAGAATCATAAAGACCCGTCTTACCCTTGTCCTGCTGACACTGGCCCTGCTGTTTTCTTTACTGCTGGCATGGCTGCCCATTACCTTTTCTTACAACAGCTACACGGACACAGACGGCACCAAGGTGGAACTGAAAGGACTGGCCGCTATTGCCTATGAGAAAAAACTACAGGCAGACATTACCGGCACAGTGACTCCGGAAAAGGTACGGCAGGCAGTGGAAGACTATCAGGCCTGTCTGAGAAAATACGGGGTGGAACTTTCCTATGACCTGCCCGACGGCGTCTATGAAGAAGAGATCCTGCCCTATGCCCCGCTTTTGCACGGCATCCGGGAAGCTTTTGCCAATCCGGATACCGGCGTTGCCCCGACGATTCTGGAAATTGACCCGAAAAAAGTGGATGCCTATTATGATGTGTGTGAAGAACGCATTGTATCCCTGATGAAACAGGAACAGAAAAACCATCCGGCTGCACAAAAGAAGGCCATCGATTTATACAGTACAGTGGAAAAACCCTATCAGTTCTTCCCGGGATACAGCACCAATGCCATGGATTACCAGATTATCCTTTCCTTTCTGGTCATGCTCTTCTGCACCGTCATCACAGCGCCCGTATTCACATCCGATTACCAGACCGGCGCAGACGACATCTTCCGCTGTACCAAATACGGCAGGACAAAATTTGCCCTGATAAAGATTCTGTCCGCCTTTATTATCTGCGGAACGGCTTACCTGCTCTGCGCCGGGATATATGTCCTGGTATCCAACAGTCTCTGGGGATGGGAATGTACCAGGACCTCCATGCAGATGCTGTATTCCATTATCAACCTGCCAAATATGACGATTGGGCAGCTGCAATGTTTTAATGTCATCTGCGGACTATTAAGCATACTGGCAGTGATCAGTTTTACCGTTTTCCTTTCTTCCAGAATCAAAACCATAGCGTCCTGCCTGTCAATCGCACTTTTGTTTGGCCTTTTACCAATCGTCATCTATATGATGTTCCCGTCCGAAATCGGCATCTGGCTTTATAGTATTCTTCCGGCAGGCGGAACCGGACTCCAGACCAGTTTCTTATATGCTGCCACCGAATTTGATTTCTGGAATATCGGGAATATCGCCATCTGGCTTCCTCATGTCATGGCTGGTGCATACACGATTGAAATTCCGCTGTTTGGTTTTCTGGCGGTTTCTTCTTATAACAAATATAAGAGAAAATGAAAAACCATATGACATAACTATCTCCATTCAGACGACAGGAAGAGGGTGTCGCAGCATCATCAATTCAGATGATTGGGCGGCACCCTCCTTCTTCATCCCCAATAACTGTCTTCCGCATAATAACTCTCATACGCTTCCGGATATACCGTCTCTTCTCCCTCTACCGACACCGCGTAAGAATTTCTCACTTCCGCCACTTTTCCGTCTTCCATGATTTCTTCCCGCCAACGCCATACCTCGGCACCTTCCGGCACCTCTAACTCCGGTGGTATATCATCTTCATCCAAAAGTTCTTCCGTCAGAATACCTTGTACCACAAACTTTCCGTCCACATACCGGTAAATTGCCCAGCTATGGGAAGCGGCCCAGTTGCGCCAGGAACTGCGCACCAGTTGATGCTCCGGATCTATGGAAGGGTTGCTGATCATGCTATAAGTCGGTGAAAACACATACCTGCCTGAAGCCTGATCCCAGAGATAACCAAACTCACACAGAAGCCCCTGACTGCCAAAATGCCCGGCTTCCAATACAATATCTTTCACCCCGTCAAAATTGATATCCTCAAACCTCATCCGGTCGCTTCTGGCATCGCCAAAGCAAAATTCTCCGTCCTCTTCTCCCGGACTCAGTTCATAGACCGATGCACCGGCAGTGACCCGGATCCAGGGATCAAAACTGTACATATAAATCTCATCTGTTTCACGGGAAATCCACTTCTTTGTAAAACATTCTGCCACCAGATCTCCCTCTTCCCTGCGCTGATAAATGCCCAGGAACCCTTCATCCCCGGATCCCCCGGGCCAGGAAACCGCCTTATTAAACTCAGGACATACGGTATAGGTTGTGCTCCCGTAGGCTTCCTCTTCCAACGCCGTTGTCTGCCTGCAAAAGTCCAGATAAAGAGAGAGCCCCTTTCTGTGCAGCAAAGGTGATAGATCCCGCTCCGCAACAATACAGCCATTAAGCTCCTCCAACTGCCCAAGTTCCTTCACAAAACACAAATCCGTATCCTGATCGATACAGCCCTCTATCCGTACAAGCGCAGAACCTTTTAAAGCTGCTTCCTCCCTCACCTGGATGGATACCTCATTTAAAACCAGCTCCTTTAACGTACCTATCTGTGCCGCCTCATCCAGCCAGAATCCCTGATAGTCCTCTGCCTCCCAATCCGGTCTTACTGTAAGCATTTCCACCCGGGAGTCCTGTAAAACACCAAGAAGCGTGTGGTACTTCTCCTCCCGATAATCGTACAATGCCACGGATTTTATCTGCCTCGGAAAGACCTCTCCTTCCGACAATGTTCCCGTCACATCCGTCACATCCGTATCCACAGAAAAATACACTTCCTGCGCACCTGTCAGATAAGTAAGCGCACGCACCGGGAATGTTCCTGAATCACTCTCCACCTGCACACTTTCATGGAGAATCTTAAGTGCCAGTAAGTCTTCCTCCTGCCATTCCTGCAAATCCCTGGAAAAATAAACAATGACACTATGAACATTGTCCCAATTATACCATTCCCGCAGCCGGGCAAACTCCTCCCCATCATGAATGGTGACAGAATTAGCCCACAGTTTTCCCTTTACCGCCTCTATCTCTTCTTTTCTGATCTTTTCATGGGCATCCCTGCCGTAGTAGCGGTAGATGGAATCCCGGAGGGTGTCGTTGTCCATGGGGTTGGTGTGCCGGGTCGCTTCTTCTCTGGTTTCAGATTCTTCTTCCACTCCGGATTCCGTTTCCATGCCGGATTTTTCTCTGGCCCCAGTGTCCTCCCTGCCGCTTTCCGCTGCCTGCCCACAACCTCCGAAAAGACAAACTGCAAACACCATCAGAATCCATATCATTTTCCGCCGGCTTCTTATAAATCCCAGCTTCATTACCTGTTCTGCCTGCTGTATTGAAAAACTTCCATCATCAAGCATTTTCTGCAACCTTACCTTTCCGCATCAGATGTTACCAAAAAGTATAACATATCTCCTTCCATGCATCTATGATAAAACCCGGCTTTCTCTTTTATTCTTTATGTCTGGAATTTTTAATCCATACGAAAATCACGATAGCAGTTGCAATCAAAAACTCAGCAAATATCGTATGCTTGCCCAATAATCCCCATACCAGTTCCGATTCCAAAGTAAATACCATCTCGTGTTCCACAAAAACCACCGCAAGAAACAGCAGGTAGACGGCAAGTGAATACATGATGTTTTTGAATATCCGAGTACGCTTCTCCTCTCTGAACAACATCTTCTTTTGCTGCTGTTCCAATATCTGTGTCTTCACCGATAATTCATCTATCTCAGACGGTTTTAATAAATAATCGATGCTGACATCAAACAGCTTACTCAATTCCACAATCTTATCTACTTCCGGTATGACCTGACCACTTTCCCTAAGTTAAAGATATAAATTAAATACACAGCCCACGCTTCTTTTATCTGCTATTATACCGCAATTTCATATAAACAGGCAAAACGAAAATTACTTTCAAAACGTGGATTGTTGCACCCCCTCCATTTCCTTGTTTACTTCTGCTTAGCGTCTAAGCTGGCACCAAGGACTTAGTGAGGTATTCCACGAACTTAGTCCGACTGACTGATACGGTTGTGTGTAGAAAAATGTTGGATTTTTGGGTGAAATCCGATATAATGAAAACGGAAACATACCTATATAGAAAGGACAAAACAAATGAAAAAGAAAATTTTAATTATTGTACCTATTTTAATTGTTGCATTGATTGTTATTATAGCGATTCCAAAACACGATAATATTGAAGCAACTCCAAAAGAAGTTTCAGAGACTTCCGAAGTTTCTGAACCAACCCAAGAACCAGAAATAACCCCAGAACCAGAAAAAGAAAAAACACCAGAGCCACAACCAGAAGTAACCGAACCAACCAACCCCGAACCAGTTGAAACCGTTGAAGATTTAGAAGATGGTATTAACTCAACCCATACCGATGTTGAACTCGGTGACGATGAATACAAAGGTGACACAGGCGCGGACGCATTACAATCTGAATATGACAGTTTATCGGAAGAAGATCAAGCGGCAGTCAAGCGGATTGAGGAGAATCTAAAGAAAAAGCATCCAGAGTGGTTTACAAACACCACTCCCACTACAAGCGAGGGCAATTACGAAGATGTCGGCACCCCCTCCACTGGCGAACTCCCCACTGGGAATCTAAAATTTGATGGCGATTACTCAGAAGGAGCCGGAGCACAAGTATATTAAGCATTTAGAAATGTGCAAGGTCACCAGAAACACTTGGTGACCTTGCACATTTAAATAAAAAAACATAAAAAACATTTTCAATTCCGCGCACATGTATAGATGATTCAGTATAATAATGCAAAACACTTAATTATATCAAAGCATTTATCCACAATTTTCAAGGACACACGCTTCAAAAGTAGGTGTCCTTTTTCATACCCAAAATTCATGCTGAAATAAAATTAAAATGTTTAGAAATTTTGAAGAAAGGCAGGCAAGCATATAAGGGACTGGTGATATAAATGAGCCGTACGGACAGAAAGTTAATGGGATATTATGGATTGCCTAAATATTGTGATATGAAGCCCGTAATAAAAATCGTTGCATTTATAATGATTCAGCGTTACCCTCACAACCCGATATAAAGCAGGGACGGGTGCGGGTATTTTTATGTAACTTGTTGACTTAGATTACAATACATTTTCTTCGGGATAATTGAGGAGTGGGCAAGGTTAATAAAGACAGATATTGTCTTATGGGCAAGCGTGTCAAGGGCATAGGAAAAGTCTGGAATCATAAAGTACCTATTTTTCACAATTATAATTCACCGGTGATAAAGTTTATGCAGTTATCACGGCAATCCGGCATAGGGAAGGAGGGCAGTCTTTTCACCTACCCTGTTTATATCGTGTCATACACATATTAAATTATGGAGGGACAGAAAAATGGAACAGGGCAAAACCGAGTTTTCGCAGGTCGATATGGAAAAGATAGAAATGGGATTAAAAGAGGCAATCAGTATATCAATCCTGCTGGTCAGTGACCTTCAGACACAGCAGGATGAACTACATGCACATGCAGTCACGGTGGTTAAGGATATTCTGGAACAGGCTCTGACACAGTTTATTTCTGTTGAGGACACATATAAATAAGGAAGATTTAATTCGGACAGGCAGTGGCATTGGGGACGCTGTCTGTCTCTTTTTGTGAGTGCACTGCCAAGGGATAGGCATGAAAACAGGCATGGGTTTCATATAAAGGAAAAAGAAAAATTGGGGGAAGGCAGGGATAATGAGAAACTGACAATATGGTCGGGAAGTGTAGGGGTGTTTTTATTGAGAGTTGGGAGGGTTTATTGGTGGGTGGGAAATGGGTTCCAAAACGCACCAGATGGGGTAAATTTGGAAGATAATGGTGGAGGGGAGGGATAATAAGGGAAAAGGGGAAAATGGTGAACAGGGGGAAATACAAGAAAAGGTTTGGAGTAGTTGGGAATGTGGAAGTAAGATATGGTGGTCATTATAGTCAAAAATCGTAAGAGGAGGCAGAAAAATGGATGTTTTACAAACAGTAGCGGTTCAACAGGTGGCGATCCAAAAACAGCTTAACGCAATACAGGCATATCTGACAAGCAGAAATATTGGTGGGACGAGGTGCGTAATATTCGGCATTAAGAATATTACATCAGAACAAATGCTCGACGCATATCAGCGAGGAATGAATCTTGAACAGTTATATGAGTTGGCAAACGGGAAGTATACAAGGGAACAGATATATAAGAAGATAAGCAAGATGACGGGAGGGGCTGTATAATGGGCGTGATAGTTAGGGAAAACGGAAAAATGAAAAATACGGAAGGGCTCATCGGGTGTCTGGATATGACAAAAGGAACACTGGAATTTGCCATGGAAGATTCGGCATGGAGAACTGTTAATCTGTCGGATATTCACTTAGAACTGGAAATATATGGAAATATGCAGGAAACAGAATAAAGAGAACTATGTGAAAGCCTTGTAGCATAATAAACGCTGTGAGGCTTTTTAATATGCTTCTTTTTAGAAAAATGTTTATGTGGTTTAATGTCACTTATTCCAAAACCTCTTTGATTTTGAAGATAAGGGGGGATTGTTGTTAGAAAAATTATTGTTAAAAACCATAAAAAACCTTATGGATATAAAGTGTTTAGAAAAAATAAATGTCGGATAGAAAGAACAGGGATATACAGCAGGGAGAGACTTTTATGGGACATTAAAAGGGCTTCTTGACATAAACGGGATTCAATTACGGTTCCGACAAAACATTAGAGAGAAACAAAAAGAGAATGACCGTTCTGAAAGCGTGTACAAGCCGCCATAAAAATAGTATCAATTAGCCTGTGTGGAAAGTGAGCCATCAATCAGCAGATAAAGAACATATAGTGCAATGATTATATTGATAATAAATATATTGATAGGACACGGGGAAAATTTTTCTGCAACAAAAAAGGGACTGGTTTGAAAGAAGTACAAAGTCTGCGTGTGGTAAGTATCTGTCGTTTTGTGAAAACCAATAAACAAAGGACAAATGACTGTGATTGGATTTTGAAGGATTGGTTTTTGCTCGTGCACTTGCGAGATTAGTAAAGTTGTTAGTGCACACCCAAAAAAGAAAAAGGAGTATCATAAAATGTTAAAAGATTACCAAGAACTGTTAGAGAGGGGCTTTGCGGTATTGAATGAAGTTTATTTTAATAATGAACTTCCACCTATTGTGGTAAGTATAATGAGCAGTCCGAAAACAAACGGTCATTTTACAATCGGGAAAGTGTGGCGTGTGGAAAATGAAAGAATGAACGAAATCAATGTCAGTGCACAGCACCTAGACCGACCCGCGGAAAATGTTATGTCAACCATGTGCCATGAAATGGTTCATTACTACTGTCAAATTCATGGTCTGCATGAGGTCAGTCAGAATGGTCGGTACCATAATAAAATTTTTAAGCGGGAGGCAGAAAAAAGAGGACTGGTAATCGGTTACGCGAAATACATAGGTTACAGCGTCACTGAACCAAGTGAGGAGTTCAAAAATATTATAAAATCGTATGGACTGGAAAAGCCGATCGAATTAAACCGTGACGGGGAGATACCAGTGCCGATTGGTGTAAAAGGTGGGAATGGCAACGGAGACGGGAATACCACAGCCAAAAAGAAGTCAAGTACGAGGAAATATGTATGTCCTGCATGTGGGGCGTCATTCAGAGCAACCCGCGATATCAACGTGCTGCATGAAGATTGTAATAATGTGAAGTTTGTCAAGGTGGAATTGTGACATTGATAAAATGTGGGAGTTTCTATATAATTAAGTATAAATAATTTTACGGGGGTAGCTTTATGGAAAAGGAAGATATAATCCGTGTAAATCTGTTGATTATGAGGACGTTATGGGATGTGTATTTTAAACATGTAAAATCGCCAGATGACAAAGCAACGGATTTTTATGAGTTTCTGGGTCAAGGGTCAACAAAAACCTCAAACATAATAAACGGAACGGATAGTCTGTTCAAGGAAGGCGTTAAAAAGGGAGTTGCAGAAAAAACAGGAATGAGTACGGCTGTGCTTGGGGGAAAACATCTGTTTCATGTGTGGGGCAGTACTCCGTCAGAATTTTTGGAAAAAGGAATACGTACGGAGGAAGGTGCATGGAATGAACTTTGCCAAGGCGGGGATAAGGAGTGGGGAAAGATAATTAACAAAGCATTGTACAAGGAACTTAAGAAACAGGCGCAGGGAGGAGGCATGATTGATGTTGAGCTTGCACACCTTTTACAATATATGAAAGGGAAAAAGAAAATCATTAAGAAGGTGCAGGAGGAAATCCAGAATATATCGTTGTCGATTCTGAAAAAGTGTACGCCGACGGAGCTGTCACAATATGAAAAAACCCTGCGGGAGGAGTTGTGTTTGGTGCAGGCAATTAGGGTGTTGCAGACCAGTCCAAAGATGAAAGGCAGAGATATGATAGAAGAAATGGAAGAGGAATCAGACGAAAAAAATAGTGTGCGTTAGGTATAGACCGTCAAATTCCAATCCGCCAAATCCCGTGTTTTCCGTCAAATAAATATATCTTATGGATAAGTTGATCTGATGCATTTTGTGTCAGATTATTTTATTTTGATAGCTGTCTGTGCTATCATACGATAGTCACTTA
>CAJUOE010000270.1 GCA_910587895.1 uncultured Lachnospiraceae bacterium
ATCTGCCGTGAGTATCGCGCCAGCCGTAGCCGCGAAGCGGCATATTTCCTTATGCGGCTGTGTGCATCATTTTATACTGGTGGTCAGTCTTTTCGACCGCCAGTATATAGCTATATGGAAATCATACTTTTGCTTTTGGAAAGAATAAGTGATTTATAAGCACTTTATAAGGTGTCTGTTATGGAAAGTTGAAGAATGTTCGGCAAATTTTTATGCAATAGGAATATACAATATATACTTTCAAAGCATCATAATTTCCTTAAAAATTTAGATTATAAGTAAATAACAAATTGTTGAAAATAATTTTTTTAGTCCATACTTGACAGAAGAATATCCCAACTGGTGGAGCGATATGCCGATGATCTTATATACTTTTTTTGACAGCTATGACTTTTCCGGCAAGACCATTGCACCTTTCTGTACCAGTGGAGGGAGCGGCTTGTCAAATACGGTAAACAGCATCAAAGAACTGGAACCGGATGCAAATGTTCTTGAGGGGCTTCATATTGGCAGCTCGTCCGCATCCGATCCGGATCAGGATGTAAGTGATTGGCTGGACAGTTTTGTTGAGGAGGCAAAAAATGAATGATGCAAATATGTGGATGAATTGTTTGGGCAAATGGCTCAAAAGGAATAAGCTAATAAAATAAAGTGAAAAGGATGGAAAATAAAATGAAAATAAAATTAAAGAAATTCTTATTATGCCTGATATGCACACTGCTGGTTGCCATGCCGCTGGCAGAGCTGTGCCCTGCGCAGACGGCGGAGGCTGCGACGGCAAAGGCCGCGACCAAAAAGGCGGCAGGTAAAAAGTCCACAACGAAAAAGAAGAAAAAATCCTCCTGGCATATTATTCCCAGTCGGGGACTACGGAAAAAGTTGCAAAGAGGATTGAGAAAATGACGGGCGCGACATTGTTCCGCATCCAGACCAGGAAGAAATACCCATCCAACTATGATAAGCTGGTGGAAGTGGGCGAGGAGGAGCAGGAGCGGCAGGCAAGACCCGCATTGAAAAAGAAAGTAAAATCTATGAAAAGCTATGAGACCGTGATACTTGGATTCCCTATTTGGTGGGATGACGCGCCCATGGCGGTCTATACGTTTCTGGAATCTTATAACCTGTCCGGGAAGACGATCCTTCCGTTCTGCACCAGTGGCGGTTCAGACATCAGTGAAAGCGTAAGGCATATACGCAGGGTATGCAAGAAATCAACCGTAAAAAGGGGATTGACGGCAAATGATGTAAGCGACAAGAGGATCAGCAATTGGCTGGTAAAAAACGGGGTATCGGTAAAAGAAGAAATTTCTGTGCAGCTTCAGATTGGAAAAACGAAGGTGACGAAGAAAACATATTCTATGGAAACCGGGACTGCAAAGACCGTAAAGGCGACATCATCAAAGAAAATTAGTTCTGTCAAATATACAAGCAGCAATACGAAAGTGGCATCTGTCAGCAGGAAAGGAGTCATCAGGGCTAAGAAGGCAGGGACGGCAAAGATCACAGCAGCGGTAAGGACGAAACAGGGAAACAAATCTGTCTGGATGAAGGTGAAGGTAAATGCGGTGCAGCCAGCGCCGGGTTCTAATCCCGCACCAAATCCGGATCCCACGCCGACGCCAGACCCCGATCCGACGCCAAACCCGGATCCCACGCCGACGCCAGACCCCGATCCGACGCCAAGCCCGGATCCCACGCCGGCAGAGGGCAAGGTATTGATTGCATATTTTACGCGGAGTGGCAACACGGAAAGGATAGCAGACATTATCAGTGAGAAAACCGGTGGCGAGGAAGTTAGGCTGGAAACAGTAAAGGCGTACCCGGAAGACTATAACAGCATTTTGAATGAGGCAATGGAGGAAAAGAACAGCAATGCAAGGCCGGAACTGAAGACGAAGATTGCGCATATGGAGGACTATGATACGGTGTTTGTAGGCTATCCGATCTGGCATGGCGATACGCCCATGGCAATCCGCACATTTCTGGAGGAATATGATTTTACCGGGAAAAAGGTGATTCCGTTCTGTTCCTCGGGCAGCAGCAGTCCGGACACAAGCTTTGCGCATGTAAAAGATTCTGCACAGGGAGCGGAGGTGCTGGACGGTTTTTGGACGGCAAGCTCTGGATTGGCAAATCTTGAAACGACTGTGCCATCATGGCTGGACGGACTTGGAATGACATGGAAAGGCAATCAGGAAGGAACGGAGGGAAACAGCATGAAGATCACGGCGGGAAATACGACATTTACAGCAACGCTTGCAGACAATTCTTCGGTAACGGCCTTGAAAGAGCTGCTGAAGGAAGGCTCGCTTACCATCGACATGAGCGACTATGGCAATATGGAAAAGGTCGGCTCGATTGGAACGAGCCTTCCGAGGAATGACGAGCAGATTACGACTGGGGCGGGCGACATCATCCTTTATCAGGGCAGTTCCCTCGTGATATATTACGATACTAATTTCTGGAACTTTACAAGGATTGGAAAAATAGAAGGGGTGACAAAGGAGGAACTTTTAGGGGCGTTTGGCGCTGGAAACGTGACAGTCACGTTTTCCCTGGAATAGGGCTTATAGCAGGGATAAGATGACGTAAAATCCTGCGTTTGAGAGGAAAGAACTTAAATTCCGTTGTACGAGGCAAAAAGGGAGGAAAAAAATGATGAATTATCACGAAACAGATCCGGAATTTATGAAGATTATAGAGCATTTTACATTGGAGGAAGTGGTGAAGGAGCCTGGCCAGGAACTTTCGGAGGATACACGTTATCTGGTGATTTTAGCTGCGTTAGCAGGCTGCCAGGGGCTTGACGTTTATAGGAATATGCTGCCGAAAGCACTGGACAAAGGACTAACACCAGTCATGGTGAAAGAGATGGTCTATCAGGCGGTGGATTATCTTGGGCTTGGCAGGGTCATGCCATTTTTATCTGCTACCAATGATATTTTAACCGCGCGGGGGGTCAGATTGCCGCTGCCTGCACAGGGGGCTACAACAATGGATAACGGGCTGGAAAAGGGAGCAGAAGCGCAGGCGGAAATTTTCGGGGAGCATATGAAAGAAACGTGGAAAGCAGGGCACATTAACCGGTGGCTGGCGGCAAACTGTTTTGGCGACTATTACACAAGGGACGGTCTGGACTTAAAACAGCGTGAGCTGATCACGTTCTGCTTTCTGGCGGCGCAGGGCGGCTGTGAACCGCAGCTTACCGCCCATGCGAAAGGAAATATGAACCTTGGAAATGACAAAGATTTCCTGATCCGGGTGGTGTCGCAATGCCTGCCTTACATCGGTTATCCCCGCAGCCTGAATGCAGTAGCCTGTATCAATAAAGCTGCGGAATCATAAGGATAAAAACGCGGAAGCGGGAGGAGTTAAAGAAGAATTTAATGGAATTGTGTATGTGTTTATTGAAAAGATAAGCGTTTTTTTGTATAATTGAAGTGTGGCAGGAGCAGGATATATCGTATTTTGTGTCACAGATTTTTAGAAATCGAGGTGTGAAAGTGCAGGGCGATAAAAAACAGATAGAGGAAGTCATGGCAAAGCGTACCGCAAAAAACAGCGTATTCCTTGATCTTTTTCAAAATAAGAGTTATCTGCTGAAATTGTATAAAACGCTCCACCCAGAGGACATCACAGCGACAGAGGATTCCCTTACAGATGTGACAATTACAAATGTATTGACGGATAATCTGTATAATGATTTGGGTTTTATTGCTAATAATAAGCTGATGATACTTGTGGAAGCACAATCTACATGGACAGTGAATATTTTGGTAAGAGTTTTGCTGTATCTGGCGCAAAGCTATCACGAATATTTTCAGCGTACCTGCCAAGACTATTACAAAAGCAGGAAAGTAAAAATGCCAAAGCCAGAGCTTTATGTAATTTTTACGGGAAACAAAGGGCAAAAACCCAATAAAATATCTTTGTCTAAAGAATTTTTCGAGGGTGTGGATATAGATCTTGAGATAAAAGCAAAGATTATCTATGAAAGTGATACAGATGACATTATCAACCAGTACATCATTTTCTGTAAAGTTTTTAATGATCAGACAAAACAGCATGGAATGACGCAGAAGGCAGTTACGGAAACGATTCGTATATGCAAGGACAGGAATGTTTTAAAGGAGTATTTGCTTGAAAGAGAAAAGGAGGTTGTGACGATTATGATGAGTTTGTTTGATAGTGAACAGATAATGAAATCATTTATCAGAAGCGAAAGGCATGATGAAGCGAGAGAAACAGCGGAAAGAATGATTAAAGATGGAGAAATGTCACTTGAGAAGATTGCACGCTATGTACCTTCTTTATCAATGGACGAATTAAAGGAAATTGAAGCGGAGGTTATGCAATTAGCGTAATCAATCATATTAATCATAACAAATATAATAACAGCGTTAGAGCATATAGAAACTGTTGATCTATATGCTCTATTTTTTCCGGTAAAGGAGAAACATGAGCGACAACATACAAACCGGGAAAAAGTGATGAAAAATAATGAATGTGTTTTTGACAAATAGCAACAACCTAGCAACAACAGGCGAAACACAGATATACATTCTAAGCATGACCGAGAATGCAATCAAAGTATTAGACATTACGCGGAAGCGCATTTACAATACATTATAGGAACACAGGAAATGGCTTTCGGAAGAAAAGCCTGTAGTCAGGAAAAAGAAAAGGAGAGATGGCTATGAAGATCAGCAATCAGGAAGAATTCAACAAACGGAATGTATTTGGCTTTGGACAGGAGAATACGGCGTTTGCGCAGTATTTTATAGGCAATTCTTATTTAAATCCGCTTACAAATCCAGAGGAGACAGCCGTTTTTCTGGCAAATGTTACTTTTGAGCCGGGATGCCGCAATAACTGGCATATTCATCATGCAAAGAACGGCGGCGGACAGCTTTTAATTTGTACGGCAGGCTCTGGCTGGTATCAGGAGGAAGGAAAAGAGGCGGTAAGCCTTGAACCTGGTATGGTCATCACGATTCCGGCGGAGGTAAAACACTGGCACGGCGCAAAGGCGGATAGCTGGTTTTCCCATATCGCAGTAGAGGTTCCAGGTGAGGAAACGGGGAATGAGTGGTGCGAGCCTGTAGATGATGAAACGTATGGCGCATTAAAGTAAGATTAGCAATTATGCGAAGAAAGAATGCGCTATATATCTGAAAGTAAATTGGCCTGGATGGGAGAAAAGGAGGGACGCAAGAGGTGACAATGCAGGAGGCAAGTGAACGATATCACATTCCGGTAAAAATCCTTAAAGAATATGAGAGCTGGGGGTTGTGCAATGCCGTGAAAAAGGTAATGGGCGCATGGCAGTATGACGAGCAGGATATAGAAAGGCTCAGTATGATTCTAACCCTTCATGATATCGGTTTTGACACCGATGAGGTAGAATCCTATATGCGTCTGTTGTTGGAAGGTGAGGGTACAAAACCACAGCGAATGGCCATGCTTAACCAGAAGAGGGGGAAAACGCTGGATGAAATTCATTTCAGGGAAAAACAGATACAGCGTATGGATTACCTGCGGTATGAAATGCAGAAAATTGAAAAAATAGAGTAGAAATGGAGAAAGATATGAATATAATTGCAAATAAAACGTTCGAAGAGGAACGGGCATTGTATGGCGCTTATGATATTTTCGTAAAGGACTGTTCGTTTGACGGACCTGCGGATGGTGAGAGTGCTTTGAAAGAGAGCAGGAAAGTTGCAGTGAATCAATGTTTCTTTAATCTGCGGTATCCGTTCTGGCATGGCAGGGAACTTGTAATTAAAAATTCTGAGATGTCAGAATTATGCAGGGCGGCGTTGTGGTATAGCGAGAGCGTAGAAATCTATGACAGCAGGCTCCATGGCGTCAAAGCTGTTCGGGAATGCAGAAACGTAAGAATACATGGATGCGAGATTGTTTCCCCGGAGTTTGGCTGGTCTGCCTGCGGTATGGAGATGGCGGACTGTGAAGTTGAAAGTGAATATTTTATGATGCGTGCAGAACGTTTGAATTTCCAGAATGTGCATATGAAGGGAAAGTATTCGTTCCAGTATATTGAGGGCGGTGTGTTTGATAATTGTACCTTTGACACAAAGGATGCTTTCTGGCACGCAAAAAATATTACGGTAAAAAACAGTTTGGTTAAGGGAGAATACCTGGCATGGTACAGTGAGAATGTCACATTCGAAAATTGCAGGATTATCGGCACACAGCCGCTGTGTTATTGTAAGAATCTGCGGCTGGTGAACTGTGAGATGGTTGATGCTAATTTGAGCTTTGAGCGTTCGGACGTTGAGGCGGTACTTACCGCTCCAATTGACAGCATTAAGAATCCGTTATCCGGGCACATCTATGCGCCTGCGGTTGGCAGGGTGATCCGGGACATTGAGGGGGCTGATGGAGAAATCATTTTGCAGTGCAGTGTATGTGATTGCGCGTAGTCCGGCATCATAAAGGTCTTTTACGCTTATGATTTGGAATGATTGCAAAGGAAATCGTTGAAATATTTATTCATTTTGATATAATATCTTTATGATTTTTAAATAAATGAATGCGGAGAGCTTATGGCAAAAAGAAAAATATATGCTGTAAAAAAGGGCAAAGTAACAGGCATTTTCAAGACCTGGGAGGAATGTAAATCTTCCGTCGATGGATATCCCGGGGCAGAATACAGAGGCTTTGCAACGGAAAGAGAGGCAAACGCATATTTGTCGGGAATAAAAAGTGAAGAGGAGTACCCGCCTGAAATCGGAGATAAGGCGGTTGCTCCTGTTTCTGATACTGAGGTAAAATGCCCGCCGGGAAAAGTCATCGCATACGTGGACGGAAGCTTTGACGAGAAAATCGGAAGGTATTCTTTTGGCTGCGTCATGATTACGCCGGATCATGGAATTATCCGGGAATCCGGGAACGGGGATAATCCGCAGTCCATGGCGTTGCGGAATGTCACTGGGGAAATGCTGGGCGCGATGTTTGCCGTGAAATGGTCCGAGAAAAATGGATACTCTGCGGTAGAGGTCTGCTATGACTATATGGGAATCGAAATGTGGGCGACTGGCGGCTGGAAAGCGAAGAATGAGCTGACGCAGAAGTATGCGGCGTTTATGAAAGAGAACGGCAGGAGGATTCAGATTTCCTATCAGAAGATTGCCGCCCATACTGGCAATAAATATAACGAAGAGGCGGATAAACTGGCAAAGGCGGCGCTGGTGGAAGGGAATGGGATTCCCAAAATAAAATGTTTGAAATCCGATGAAAATATGCTATAATGCAACTGATATTGTACTTATTTAACAATTGGGAGGTAGGAAATGCAGAACAACGATTTAAGGGCAGAGTTAATCCGTCAGTTTCCGGCAGAAGTAGTGGAGATGAGCGACGGAAAGAATGAGGCATTTTATTCTTGCCCGACCTGCGGCAGGGCTGTGTCACTGGGAATGGATAAATGCACCTGCAGCCAGGTCTTGAGCTGGAAGAATATCCAGCAGGAGGAGGCAGCCGTAGGAAATAAGCGTAAAGCGATCATTGAATTTGAAGTGGCATCTGATTTTACAAAGGGAAACTGCAGAAAATGTCCGATTTCTTATATCGGAAAGAATGGTACGGACAATGTGTATGAATGTCCGTTGAAGATGCGGGGTTCCTGCAGCATTAAGCTGTGCTGATTTCCTGTAAAGCATACATATATTTCCCTGTATAAAATTGTTTCATCTGCGCATACTGCTCATATATATGAGGAAAGGCGGAAATATTATGGCAATGGATTTTAAGCACAGTGAGACAATGAAGAATCTGATGCGCGCATTTGCAGGTGAGAGTCAGGCGAGGAACCGCTATACATTTGCGGCGGAACAGGCGCACAAACAGGGATTATATGTGATTGAGCATGTATTTAAGTTTACAGCGGAGCAGGAAAAGGCTCATGCACAGGTATTTTATGAGCTGTTAAAGGATGTGGCGGGAGAGAATATTGAGGTTGACGGGGGATATCCCGTTGATATCAGTCCCAACATTTCCGAGCTTTTGAAAATGGCGCAGCACAATGAATACCAGGAGCACGATGATGCTTACAAGCATTTTGCGGATACGGCGCAGGAGGAAGGATTTGGCAAGGCGGCAGCGAGATTTCGCGCGATTGCTGAGATTGAAAAGATTCATGGAGACCGGTTTGGCGAATTTGCACGGTTGTTAGAAGAAAATCAGCTCTTTGTCTCAAAAGTGGAGACAAAATGGATGTGCTTAAATTGCGGATATGTATATGAGGGAACGGAAGTACCCCAGAAGTGTCCGGTCTGCGAGCATGAGCAGGGTTGGTTCATACGGCTGGAGCTTGCGCCTTACAGCAAATAAAAGAACGAAATACAGTAATTTTCAGTAACAGTTCAGTCGGAAAGTCAGGCTGGACTGTTACCATTCTTATTTTGAGTGCATGGGAATGCATGACAGGAGGAAAAACATGAAGAAAAAAGGCTACATATTGGTCATGGCGGCAATGGTGGCGGCAACGCTGCTGGCAGGCTGTGGGAATAAGGACAATAAGGGAGACACTACTGAAAATTCTACAGAGGAATCTGCAGACGTGTTGGATTTTGACGCGTCAAAGTATGTAAAACTGGGAGACTACAAAGGGCTTGAAGTTACTTATCCGTCTGTTCTTCCGGTGACAGATGACGAAGTTCAGGAAAATATTCAATATGAACTTGAGGAGAACACGGAGTATAAGGAGATAAAAGACCGGGCGTCGGAGATGGGCGATATTGTAAATATTGACTATACGGGCAAGATTGACGGGGAAGAGTTTGAGGGAGGAACCGACAGCGGATATGAGCTGGAGCTTGGTTCCGGGGATTTCCTGGAGGATTTTGAAAACAGCCTCGTTGGCAAGAAGGCGGGAGAGACAGTAACCTTTCAATTGACGTTTCCCGAGGACTATGATCCGGGCGTAGCCGGCAAGGAAGCAGAATTTACCGTAAAGATTAACTCCATCAGCGAAGCGGTAACGCCGGAGTACAATGAAGAGTATGTGAAATCAATTTCGGATTTTAAGACCATAGAAGAGTATGAGGCTTCAGTTAAGAAACAGCTGCAGGAGGAAGCGGAAGATTCATCGAAGATGGAGGCGGAAGAAAATGCACTGCGGCTTGCGATTGAGAATGCCACGGTAGACGGTTATCCGCAGGAACTTTATGACTTCTTCTATGATGATACCGTAACCGGATATAAGAATTATGCGGAATTTATGGGCATAGATTATGAGGAATTCCTGGAAAGCTATATGAGCGAGGATGATATTAAGCAGATGGCCACAGAACAGGTCAATGAATACCTCGTTGCGAGTGCAATTTTAAAAGCAGAGGGACAGGAAGTCAGCGACAGTGATTATGCGAAACTGGCGGAAGAAATGGCGAAGGAAAATGAGTACGAGACGCTTGAGGAGTATGAGGGGGATTATGGAAAGACTTACGTCATGACGCAGATTGTGAGGCAGAAGGCGATAGATATTCTGTATGATTCTGCAAAACTGCAGGAAGTTCCAAGCGATGAATATTATAGCGATCAGGAACTGGAAAGTGATGACCTGGAATCGGAAGATGGATCTGAGATAGAATTGGAAGACGAGGATGAATCAGGTTCGGGAGAGGCAATGGAACTGGATTTGGGAGATGATGTTGAACTGGATGCGGGGGATGACGCCGGATTAAACATGAGAGAAGGAAATGAGTTGGATGAGGGAGATACATCCAGCCTGATATTTGATGAGGATTGATCGGGAATTAGAGGAGAATGCCTCCTGCCGTGTTAAGAAACATGGTGGGAGGCGTTTTTTCTGTCATTCTCTAAGGCTTTGGGAATCCCTGATTGCTTTTGGCAGTTCTTTTTCAGAGTCAATGATTATGGATGCCCCGTGTTCTTTCAGAAATTCCCTGCTGCGGAATCCCCAGCTTACGCTGATGCAGGGAATGCCGGCATTTTGCGCGGTGGCGATATCGACGTCGGAGTCGCCCACATAGACGCATTGATGCGCATTCGCCTGTAATTCTTTCATGGCGGCTAATACTGTGTCCGGCGCAGGTTTAGGCGCTACGGTGGGGGATTCTCCGATGGCGGTTTGGATATAGGGCGAGAAAAAATCTTCACAGAGCCCTTTGACTGCAAGGTCAAATTTGTTGGATACCACCGCCATTTTATATCCGGATTCATGTGCCTCTTTTAGGAATTCCATAATTCCGGGAAACGGTTTGGTGAAATCTTTTTTATGTATTTCGTAGTGTTCCTTAAAATCTCTCAGGCAGTTTTCAAACGCCGGATGCGATTTGCCGCCGGGGATGGCGCGCTCCATCAGGACCGTTACTCCGTTTCCCACCATCTGGCGGACACTGTCTTCTGAGTGGGTGGGAAGATGGTATTTTTCCATGGCATAATTTACGCTGTTTGTAAGGTCTGTCAAAGTATTTAACAGCGTGCCGTCTAAATCAAAGATAATGGTATTGATTGACATGGCTGCTCCTTTCGTTTCTGCTAATTGCATATCATATGGGATGATTCCTTTTGATTATACATCATATCATCAAAAGATAGTGTAAATTTATTTATTTCCTGTTATAATATCATAAGAATATATAATTTCAGAAAGTAATTTTCGTTTGCAAATCCTCAGGTGGGTAAACGGCATTTTAACATAATTGAACATGAAAAGGAGAAGTATTATGTGGGAGAAAGTCTGGAACACAGATAAAATTGCATATGGCGGCGATTACAACCCGGAGCAGTGGCCGGAGGAGACGTGGGAGGAGGATATGCGCCTTTTAAAGCTGGCACATATTGATACCCTGACGTTGAATGTATTTTCCTGGGCGTCCCTGCAGCCAGCGGAAGACGAATATCGTTTTGATAAGTTAGATAAAATTATGGAACTGGCTGAAAATCACAATATGAATGTCTGTCTTGCCACCAGCACAGCCGCACATCCGGCATGGATGGCAAAGAAATATCCGGAAGTCCTGCGCACGGATTTTAACGGTATCAAACGTAAATTTGGCGCGCGGCATAATTCCTGCCCGAACAGCCCGGTATATCGGAAATATTCAACACGGCTTGCAGAAAAGCTGGCGGAGCGGTATCAGAAATACAGCAATATCATCGGATGGCATATTTCCAATGAATATGGTGGAGAGTGCTATTGTGAGAATTGTGAGAAGGCCTTTCGCGTATGGCTGAAAGAGCGTTACGGGACGCTGGACGAACTGAACCGCGTTTGGAATACGGCTTTCTGGGGACATACGTTTTATGACTGGGATGAAATTGTACTTCCTGATCACCGGACAGAACATTTCACGGAAAATAAAACGGTGGCGCAGACCATCAGCATTGATTATCGCAGATTTAATTCGGACAGTATTTTGTATTGTTTCCAGCTGGAGTACGAGGCAGTCAAAAAATATACGCCGGACATTCCGGTGACGACAAATCTGATGGAAGGTACCTACAAGGCGTTGGATTACCGCAAATGGGGGAAATATATGGATTTTATTTCCTGGGATAATTACCCTTCCAACAGCGATTCATTTCGCAGGATTGCCCTGAATCATGAATTGATGCGGGGGGCGGGAAATGGAAAGCCATTTGTTTTGATGGAACAGACGCCGAGTTCGCAGAACTGGCAGCCGGTGAACTCCCTGAAACGTCCGGGCGTGATGCGGTTGTGGAGTTATCAGGCAGTGGCGCATGGTGCGGACGCCGTATTGTTTTTCCAGCTGAAACGCAGCATTGGTTCCTGCGAGAAATACCACGGCGCAGTCATCGACCATGTTGGAAATGAGAATACCAGAGTGTTTCGGGAGGTGACAGAGCTGGGTGCAGAGCTTGAAACCCTGGGCGGAGAAATTCTGGGTTCTACGCAGAAGGCACAAACGGCGCTGATGTTTGACTGGGAAAACTGGTGGGCGGTAGAATATTCTGCCGGTCCAAGCGTAGATTTAAAATATACGGATGAGATTATGAATTATTATAAGGCGCTTCACAGGCGCAATATCCCGGTAGACCTGATTGGAGAGGAGAGTGACCTGTCCGGATACAAACTGGTCATTGCGCCGGTATTGTATATGACGAAACCGGGCGTGGATGAGCGGATTCGGGAATTTGTGCGAAATGGCGGAACGTTTATCACGACATTTTTCAGCGGATATGTAGATGAAAATGATCTTGTGATTATTGGCGGATATCCCGGAAGGCTCCGTGAAATTCTTGGAATCTGGGTGGAGGAGATAGACGCTTTACCCAAAGACAGCAGCAACAGTTTCCGCTATGGTGGAAAGACCTACAGCGCCGGGATGCTCTGTGATATCATGCATTTGGAGGGCGCAAGATCTCTGGCGGAGTATCAGGAAGATTTTTACGCCGCATCTCCGGTCATTACCTGCAATTCTTTTGGAGAGGGGCAGGCATATTATGTGGGGACGCGCTCGGAGGAAGCTTTCTATGAAAAGCTGATGGAGGATATCTGTAAAGAGCAGGATATCTGTCCGGTGGCAGAGACGCCGTTAGCCGTTGAGGCGACAGAGCGTCGCCGGGATAAAGAACGCTATCTGTTCCTGTTGAACCATGGGGATAAGGCGGAAAAAGTTTCTGTGCCGCAAGCGTGTACGGATTTATTGTCGTCAAAAGCATATAAGGAAAAAGAACAACTGGAGCTTGCTGCAAAAGGCGTAGCGATTCTGAAGTGGATGGAGAAATAGTGAGGAGCCTGTTATGATTGTGCTGAAAGCAAATGAGGAATTAAAGTCAGTATTTGGACGTATGGTTAAGACCATGGGCGTAAACGTCGTGTGGACAGGAAGATTTGTAATTTTAAATAATTTCCTGATCATGGCGGGAAATGTGCGCTCTTTGATCTTTAATTTTGATAACCGCAAGGTAAATACGAATGTAATTGAGCTGCCGGACCGTGAGGAGGACGCGGAGCCGATTGGGAATAATGAAATACTGACGAACGTGCTGAATATGACGTTGTATGCATTTGGAAAATGGGGCACAATCAAGGGACTGAAGGTGGAGCAGGATTATAATCAGCTTGATGAGCTGTTTCAGGCAATTCTCAAAGATATCAAAGTAACGCCGGGATTTCGGGATGATTACTTTCGTTTTTACAAAGAAAAGATTCAGATGACATATGAGGAAGTCGTGGAGGCTGCAATCGAGGAAGGGAAACGCAAGGCGCAGGAGGCGAAAAGCGACGAGGAGGAGGCGCAGGCGGAGAAAGGACTGGGTCTGTGGCACAAAATATGCTGGAAAGTGGAGCAGTGTAATTTCTCAAGGAGCGAACTTTCCGCATATGAGAAACATGCCGCCCGTCTGGGCAACAACTTTTACCGTGCGCCGCTCCACTGTCCCAAATGTTCGGAAAAACTGTTCATGGTAGTTTATCCGGAGGGAGAAGAGAATCCGGTGGAAACGGAGGAGGGGAAAGTATATCTGGCAAGGAGTTATACCTGCAATACCTGTAATGCTTTCTATACGCCTCGGCCGGGGAAACTGTTGCAGGAAGGCGATGTGTATACGTTGGATTTTGAAGGTGACAGGGATGCCTATGAGGATTACCGCAAGCTCCTTGGCAAGACCGGACAGCGCACGACAAATTATCATTTTAATGAGTATGAATGGGAGCGTGGGAAGACGAGGGATCCGGAAACGATTGAGGAGGCATGTGCAAATCTGGAGGAGATGACAGAGGAGGAGCTTTTGGAGCTGGATGGAAAGTTACAGGAAGATTTCTTTCCGCCGGAAAAGGCGAAGCCTTATCGCAAAAGAATTCAAAACTTACTTCGCAAATTTGAGCAGAAAAAAGAAAAAGACCCAAAAGGCGCAGAGGAGAATAATGCCCCCAAAGAACATTTCCAGAGTCAGGAGAAAAACCGGAATCAAAATGGTAAAATTTCTGATAGCAATCTGGTTTCGAGAGATGAAAACAGCCGCAGCGGGCAACTGCCGAGTGCAAAAGGAGAAATAGAGAATCGCCCGGAGGATGCGGATCGGTTGGCGCACAGGGCAGGAGAACCGCACAAAGACAGCCATGCGGGCGATGAAGTGTGGGAAAAATATCAGGCGCGAATGCAGGTCTTAGAGCGGATGTCTCCACGGCAATTACAGGATCTGCGCCGTCAGCTGCAATCGGAAAAAAGTCTGTCTTCTGACGAGAAGAAGGAATTTGGCGCTCAGATTGATATGGCAGAGGCACGCAGGGAAGAAGAGGGCATTCGCCAGAAAATCAGGGATTGTGAAGGCAAGTCTTACAGTGTGCTCACGCGCCTGGAAGCAGACGTGGCCAAGGCAAAGACTTCGGAGGCAGCAAAAGGGGAGTTGTTAGAGCAGATCCGGGAGATGAAACGTGTCCGCGGACAGCAGGAGGCCAGTCAGCTGCTTGCATCCATGCCTGCAAATATGACGCGGAATCAGTATCGTGCATTTCGTGATAAACTGGCGCAGTATGAAGAGGTGGATTTATCTTCCTATGAGGACGAGTTGGAAGCGCGGGGCAGGCAGGCGGAAAAAGCAGAGCTGGATGCGATGGCGCGGCGTCTTGCGAAAAGCGACCGCAAAGGTCTGATGAATATGCTGCAGCAGTTAAAAGAAGGATTTTCACAGGAACATGCCGCGCCCATAAAGGCACAGATTGAAGATCGCATCCGGAAACTGGATGAGGCGGCGATTGAAAAGATTTGCCCCGATATTTTTAGTATGTCATTTGATGAGGCGGCAGAGGCGTATGAGAAGATAGAGGGCGGGCCTTTTCTGCCGGAGATAAAGACAAATACGCTGGGAATGATTGACAAACGCCTCACTAAAATTAAGATGGATGAATGCGCTTTATTAGTAGAAAAGCTGCGCGGTGATTTAAAAGGCAGGATTAAGGATACGGAGCGTCTTCATTTTTATGAGGCGCGCAAGGTAATGCATGGAGACTGGGAAGAGGATGAGGCAAAGCTGGCAGCGCGGGCGATGAATACCTATGCGGCGGATCGCAGCCGTTACGAGTATCCGATTCTGATTTGTGATTCCTCGGCGAAGAAAAATGGCAGAGAGGGATTTCTGCTGACCCCGGATCACATTTTCTATAACAGCGCCTTTAACAGTGAGAAAATTCCCATCCGCGGCGTTTACGGTGTAGAGGGAAATACAGGGCTTTTAAACCGTGGGATATACATAAAGCGTGGAAATGGCATAAAGACGAAGATACCAGGCGGCATTCCTGCAAAGGAGCTGGATGTTTTCGGAAAGATTCTGGATGGGTTCGTATCGTATCTTCAGGAAAAGCCGGAGTCAAGAAGTATTTCTTATCTGGCAAAAGAGCAGCATGAGATAAAATGCTGTTATCGCTGCGGGTATACGTATCAGGGCGGCACAGTCTGCCCCAAATGTGGAAATCAGGCCAATCATTAAGAGTGAGAATTGTAAATGGAAAGTGGGATGAGGGAAAAAATGGGCACAAAGACTCAGTCTTTCCCCATCCAGTTACGCAGAGGATTGACTTTCTCTGCTTTTTTCATAATATCATCAGCATTCTGTTGCAGGTAATTGTTGAGTTGTGCGACCTCTTCGGCGGTAAAGCCGGAGGATTTTTCAATCATCCCGGAGGGAAGGATGCCTTCTGCAAAATCTTTTCCCCGTTCAAAGGAAACATGAACGATTTTCTGGTTCTTTTTGGTGATGACGCTGGAATAGGTCATGCGAAGTTCTTCGGACTGGTTCACGAAAATACCTCCTTTGTATACAAGCAAATATGATTCACATTAATTATACTGTTTTAATGGGAAAAAACAATCGTTTTTTGTAAATTATAGTAATTATTTGTAATAATTTTACTTGTGTGCCGCGGATGGCTGGATATGATCTTTTCCATAATTTAATTTTTAGAAAGATATGTTTACCCCTGGAATTTGTTATGTTACAATGAATAAAACTTAAGATTTTCCCAGTTTGTATGATAGCTGTATGAGAAAATAGGGGCAGGTATGAGAAGGTACCAAAAGGGGGCTGTCGCACTAAGGAAAGTTAGCGGCATGATGAAGTTCAAAAGGTCTTGCTGCCAAAGGCAGCAAAGACATCTTGCACAAAAAGCGTCTGGAAAGCTGGCTTTCCATAGCGCTTTTATGTGCAAAGTGTGCCCATTGCGTAGCAATGAGCACCTTTTGAACAAGTTATATCTATATAGAGATTTTTTTGTGCGACAGCCCCTCTTTAATACAGTAAACTGGTATTATAATTCGATGCCATAAACTGGTATCATAATATTGTTTATCATAAAATTGGGAATACTTATATGTAAACCATAGTAACACATGTAAAAGGAGGTTTTTATGAGGCAACATTCCACAAACAGATTGTGGGGGAAGTTACTGGCATGGATGCTCGCAGCGGCGCTTATGTTTTCCAATCTGGAAGGCGCAGCATTTGTCTATGCAGAAGGGGAAAATGATACACCTGTTGAAATTGCAAGCGTACAGGATCTGCAAAAGATAGGTGTGGACGCTAATTATCCGATGAGCGGGGATTACCGGCTGACGGCAGATATTGATTTGTCTGACATAGAGTGGGAACCCCTGGGCGGATATATTGGGGTAAAGGGTACATGCGATCCAAGGGAGGCAAATGTATTTTCCGGTACGTTTGACGGCCAGGGACATGTGATTTCAGGTTTGACGATTAATCTGGACGGTTCCATCGCGCAGGAAGGCAAGTATGGGCAGGTTGGGCTTTTCAGTGTGATTGGTTCCAATGATGCGAACGACTATGCACAGGTAAAAGACCTGATTTTTACAGACGTCAATATTCGTACCGATTTTTCAAACGGGCTGGCGGCAGTGGGAACGCTGGCAGGCGAAGTGAACGGCTATGCAATGATTTCCGGCATTGCTGTTTTGGACGGAACGCTGACAATTAATCCCTCGGCAACCTGTGATACAGTAGGAGCCGGCGGCATTATTGGCGAGTGCCGGACGGCGGATGCCATTGCCAACCGGAATGTGACGGTTACAGACTGTTATAACGGAGCGGATGTTTTTGCCAGCGGCAGCAGGCAGGATTTGATTTATGCCGCTGGAATTATCGGGCGTGTGGCGCAGTCGGCATGTAAGGAAATTTCCGGATGCATCAACACGGGAATCGTGCAGTACGAAGGCTATGATGCGTTTGCGATTGCAGCGGCACAAAATGGAACCGCAGATTTTCTGAGTACGTTGTCAAACTGCTATTTTCCTTCATCTCTGGAGCAGTTGACTCTTGGAGGAGTAACGGCGGTGAAAGATAAAGAACTGATGGGCGGCACGCTGCCGGCAAACCTTTCCGCAGATAAATGGCAGGCGGTAGCCGGTTATTATCCGGTTCCGGCAATCTGTTTTACCTCCAGTGCGGCAGGCAGAATTTATCTTTCAAGCCTTGTGCTTACATTTGCAGAAGGAGAAAGCGCTGCCGGCGTAACGACGGAAATTATTCTGCCGCAGACGGCAGGAGAAGAGGCGGTAACCTGGAGCAGCAGCCAGGAGCAGGCGCTTTCGATTGAGGAGGGGAAAGCAGTTGCGCATCCGAACGATATCGGAATGGATACGACGGTGGTATTGACTGCACAGACAGCAAAAGGCTACAGCCGTACGTTTAAAATTATTGTGCTGACAAATAACGAGCAGGTAGCGTCATTCCAGTTTGCTCCCGACAGTGATGCAAATTATGCAAAAGTCGGGACGCCGCTGACGGTATCCGTGTCCAACCTGCCGGAGGGGATGGAGCTGGATTACCAGTGGAGCGTGGATAAGCAGGTTATTGCCAATACCAGTAACAGCTATACGCCGACAGAGGATGATCTGGAGAAGTTTATCTCTGTTACGGCATCGGCAAAGGATGGCAGTTTAAGCTGGCAGTTATCGACGTATTGCAGTGAATTGCCGGTTGTCTATGTGGAAACGGAAGACGGAAAGGGGATCAACAGTAATACCGTGGCTAAAGACGCCACTATTAAGATACAGGGAAATGAGGAATTTAATGATTCCGCAACATGGTACAGCGGCGCGACCACGATTAAGGGCCGTGGAAATTCCACCTGGAATGAGGCGGTTTCCTGGGGCGTGAAAAAGCCGTACAAACTGAAACTTGATAAGAAAGCCAATCTTCTGGGACTCGGCAAAAATAACAAGAAGGCGAGCAAGAATACAAATAAACACTGGGTACTTCTTGCAAATATGATTGACCATACGAATATGCGCAATGAGCTGGCGTACGATTTTTCAAAAGATGTCGGCATGGAAGTTTCCATGGGTACAACCAATGTGGTGTTGATTCTGAATGATGAGTACCAGGGCATCTATGAACTGGCGGAGCATGTGCGGGTAGGTTCTGCGCGTGTCGATGTACACGAATGGGAAGGGCTGGCGGATGATATCGCGGAGGCCATTGCAATCGGAATCTGTACGGAAAACACTGCGTTGAAATTAAAGACCGTGACGTCGGATTTAGAAGATATCATGGAACAGGATTACCGATGGGTTACAGAGAAAAAGGTTGTGTATAAGGGTGAAACTTATCAGATTGCCGATTACTATAAGGATGAAAACGGCCAGGCAATTGCGATACCGGAAGTCACCGGCGGGTTCCTGCTGGATATGGATTTCCGTAGTACCTCGGATCAATACAAATATATTTCCACGTTTTCCACGAAATATGGAAGAATCCCCATGTTTTTCCGTGCGCCGGAATATGCGAAAACGAGCGATGTCATGATGGATTTTGCAAGGAACTATCTGGATGCCTATGAGGCGGCGCTTAGGAGCAACGATTTTACCACCCAGTATGGCGGGGAGACGGTGCATTATACGGATTTATTTGATCTGGATTCCCTCTTGCAGTATTGGCTGCTCTGTGAGTATGTGAATAACTGGGATTCCATGAAGAACAGCACGTATCTCTACAAAGATCTGGAAGGCAAGGCAAAGATGGGACCGGCATGGGATTATGACTGGGCGTGGGGCAATATCAACATGTACAGCATGACCGGACCTTTCGTATATGATAAGTGGCACACCACCCTCTGCGGCATGGGTACGGGAGAGGGCGGCTTTGCGGAGCAGGGCTATCAGAGAGAGCAGTGGAACCGCTATCTGGTAAAAGACCCCTATTTTGTGACGAAAGCCTATGAGTTCTATAAGAAATATCGTCCGACCGTGATAGAGGATATTATGAAGGAGGGCGGTAAGATTGATACATTGCAGGAAAAATACCGCACGGCGTCCCTGGCTAACGATGTGAAATGGTCCTATTCCTATGACAGGTGCAGGGGCTACGCATTTACAGATGAAAACCAGGCTCCGGTTCTGACCTCAAGCCAGACATATGATGCAGCGGTGAAGTCGCTGAAAATATTCATAAAGAAACGTGTACAGTGGATGGATACGCAGGTTACAAACGTAGAAGATTTCTATGCATCTCTGGGAAATCAGGTATCTTCCAAAATTTCTGTGACGGCAGAGGAAAATACCACAGATGGAACGGTGACTGCTACGGCTGAAGTGTCAGATGCCGGCGTGGACGCAGTCACCTTCCTGGTGAATGGCAGGAAAGCAGAAATTGACGGTCAGACGGTGATTCCGCTTACAGACGGAAAGGCAGTTATTACCGTGGACAGCAGACTGCTGGAAGCCGTAGAAGGAGCCATGAATACAATTGAGGTTCTGGGATTGAAGGGCAATCAATACGTGACGGGAGCCATGAATTTTACAAATATTGTAACTACAAACGTGAAAGTTCCGGTGCAGCTTACCGGGGAAGTTACCGTAACCTCAAGCCGGGAAGGGAATGTTTCCTATCCAGGAGATACGTTGCGTGCAACGGTAAGCGAGGACACCAACAACACGGGCGATTTCTCCTATCAGTGGTATGCAGGGAATACCGTGATTGCAGGTGCAACTGGTGATTCCTATGTACTGACGGAAAATGATATCGGGAAAGCGATAACCGTAAAAATTACGAGCAGCGTAGAGACACAGTATATTCAGGGGAAATATAACGGCTCAATTGAGAGAGAACCTGGTGAGGAGCCAGATCCGGATAAGCCGGATCCAGACAATCCAGACCCGGATAAGCCAGGTCCAGGCAATCCAGACCCGGATGAACCGGCTGTGCTGACAGGGACGGCGACCGTATCGTCAGGCAGATCCGGAGACGTTTCCTATCCGGGAGATATTTTGACCGTAAAAATTGCACAGAGTAATAACAGCGGCGACCTCAGCTATCAGTGGTATGCAAATGGAAGTAAAATAGCAGGGGCGACGAAGGATGCGTATCTGTTGACTGCAGCGGACGTTGGCAAAAAAATAACCGTGGAAGTGACAAGTTCCGTGGAGACGGGGAAGATAACCGGAAGTTATGATGGCAGCGTTATCGCAGAACCAATTAAGGCGACTGGAATTTCCCTGTCTGTAAAGAGTAAAAAAATGTACGCATACCAGACGCTGCAGCTGAAAGCGGCTGTGAGCCCCAGGGAGGCATCCCAGGATGTGGAATACATCAGCAGCAAAAGAGCGGTTGCGGACGTGTCAGCGACTGGCAAGATAACTGCAAAGGCGCCGGGAACGGCAAATATTACGGTCAGGGCGAAAGACGGCAGCGGTATTTTTGCCGTATGTACAATTACCGTACAGAAACCGGTCATAAAGATAAGCGGAAAGACCTCTGTGAAGAGGAAGAAGACGATTACCTTAACAGCGAAGACGTATGGTTTGAAGGGTACTGTCAAATGGAAACTGGATGCCAAAGGAAAGAAACTGTTGAAGCTGAACAAATCCAAAGGAAATAAGGTAAAACTGACAGCCAAAAAGAAGACGGGCAAGGCGAAACTGACAATTACCTGCGGAAAGAAAAAAGTAACAAAGACCATTCGTGTAAAGAAATAACATAATGTATCGGAGAGTCGGAATCGAGGGATTCCGGCTTTCCGTAATTTAACTGAGAAAGGAATGAAACGGAATATGAAACTTGGAATTACCATGGAAGGCGGAGCAAGCCGTACAGTATTCAGCTGTGGTGTGACAGATGCGTTTTTGGAGGAAGATATCATGCCGGACTATTTTGTCGGCGTATCGGCGGGAATCGCGTATGGGGTATCGTATCTCTCCAGGCAGAAGGGGAGGAACCTGACGATTATTCAGAAATATATGAACGATAAGCGGTATATGGGCGTACGGCATTTGTTGAAGAACCGTAATTTCTATAATATTCCGTTTGTGTTTGAAGAGATACCGAATAAACTTGAGTCCTTTGATTTTGAGGCGTTTGAGGCATTTCCGGGCAAGGTGGAGGCATGTGTCACCAACATTCACAGCGGCAAGGCGGAATATCTGGAAGTTCCAAGACAGGATGAAAAGTTTGAGGTATTGGTTGCGAGCTGTGCGCTGCCGATTCTGTTCCAGCCGGTGAAGGTGGGCAGGCATTATTATCTGGACGGTGGAATTTCTGATTCTATTCCCTACAAACACGCGATGGAAGAAGGATGCGACAAAAATATTGTAATCCTTACCAGAGAGCGCGACTATGTTAAGAAACAGGAGCGCGCAGGGGGAATCTCCATGAAGCTGTACAAAAAGTATCCGAATATTGTGGAGGATTTGCGGACAAGGCCGGAGCGGTACAATGAATGCATGAAGGAACTGGCCGAGCAGGAAAAAGCAGGGGAAGTATTTGTGATTGCACCGGAAAATACTTTTGGCATTGGCAGGACAGAATCTAACCCTGACAAATTAACGATGCTTTACGAGGAAGGGTACCGGCAGGCCAAAAGCCAGATGGCAGACCTGAAACGGTATCTGGGAAGGGAGTAAAAATGAGATTTTTCCATCTCTCGGATTTACACATAGGAAAACAGTTATGTAATTATAATCTGAAAACGAATCAGGAGGCAGTGCTGTCCCAGATTGTCGCGCAGGCAAAAGAGAAATGTCCGGACGTTATTTTAATCTGTGGAGATATCTTTGACCGCGCCGTGCCTTCCGGGGAGGCGTATACGGTTTTCGACCGGTTTTTGCAGGAACTGGCTTCTTTGCAACCGCAGATTCCGGTGCTTATCATTGCGGGAAATCATGACAATGCGCAGCGGCTGAATTACGCGTCCTCTTTTCTGGAAAAACACCAGATTTACCTGTCCGCATCAGCACCCGTGCAGCAGGAGGAACGCCTGAAAAAGATTGTTCTTTCCGATGAATATGGAGAGGTTAATTTTTATCTGCTGCCATTTTTAAAACCGGGTTATGTGAGGCATCTGTTTCCCGATGGTAAAATATGCGACTATGAGAGCGCAGTCCGCGCGGTATTGGAGCGGGAAGAAATTGATTATGGAAAACGGAACGTGCTTTTGTCCCATCAGTTTTATACAAATAGCGGACAGGCTCTAGAAAGATGCGATTCAGAACAACCGGTGCTTTCTGTGGGCGGACTGGAAAATATTGACGCATCCGTGGTGGAAAATTTTGATTATGTGGCCCTGGGGCATATCCATGGTGCGCAGATGGTGAAATTTCCTTATATACGTTATTGTGGGACGCCGCTTAAGTATTCCGCCAGCGAGGAGCATCACCAGAAATCCATTACAATGGTCACGCTGTGGCAAAAGGACGCCGGGGCAACGGTTGATGTGATTCCGCTGACGCCGGTGCAGGAAGTACGCCGGGAACGGGGGCTTTTGCAGGAAGTGATTGCAAGGGCTAATGAGAAAAACCGCCATGATTTCCTAAGCGTGACCCTGACCGATGAAAAGGAGCCGTACCATCCCAGGGAACAGCTGGAAGAGGTTTACGATTATCTTTTGGAGGTGCGGATCGACAATACCAGGACGAGAAACCTCATGCGGGGGCAGGAGGAAAGGGAATTTTCCATGCGTCCCATGGAATTGTTTGCCTGCTTTTATCAGGAAATGCAGGGGCAGCCGTTGACAGCGCAGGAAGAGCATTTCATAGAGACGCTTTTGGACGAAGGGGGCGAGGAACTATGAGGCCGCAAAAGCTGATTATGTCCGCGTTTGGTTCTTACGCGGAGGAGGAAATCATTGACTTCTCACAGATGGATGGGGGCGTGTTTCTGATTACCGGAGATACGGGAGCAGGAAAAACAACGATTTTTGACGCTATTACCTATGCTTTGTTTGACCGCACGAGCGGCGGAAAACGGGATGGCATGATGATGCGAAGCCAGTATGCCGCACCGCAGACGCCGACCTTTGTGGAATTTACGTTTTCCTATCAGGGCGAGGCTTACTGTGTGCGCAGAAATCCCAGCTATGCCCGCCTGAGTAAACGAAAAAATAAAGAGGGGGAGCGAACCTATACGACGGAGGAAGCGTCTGTTTCCCTTAGGATGCCGGATGGAAGGGAATATCCGGGAAGGATCAAGGAAATCAATGAGAAAATCGTGGAAATTCTTGGCGTAGGGAAGGAGCAGTTTGTGCAGGTCTCCATGATTGCGCAGGGAGAATTTCTGCGTCTGCTCCATGCCTCTTCCAGGGAGCGAAAAGAGATTTTCGGGCGCATTTTTGATACCGGGATTTATGAACGGCTGCAGAGGATTTTACGTGAGAAAGGCAAAGCGTTGTATGGAAAGCTTGAGGATAACCGCAAGCTGTGCCTCCATGAAATTCAGGGGGTGCAGTGTGCGAAGGAAAGTGCATTATATGAACAGTGGGAGGAATGCCGGGAAAAGCTGGAGACGAATGCAGAACAGATACAGGCAGTTTTAGCGCAGATAATAGAAGAACAGGCAACACAGGAAACGAAGTTGCGTGCGCGGGAAACGGAGCTTATGAAACAGCAGGAGGAGCAAAATTATAAGCTGCGGCAGGCAGAAGAAACCAACCGCCTGTTTGCACAGGCACAGAATGCAGAAAATGAGATTCGTACACGGGAGCAGCAGTTAGAGGAACTTGAAAACCGACAGGAAGAATGCCGGAAAGTATGCGCAGAAATAGATGAACGAATCGACCTGCAGATGCCAGCTTTGGTGGAAGAGCTGGCAGGCTTAAAAGGGATGATGCCCAAATATGCACGTCTGCGGGAAATTCATCAGGAAACAGAAAGCGCCGGGCAAAGGAGACAGTCGGCGGAGCATAACTTAAGGCGTCAGCAAGAGGAGCTTGCAGATACGGAATCGGAAATACAAAAACTGGAAAAGATAATTGAGAAATTGCAGGCGGAAACTTTGGCATTGCCGGAACTTGCGCAGCAGGAAAAGCATCTGGCAGAAAAACGAGACCTGTTAGCAGAGATGCGGCAGACGCGGGAGCGATGGGAGGAATGTAAGGATGCCCATCAAAAGGGGCAGGAGAAAATCAAACGTTTGTCTCAGGCGTATCAGGAAAAAAGCTGCGAGCACGACAGGAAATACCAGAGATTTATTGAGGAGCAGGCGGGATTTCTGGCACAGGAACTTCGTGAGGGAGAACCATGTCCGGTCTGCGGTTCCCGGGAACATCCGCAGAAAGCAGTGTTCTCCGAAGAGGCCGTGACGAAACAGGAAGTAGATAAGGCAAAGCAGGCACGGGAGCTGGCAGACAGAAAACTCCAGGAATATCGGGAAGAATTTCAGAGGATTCAGGAAGAATATGAACGGCAATTGGCGCTGTTGATGCGGGATGGAAAGCGGATGTTTAAAGAAGGATTCGAGATTTCGATGATAGAGCCGGCGCTGCTTGAGACAGAAAAAGCCTGTGAGGAGATTTCGGAAAGACTGGTGAAATGCCGAAAGAAAGCGGAGCAGTTGAAGGAGCAGCAGGAAAAACTAGAGAAGGATCAAAAATCTGCCACGTCAATTCGGGAGCAGCTGGATCAATGGAAAGAAGAGCTGTTTCAGGCAACACTTGCCTGTGAAAAAGCAGAACAGGAGGGAAAGGATTTACAGGCACAACTGTCCTGCAAATCAGAGGAAGAGGCAAAGAAACAGCTTGCGAAATGCGAGAAACAAAAACATGAACTTGAAACAGGGCGGGACAAGGCAGAACGCGAACTTCAAATTGCACGAGAAGGATTAGCGGCACACCGTGCTGCGCTCGAAGAACAGAGGAAAAACCGCCTGTTTCTGGCACAGCAGATGGAGGGAAAAGAACCGGCAGAGACGCAAAAACTCATAGAAGATGCAGAGAAACTTAAGAAACAGGCACATGTTTTGGAAGAAAAAAAGCGTAAGCTTTTTACGGCGGCAGAACGTAACCGGGAGGCGAAAAAGAACCTTATCGCATTGCAAAAGGAGCGGGGGAGTCTCAAAGAACAGTACCAGATGGTTGGAAATCTGGAGCGCACGGCAAATGGAAATCTTACCGGACAGGCGCGGATAGATTTGCAGACCTATGTGCAGCGGAGATACTTTAAGTATATGATCGGGGAGGCAAACCGCAGGCTTGTAAAGATGAACGGGGAACAATTCATGTTACAGTGCCGGAAATTGCAGAACCTGGGAAAGCAGGGGGAAACAGGGCTGGATCTGGACGTATACGACCTGGTGACGGATAAGGTACGTGATGTAAAGACGCTGTCCGGCGGAGAGTCTTTTCTTGCCGCACTGGCGATGGCTCTTGGCATGGCGGACGTTATAGGAAGGACGGCAGGCAGGGTTCACATAGATACGATGTTTATTGACGAGGGTTTCGGTTCCCTGGATGAGGAGGCGAGGAACCGTGCGATTGGAATTCTCAATGAACTGGCGGGAGATACGCGGCTTGTGGGAATTATTTCTCATGTGAGCGAGCTGAAAGAACAGATGGATCGGAAACTTGTTGTCACAAAGGGCAACAGGGGCAGCCGGGTACGGTGGGTGACAGACAACTGAAACAGGAGGATGGAATGATGAAGATTGTATTTTTGGATGCAAAGACGATTGGGGACGACATTGATTTGTCCGCTTATGATAAACTGGGCGAGGTGGTAAAGTATGATTTCTCGACGCCGCGGGAAGTAAACGCAAGGGTTGCGGACGCCGATGTAATTGTGCTGAATAAGGTTCCCGTCAACCGGGAGACGATTAGCGGAGCGAAGAATCTAAAATTGGTTTGCGTTACGGCAACCGGGACGAATAATCTGGACAAGGAATATCTGGAAAGCCGCGGCATTGCGTGGCGCAATGTGGCGGGATATTCTACGGAATCTGTGGCACAGCATACGTTTGCCATGTTATTTTATCTGTTGGAGCATCTGCCTTATTATGACGAATATGTGAAATCGGAACAATATGTGGGGGATAAGATGTTTACCCATTTTGCAAAGACATTTTCTGAGATTAACGGCATGACCTGGGGAATTATCGGTATGGGAGCTATCGGAAGGCGCGTGGCAGAGCTGGCAAAGCTGTTTGGCTGCGAGGTTATTTACTACTCGACCACCGGGAAGAATATTCAGGAAAATTACCAGCGCGTGTCGTTTGAAGAATTGTTGGAGCAGTCAGATATCGTATCTGTTCATGCGCCTCTGACAGAGCAGACTGAAAATCTTATGGATGCGGAGGCATTTTCCAGAATGAAACCGTCAGCAATTTTCCTGAATCTGGGACGAGGGCCGATTGTGTCGGAGCAGGCGCTCAAAGACGCCCTTATGTCAGGAGAAATCCGCGCCGCAGGGCTTGACGTGCTCTGCACCGAGCCGATGAGCAGGGAAAATCCGCTGCGGGCGCTCAAAGACAGCGACAGGCTCCTGATTACGCCGCATATTGCCTGGGCAAGCCTGGAGGCACGTACGCGGCTGATGGAGATTATTCTGGGGCAGATTGAGGAGTTTTTTGATGTGCAGAAATAATTTGAATAATATTTAGGAAAGACGGCAGATCAGGAGGAGAACGTGACATTATATGTGAGAGGAGAATTAAGGTATACAATGGAGTTAAAATTATTAATTACCAAAATGATAGAGCAGACAGGGCATCAACCTTTTTTGTTTGCAGGTTCAGGGTTTAGTAAAAGATATATGCAAGCAGAAAAATGGGATGAGTTATTAAAAATCTTTTGTGAAGAGTTTAGTGGAAATCCTTTTCAATACAATTTGTATGCGAATATGGTAAAGGAGAAAGATTATTATGGAAAACAGCCGGCAATAGCCTCTTTTTTGGAAAAAGATTATAACAAGGCAGTCTTAACTTTGGAAAAATATAAAGAATTTAGGGATAATCATGAGGATGAATTGAAAAATAATTGTTCTGCATTGAAACTTGCCATATCGGAACATTTGGAAACGATGCAATGTGATTTTCAAAATGAAGAAATCCTTTTGTTAAGGGAATTAGGAAAGCGCAGCCTGTCCGGAATCATAACTACAAATTACGATACGCTGCCAGAACAACTATTTCAGAAGTTTACAACTTATATAGGGCAAGAGGAATTGTTATTTAGCAGTATATCCGGCATTGGTGAAATATATAAAATACATGGCTCCGTTACAAAACCGGAAAGCCTTATTCTGACCGCTGAAGATTATCTTGAGTTTGAAGAGAAACAATCTTATTTAATAGCAAAGCTTTTGACGATATTTTTAGAGTATCCGGTGATCTTTATTGGATATTCATTGAATGACAGGAATATAAGAAATATTTTTGAGACAATCTCAAATTGTTTGACTCAGGAAAAATTGGATCGATTGAAAGAAAGGCTTATTTTTGTTGAATATTCGGCTCAAAAAGATATTTCAGAATTTTCAATGCAATTTAGTAATGGAAATAGCATCAGAATGAATAAAGTGTCAACAATGGATTTTTTGGAAATCTATAAAGAAATGAAAGCTACAAAATCGAAATATAATCCTGTCATATTACGGCAACTGCGGAAAGATATATACGATTTGGCAAATAGTACGAAGGCATCAGAAAGGATTGTTGCAACAGGGTTTGAAAATTTAGATGATATTAGTAAAATTAAACAATTTATCTTAGGAGTAGGAGTCGTTAAGAATGGACATTTGATAAAAGCGGAACAGTTATATGAGGATATAATTTTGGATAATCAGTATTTTAATCCCGAATTAGTGATAGAGGAGTATCTTCCAGAGTTGCTCAAAAATAATTCCGGTGGACTTCCGATGTATAAATATTTAATTCATTATCAGAAAGAAGTTTTTGAAAGGGTAAAGGAAAACCTGTTAAAACATAATACAGTAGATTCATTTCTTAATCAGCAGTTAAGGTTGGCAAAAATTAATTATAGAAAAATGACAAAGGAGTTGACCGTTAAAAGTATTATAGAATCTGAGACAAAGGAGAATGCGTATAAAAAACTGATTTTTCTGGAGCCAGAAGAAATACAATTGGAGGAATTGCAGAGCTATCTGCAAGACTACATAAAAGAACATACCCCCAGTTGTTTAAAAAATAATTCGGAGTTAAAACGGTTGATACGAATTTATGATTTGTTAAAATATAAGACGGATATCCAGATAGAGAATGCATAGGATAACAGGTTCCTCAGTGGAATAAAAATATCCCAGCCAAATCAACAAATAGTGCGAACACCTTGAATCAGTGGAGGGATATTATTATAAATCATTATATTTTATACCATCATGTATAGTGATGACACCACAATCAAGTATGTTGATAATATAACATTTCTGAAATGAAAAATCAATAAAAAGTTTTCGTCGGTATGTTATGATTCTAACTGGGAATCCCGCAATCCAGACCACTGTGGTAAGATTTGTTCCCCAATTTATCCAATAACGCTTTGGTTTGTGCCTGTTCCTCGTCGGTTCGGGACGGGGTCTGGAAGAGGCGGTTTGTATCGGATAAGATTTCCAGGTAATCTTTCTGTGCGGATTCCATCAGGTCAAAGAAAGAGTCTGTGGAAATGTGGGTTTTGTCCCATGGATTCTGCCATGGCTGGTGCAGGATGTTTAAGGGGTCGATATGGAACGTGAGGCTGTCGCTGGGAATCAGCGTGGTCAGCAGGGGATAACCCAGAATTAATGTTTCCAGCCTGCTGCCAATCGCCTTTTTCCTTCCGGTGGGGTCATGAAGCCATCTGGTGCCAAACTGCATAGAGCGGATTGCCGTGCGCATGGTAAGGTGCAGGATGCCAAGTTCCGGGTATGCCTTGTGGTATACGTAGTACAGGATGGATGCAATTGTGCGAAATTGCAGGCGCGTAAGGCGAATAGTAGCGTTCTGCCGGAAAGCGGATGGCAGACGGTGTTTGTAGAACTGGAGCAGTTCTGTATCAATATCGGTCTCCAGGCTCATATGGCAGCCGTGGTAACGACCGTTCTTTTCCTTGAAATTTGTCTTCCAGTATACATAGGGATGACAGTGGGTGTCCAGGGTATAATGTCCCAGAAATCCGGCGATATAAGATTCTGCAATCCGGCGTTCCTTGCGCCGGTGGAATATTTTGCGGCTGTCTAACAGATATTTCAGGAATACGCCCGTCCGGTCAACATGTGCCAGAGCGCCGATGTTATTGTGGTGTACCATATAGGAGGGCAGGAAATAAAAGAAAATGTCCGGTCCCTGTAACCCCAAGCTGTAGGCCGTATGGTTATCACGGATGACCTGTTTTAGAAACGAATGGCCAAATTGTTTGTAGGTATTTAATCCAAATAAGTAATGTGTCGTAAATCCTGGCATGGTTTTATCCTCGTAGTTATTTTTGTAAATTTCAGCATATTTATTTTATCCCATTCGCAGGGATTTGTATACCCAAAAGGAGTATTTTCATGGCATTAAAAGAGCAATATGGACAAACAGAAAGTAATAACATTAATAATCAGCATCGGACAGACAGATTCATTCCCGAAGGCTCCTCCGCCAGCCACGGCATACAGCCGGGACGCAGCAGCAGCCATGGCGTGACGCGCCTGATTCAAAACTACCGGGAGAAGGAACGGTTGAAATTTCAGCAGGAAGCCTTAAACGGGACAATTGAACTGATACCGCAGCTTAAGATGTCCTATGGGAAAGTCTATGCGGAGTTCAAGATTGGGGCGAAAAAGAAGTATGTGCTCAAGAATACGCAGACCTTTGCGAATTCCTTAAGGCGCAGAGAATTTGTAAGCTATGGGAAAGAGCTGGAATTTTATCATACGATAGAGGCGTTTGAGGAAAAGAGCAGGCCGTTGGCGGAATTTCTCCTGCGGGAGGCCGTGATGCGTGAAACGACGCGTTCAGGCTGGGAATATTATGGGAATAAGGGGCGTTATGTGGAGATAGGCAGCGGGAATGTCGATGATTTTTTTGCAGCTCTCGGACAGCGGGAATTTCTGATGGATATGGAATATGGTTCAAGGGAGAAATGGCGCGTCCTTTTGGAGGATTATCGTCCGGAGCTAATTATACAGGGGCAGGAGGACGGCGTGACCGTTCAGACAGAACGGATTCCTTTTATCTGCGGAAAGGCGTATGCCTATCAGTGGAGAGGCGGTTTTGTGTTCCGGACGCCACTTAAGGACGTGCAGGAAGTCATACCTTTCTGGGAGCATCTGAATAATTTCAAATACGAAGAATTTTTCGTGGGAAAGACGGAGCTGTCATCTTTCTGTCAGGAATTATTGCCGGTGCTGGAACGTCACTACCGGGTGGAAAAACAGGAATTTGAGGCGGAAATTTACCTGCCGCCGAAACCGGAGTATGAACTGTATCTGGATGCGCCCGACAGGCAGAGCGTGACCTGTGAGCTGCTTGCCGTGTATGGGGAGAAGAAATATAACGTTTATGACAAACCAAAGATTCTGGACAACCGTGATGAAATGGAGGAGTTAAAAACACGGCAGAAGGTACAGGGCTGGTTTGCCAATGTGGATCCGCAGAAGAAACAGATGGTGATTGTCGGGGATGAGGAGAAATTATATGAGCTTCTGGCAGAAGGCATGGCGGCCTTGTCTGAAATGGGCGCCGTGTATGTCAGCGACGAGCTGAAATCCATGGAGGTACGGCAGTCCCCGGCAATTTCTGTAGGTGTTTCCCTGAAAGAAGACCTTTTGGAATTAACGCTTGAGAGTTTTGAAATGCCGTTGACAGAACTGGTGGAAATTCTCTCGGCCTATCAGAAAAAACGAAAATTTTTCCGGCTGAAAAATGGTGATTTCCTGCGCATGGAAGAGGATGGGCTTTCCGTTCTTTCACGGATTCAGGAGGGTGTGGGAATCTCAGCCGCAGACTGGCAGAGCGGGAACGTCCGCCTTCCGAAATACCGCGCGCTGTATCTTGACGGCGAGCTGCGGGACCGTCATGGATTTCATGCGAGGAAGAACAAAGATTTCCGTGCGCTGATACGGAATATGAAAACGGTAGAGGACAATGACTTTGAGGTTCCTTGTTCTCTGGAACGGGTCTTGCGCGAGTACCAGAAACAGGGATTTTTGTGGCTGAAGACATTGAAAAATAATGGATTTGGCGGAATACTTGCAGACGATATGGGATTGGGGAAAACACTGCAAATCATTGCATTTCTGTTGTCTGAGCGTGAGGAAGGAACGAGCGCGCCCTGCTTTGCATTGATTGTCTGTCCCGCCTCGCTTGTGTATAACTGGAAAAGTGAGATAGAACGGTTTGCGCCGACGTTGTCTGTGCTCACAGTTACGGGTACGGCGGAGGAGCGCAAAGAACTGATTCAACATGCAGGCGCGGAGGATATTTTAATCACTTCCTATGATTTGCTGCGCCGTGACAGTTCTTATTACCGGGATTGCCATTTTGGGATCCAGGTGATTGATGAGGCGCAGTATATCAAGAACCATACGACAAAAGCAGCGAAAGCGGTAAAGGGGATACGGGCTGATTTCAAGGCGGCGTTGACCGGGACGCCGATTGAAAACAGGCTCAGTGAATTGTGGAGCATTTTTGACTATCTGATGCCGGGGTTTTTGTTTCCCTATAAGCGGTTCCGGGAAGAGTTTGAGGTTCCGATTGTTGCCGGAAACCAGGAGGAAGAAATGGATTGCCTGCGCAGGATGATACGTCCCTTTGTGCTGCGGCGGTTAAAACAGGATGTGTTAAAGGAACTTCCCGCAAAATTGGAAGAGGCGGTTTATGCCGGCATGGAGGGAGAACAGATGCGATTATACCGTGCGCATGTACAGCGGTTAAAGCTGATGCTGGAAGGGCAGACGGAAGAGGAATTTGCGACGCAGAAAATCCAAATGCTGTCGGAACTGACGCGCCTTAGGCAGCTATGCTGTGATCCGGCTCTGGTATATGAAGATTACCATGACGAATCCGCAAAGCTTGTGATGTGCATGGAGCTCATGCAAAACGCCATCGAAGGTGGCCATAAGATACTCTTATTTTCTCAGTATACGACCATGTTATCGAGAATCCAGCAGCAGATGCAAAATGCGCATATTCCGTTTCTGAGCCTTACGGGAGCAACCAAAAAGGAACGGCGCACGGAGCTTGTGGAGGAATTTCAGACAGGAGATGTCCCGGTATTTTGTATTTCCCTCAAAGCCGGGGGAACGGGACTCAATCTGACGGCGGCGGACATTGTGATCCACTATGATCCCTGGTGGAATGTTGCGGTGCAGAATCAGGCGACAGACCGTGCGCACCGGATTGGTCAGAAGAATCCGGTCACGGTGTATAAGCTTATTGCCAAAGGGACGATTGAGGAAAATATCTTAAAGCTACAGGAAAAGAAAAGCCGCCTTGCCGGGCAGCTTTTGGGTGAAGAAGGATTTGAGAGCGTCAAATTCACGAGAGAGGAAATTCTGGAACTTTTGAGGCTGTAAGATTGAGGATTACCCGGAAGGTTGCGCCGCCTCCGGGGGTGTCTTCGAGACAGATCTGTCCTTTGTGCAGGCGTACAATTTCCTGTGCAATACACAGCCCGAGTCCAAAATGGTTCTTATCCTTATGTGATTTGTCACAGCGGTAAAAGCGGTCAAATACCGCTTTTTTTTCGGAATCCGGGACGCCGGCGCCATTATCGGCGACTTGCAGGATGAGCTTGTCTGAGATAACCTGCAAAGAGAGGCGAACCGTGCCTTTTGCCGGCGTATAGCTTAAGGCGTTGTCCAGTAAGATGGAAAGTACCTGTTCGATG